>CANHZL010000008.1 GCA_947465345.1 Opitutia bacterium | reverse complement strand
GCTCCCAGCGTCTGACGGAGCGCCCGCCAGAAAAGGAAAGCCTCTCGCTCAGGGGCCTTGCCGGCGATGATGTCGGGCAGCGTGGAAGGAATCGCCTGACGGCCTTCGCGATACCAGAAATCATTCATGGACGGCCGTAACTGCGCGACGATCTCGCACGCCAAAGCCTGCCGCGCCCAAGGCTCGGCCGCAGAAGCCGACTTACCTCCGGCCATAGCAACTCTTGCCAACCAAGCCTGCGCGGCGGCCTCGGCCGCCCGAGATGGCGCAACCTTACCGTCACCGAGCCGGACGACGACCAACACCATCCCGCCAGCGACCCGCATGGCGACGGGAGGCAAGCCAGGGACATCGGCCACCTCGAGCCGGGCCAGTGGCGGCGGCACGGGCGGCAGGTTGAGCGAGAACTCGAGGTGACGTTGTAAGGCCGTGCAATGGGCAGCGACATAGCTGACCTCCGCGAGCTTCTCGCCGGCCACGAGCGCGACCGGCGTATCGCTCGAATAGACGTGAGCCGGCACTGGCGGCGCGGGCTCAGCCGCGGCCAGCCACGCGCAGGCGGCCAGGAAATTCAGCATATCAGCCGCCGCCGAAGTGACCTTCGTCGACTTCCAGGGGCTCGCCGCCAGAAATATGTAACGGCTCGCCCATCGGCGATTGGTCGTTCTTCCAGACCTCGATGGTGGCGGGCGCCTCCGGATCTGGTGAAATCCACTGCCAACGGCCGATGCCAAGGAAACTCATAGGGACGCCTTTGTCCTGGCTAAGCCCAGGGCCAGTACCACGGACGAAGGGCTTGTTACCGATACCAATCATGAGGTTGACGATCAACGCAGTGCCGGTGCCAGCCGCGGCCGGTTCTGAAGCTTCCGCTACGGGCGTAGGCGCCTCTTCGATCTCCTCGATGACTTCTTCGTCGACCTCTTCCTCGTCGGCGGTGTCAGAAATAGCCTCGGCCTCCGGCACCGGCGCCGTCACGGACGGGCGCTCAGGAGCGGAGGCCACCGAAGGGTTTGCGCGAATCTCTCGCACCTCCTCACGGATCGTTTCGAGTGCAGCTTCGACTTTGTCGACGGACTTCTCGGCGGACTTTGCCGACTTCTTAATTTCTTCGCGGACGGATTTAATTTCGGCCTCGAGGGACTGCGTGACTTCGGCCTTGGCCTTGCCCAGCGCCTCGGCGGCCTCATCAACGTCGGCCACGACCGCGCGTACCGTTTCGGCAAGCGCGTCAACCTTACTAGAAAGTTCCTCGAGCGCGTCGGTGGCGCCGGCCTCTTGGACTTTCTTCTCCAAGACAGCGAGCGAGGCCTTAAGGGCGTTAATCTCCGCCGAAGCGCGCTGAGCGACCGCGGCAGCCGCGACTTCAGCAGCCTTCTGCGTCGACATCTCCACTTCAGCGATGCGGCGGTTGAGGGCTTCGTTCCCAGCGCGGACGTTATCACGCTGCAGATCAATCTCCTCAGCGAGCTTGGCGCGGAGACGGGCTTGCTCAGCCTGTCGCTCGGCCTTGCCGCCACCTTCCTGTAGCACGGGGATGACCACAATCAGCGACGCGAGGAGGATTGCGCAGATGACGAGAAAGGTTTCCAGGCCGTCGCGCTTATCAGGCATCGCGACCAGGATCGCGAACACCGCGATGAGGTCGGCGGCGACCAGGAACCATTTTTCTTTAAGCAGTTTCTCGAGTTCGCGGTTCATAGGGGTGCGGGGTAAGAGGGGTTTAGCGCGGACGCTCGACGAAGCCAACCTTGCGGTTGACTTTGGAGAGCGTGCGGAAGGCGGTGGCCTGGGCCTGCTCGGCGCCGGACTTGAAGATACGGTCGAGTTCGCCGCGATCCTTGATGAGCTCGTCGTAGCGGAGGCGGACGGGGTCGAGCGTGGCGACCACAGCGTCGGCGACGGTCTTCTTGAAGTCGCCGTAGCCCTTGCCGGTGAACTCTCCCTCCAGGGTCGCGACGGAACGGCCCGTGCAAGCCGACATGATTGAGAGTAGATTCGTGACGCCAGGCTTATCGGGGCCGGAACGGACCTCGGCGGACGAATCGGTCACGGCGGACATGATCTTCTTCCGGACATCCTCAGGGCGGTCGGTGATGAATACCGTCGCAGAGTGGTTGGGGTCGGACTTGGACATCTTCGCGGTCGGGTCCTGCAAAGACATGATACGCGATCCGACCTTGGAGATAAACGGCTCGGGCACCTTGAAGGTATCCGAGTAGCGGTGATTAAACTTCTCAGCGAGGTCGCGGGCGAGCTCGAGGTGCTGCTTCTGGTCGTCGCCGACTGGCACAAGGGAGGCGTTATAGAGGAGGATGTCCGCGGCCATGAGCACCGGGTAGAAAAGTAGCCCGGCGTCGACCGACTCCTGCTTGCGCGACTTGTCCTTGAATTGGGTCATGCGCTCGAGCTGACCTAGCGGGCAGATGCAGCCAAGGATCCAAGCGAGCTCGGTATGGCCAATCACGTGGGATTGGACGAACAGGCGGCTGCGCGTCGGATCCAGCCCGCAGGCGATATACTGGGCCAAACAGGAATAGGTATTTTCTCGGAGCTGAGCCGGGACGTAGGGCACCGTGATGGCGTGCTGGTCGACAATCCCGAAATAGCACTCGTTATCGTCCTGCATCCGACCCCAATTGAGGACTGCGCCTAGGTAATTCCCGAGATGGAGGCGGCCAGTCGGCTGGGCGCAGGTCAGCACCACGGGCTTGGCGGGCTTTTTTTCGCTAGTTTCGCTCATTCCGGTCCCCCAGCGTGGCAAGGGGTCCGCCCCGCATCAAGCGGATTGGAGGCTCGGTGACGCTTGAAATACGGAGGCCGTCCGCCTACATAGCCCTTCGCCCAAATCGTCCCCGCCATGTTGCTCGCCCAATCCGCCCCCGCCGCCACCCCCGCCCCGACCGCCGCACCTGTCGCCGTCCAGACGGATCACTTCATTATCGGCGACCTCCATAAGGTCGTCGCTAAGGCACCCGAAGACTGGAGCAGCATCATCATCCACGCTATCGGCTTCATCGCGGTCGCCTACCTGGTCGGCTGGGTGGCCAGCAAGCTGATGCGCTGGATCTCGACGAAATTTGGAAGCAGCCCGATTGCCGAAGCCGCCGTCGCCGCCATTGGCAAGTCTCTCCCCTTCATCCTCCCGGCCTACACCCTACTCTTCCTTATCAAGGACACGAAGCCCTACCTCGCCCATATCGGCTGGCTGAACTTCTCCGTCACAAGCGGCACCTTCCTCTGCTCCCTAGCGCACACCGCCGCAGTCTTCTACCTGGTCGCCATCCCAATCGCATGGGCCCAGAAGATTGCCGACCAGACCGAGAACACGCTCGACGACATCTTGGTGCCGATGTTCTCCACCGTCATCCGCATCTCCGTCGTCCTTGTTGGCACCTTCAAGGCCATCTCCATCGTCGATCCGAAATCCTCCGACGCAATCCTTGGCCTGCTCGCCGGCGCCGTCGTCGGCCTCGCCTTCGCTTCGCAGGATACGATCAAGAACGTCTTCGGCGCGGTCATGCTCATCGTCGACCAGCCTTTCACGCTGGGCGACCTGATCAACATCGGCACCCACGAAGGCAAGGTCGAATCCCTAGGCCTGCGCTCAACCACAATCGTGATGCTCGACGGCCAGAAGCTCGCCATCCCGAATGGCGACCTCGCCACACGCGCCATCGTCAACATCACCCGCCGCGACTTCATCCGTGCGCAGGACCTCGTGCACCTCGAGGCCAACACGCCAGCCGAGAAGGTCCGCGAGGCCGTCACGATTGTCCGCGAACTGCTGGCCAACCATGAAGGCTGCCACCCCAGCCATCCGCCGCTCGTCCATGTGACTGAGTTCGCTGACTGGGCCGTCAACATTCGCCTGATGTACTGGTATCACCCCGCCGCCGCGGTGAAGCAGCTGGAGTTCAACCAGCAGCTGATCATCCGCATCGCGGAGCGCCTCCAGCAGGCCGACATCCGCCTCGCCGTCATGGGCACCCCCCAGAACCGCTAACCTTTTCGCCATGCCCCTCATCGAAGCCAAGAACCTGTCCAAGTCCTACGGCACTATCCGCGCCGTCCACGACGTCTCCTTCGCGGTCGCGCGCGGCGAGGTCGTCGGTTTCCTCGGGCCCAACGGCGCCGGGAAATCCACCACGATGAAGATGCTCACGGGCTACCTGCGTGCCGACGCCGGCGCCGCGGTGATCGCCGGCTTCGACGTCGCCGACCAAGCCGTGCAGGCCAAGCAGCATCTCGGCTACTCGCCCGAAGGCGCCCCCGCCTACGGCGAAATGACCGTTCGCGAATTCCTCCGCTTCGCCGCCGACCTCCGCGGCCTGACCAATCCCGCCGAAAGCGTCCGCAAGACGCTCGAACTTTGCCGCCTAGGCGAAGTCGCGGCGCAGACGATTGATACGCTCTCCAAGGGCTACCGCATGCGCGTGGGCTTCGCGCAAGCCGTCATTCATGACCCTGAAGTCCTCATCCTCGATGAGCCGACCGACGGCCTCGACCCGAACCAGAAGTTCGAGGTCCGTCGCATCCTCAAGGAGATGGCCGCCCGCAAGGCCGTCATCGTCTCGACCCACATCCTCGAGGAAGTGGGCGAACTCTGCACGCGCGTCATCGTGATCGCAAAGGGCGAAGTCCGTTGCGATGAGTCCCGCGATAAGTTCCTCGCCCGCGGCACCGACCTCAACGCCGTCTTCCGCCAGCTCACCGCCTAATCTCACTGCTATGTCCTCTTCCGAAAAATCCTCCTCACCCGGACTCACGCCTTTCACGGCCATGGTCCGCCGCGAGTTCGCCGGCTACTTCCGCACTCCGCTGGCCTACGTCTTCCTCGCGGTGTTCAACGCTTTCGCGGTGTCCCTCGCCTTCTTCGTCGGCGGTCTCTATGAGTCCGGCGTCGCCAGCCTCGACCGCTTCTTCCTCTATCATCCGTGGCTCTGGGCGTTCCTCGCCCCCGCCGCCGGCGCCCGCCTCTGGGCGGAAGAACGCCGCCAAGGCACCATTGAACTCCTGCTCACCTGGCCCATCACGGTCTGGCAAGCCGCGCTCGGTAAGTTCCTCGCCGCCTGGCTATTCCTCGCCTGCGCCCTACTGATGACGGTGCCCGTTGCACTCACCGTCGGTTGGCTCGGCGATCCTGACTGGGGTGTCATCGCTTCCGGCTACGTCGGCTCGCTCCTCTGCGCTGGCGCCTGCCTCGGCATCGCCGCCATCGCCTCCGCGCTGACGCGGAGCCAGGTCATCGCCTTCGTCACGGGCTTTCTCGCCTGCTTCCTCCTCGTCCTCGTCGGCTACGGCGTATTCGACGAACTCCTCGCCGGCGTACTCGGCTCGGGCGGCGTCGATGAATTCCGGCGCCTCGGCCTGTGGCGTAATCTCGAGCCTTTCACACTTGGCCTCGTGGACGCCCGTCCCGCCGCTTACTTCATCTCCGTAGCCTTCGCGGGCCTCGGGCTAAGTACCATCATCATCGAACGTCGCTGAACGAGAACCCCACCCATGAATCGCTCCCAAGCCTTGCTCGCCGCCTTCGCCGTCCTCGCGGCCGCTTTCTTCGTCAACTTGATCTTCGGCGCCGTCGGCGCCCGCGCCGACCTCACCGCGGACCACACCTTCACTTTGTCACCCGGCTCGAAACGTATCGTGGCCCGGCTCGACGAGCCGGTCACGCTCGAGCTCTTCGTCAGCCGCTCGGACGTGAAACTCCGCCCTTACCTCGAAAGCTACTCCCGCCGCGTCGAGACATTACTGCGCGAATACGCCGCCGCCTCCGGTGGCAAGGTACGTCTGGTCGTCACCGACCCACGCCCCGACACCAAGGAAGAACAGCGTGCGCAACGCCACAACCTCGCCGCGATGCGCGCCGCCCAAGGTAGCGCCTACCTCGGCCTCACGGCCCAGCAAGCGGACACCGTCAAGGCCCTGCCGATGCTCGACCCCTCCCGTGAACGGTTCCTCGAGTTTGACTTGTCCAAGCTGATCTCCTCGGCTTCGCGCCTCGAACGTCCGAAGCTCGCCCTAGTTAGCTCCCTGCCGATCACCAACCAAGGACCCCAGGGGGGCGAACAGCAGGCCACGCCCGCCGACTTCCTTATCGCGGAACTGGGGCAGACCTACGACGTCATCACGGTCAACACCACGGCTAACGAGCTGCCGAAGGGCGTCGCCGTCGTCGCGCTCGTCCATGCCCATCACCTCGACGAACAGCTGGCCTACGCGATCGACCAGTTCCTGCTGTCCGGCGGACCGGTCTTCGCGGCCGTCGATCCAGTCTCGCGCATCCAGAAATTCTCGCAGGGCAACATGCCCTTCATGATGGCCCCGATGGCAATGACCGCCGCCAGCGACCCAGCCATGCTCCGCGCTTGGGGCGTCGACGTCGCGCTCGATGCGGTCGTCGGCGACGCCACCAGCTCCGTCTCGATCCGTGGCTCCCGCGGCGAGCCCGTCCAATACCAGCCGGCCTTCGCCGTCGGTCCAACCAGCTTCGCTAAGGACTCGCCCCTCACGAGCGACCTCCGTGAACTCGCGTTCATGGAAGCCGGTGCGATCAGCCTGATCTCCGGCGCCGAGAAGCGCCTGAAATTCGAACCGCTCATCACCCTCAACGGACCTGGGGTCGGCGCAATCAGTGCGCTAGCCGCCAACGCCGGCCCTTTTGAAAAGGTGGCGCTCGCCTTCAAGTCAGACGGCCGCTCGCGCGTGCTCGCCGCCTCGGTCTTCGGTGAATTCGTCACAGCCTTCCCGAAGGGCGCGCCCCCACCCGCCGCACCTGAACCGGCCCGTCCAGGCGAACCGCCGAAGGTGGCCGCCAAGCCCCTCCCCGGTCCGCATCTCGCGGTCAGCAAGAAACCGGCCCGCCTGTTGGTCGTCGCTGATTCGGACTTCATGATGGATCCCTTCACGGTCCGCCAAAGGCAAGTGGGCGGCCAGGCCGCCATGGAGCCAGTGAACGACAATCTCACGTTCGTTGTCAGCGCCCTCGAGACGCTCGGCGGCAGCGATGAGCTCGTGTCGCTTCGCTCAAAAGGCACCTCACTCCGTCCTTTCAAGAAGGTGCAGGAACTGGAACGCGTCGCGCAGATCCGCTACCAGGCGAAGCTCGAACAAATCGAACGCCGCCTCGAAGAGGCTAATCTGAAGATTACGGAACTCTCCCGCCAGTCCGGCGGCGCCACGGCCAAGGGCATCGTCATCACGCCGGAGATGCAGCGCGAAATCGAGAAGTTCCAGGTCGAAGCCGACAAGCTCTCGGAAGAACGCCGCGTCATTCGCCGCGGGCTCAGCGAAGACGTCAACTCGCTCGGCCGCCGCCTTCAGGTCCTCAATCTGCTCGCCGGCCCGGCCCTCGCCCTGCTCTTCGGACTCCTCTACACCCTGGCCCGCCGCCGCAAGCTCTCGTAATCCGCCATGCGTAACAAGACCCTGCTCATTTCCACCGTCGCCCTCGGACTCCTCGCCCTCGCCGCTCTGTGGCTGGGCCACGAGGAAGCTAAGCCCGTCGCGACCAAGCAACCACTCGTCGAAGCGGCCGTGCTCTCCTCCCTGCAATCCTTTGTGGTGAAGGCCAACGGCAAGACGGCGACCATCACCAAGGGAGCCGACGGCAGCTGGACGGTGAAGGAAAAGTTCGGCCTGCCGGTCGACACCGAAGTCCGCCTCACGCCGCTCGTGCGGGCGCTCCAGAAAGCCAGTAACCACGGCCTGCTGACCGCCAACCCCAAGCGTCTGGAGAAGCTCGGCCTCGCCGACTCCTCGCTCACATTGAACGCCCCGGGCAAGTCCCTCACGATCGATTTCGGTAAACAGACCGACGACGGCCTCGGCAGTAGCGCCCGCTACCAAGGTCAGCCTCACGCGATCCGGACGGACTTCACTGGCGACCTCGACGGCGATCCCGCCTCATGGGTCGACCTGACGCTTTGCGCCGCTAAGGCCGAGGAGGTCAAATCGGTCGCGTTCAACTGGTCCGATGGTAAGAAGGAGTTCAGCCGTTCCGCCAAAGGTAAGCCTTTTGCTGGCACCGGCGCGGAGAGCATCGAGAACCTCGCCGCTTCGCTCGCCACGCTGCGCGTCGGCGAGGCGGTCGCCAAGGATGACAAGGACGCCGCCGCGGCCTTCGCCAAAAGCTTTCAGGTCACCCTCGGCTTCTTTGACGGAAATTCGCTCACCCTGACCTTCGGCCAAGTCGCGAGTAAGACAGCGGGCGAGCCGCCGAAGACCTTCGTGCGCGCAAAACATTCCGACCCCAAGCACAAGGCCAACGGGTATGCGCCCAAGGCCGAGTTCACCGTCCCCTCTTGGATCATGGAGCAAATTCCCGCCTCCGCCGCAGCCTTCGCCAAGCAAGCCCAGCCGGCGGTGAGCCCCTCGGCGATTCCCAGCCTCGCCGTTCCTGCGGTAAAATAAGGCAAAAGAGCCAACGCTTGCAAAAGCCCTTGCCTCCCGAGGCGGGGGCTTTTTCGTATCCGCTACCGATGGCCGCCGCCGAATCCCAGTCCCTCAGCACCTACCTGCCCGCCCTCGTGCAGATCGTTCTGGGTCTCTCGATCCCCGCGATCATCCTTATTGTCAGCCACGCCTTCGGCCAGCGCGCCAAGGGAAACTACATCAAGGACAAGGCCTACGAGTGCGGCCTGCCGATGGAAGGAAAGCCCCACCCTCGTTTCGCCGTGAAGTTTTACGTGACGGCGATGCTCTTCATCCTTTTCGACATCGAAGTCGTCTTCCTCGTGCCGTGGGCCCTGGTCTACCGCGAGTTCCTCGCCGCCGGCATCGCCATCACGGCTGCCACCGCGGTCTTCCTCGGCGTCCTCGTCCTCGGCCTCGCCTACGAGTTCAAGCGCGGCGCGCTGGAGTGGGATAAGTAAGTCTCTGCCTACCATTCCCCACGAAAAGGGCGCCCAACGGGCGCCCTTTTTCGTGCCTATACGTATCGCTCAGGGACCGCAGATGCCGCAGCCGCCAGGTAGTTCGCGGAAGAAATCGTGTCCCTTGTCGTCGACGAGGATGAACGCGGGGAAGTCGACAACTTCGATCTTCCAGACGGCTTCCATGCCGAGCTCGGGATAATCGATGACCTCGACCTTGCGGATATTCTCTTGTGCAAGGATGGCGGCGGGGCCGCCGATGGAACCGAGATAGAAACCTCCGTGCGCCTTGCAGGCGTTGGTCACGGTCTCACCGCGGTTACCCTTAGCAATCATGACGAGCGAGCCGCCGTGCTTCTGGAAGAGTTCGACGTAGCTATCCATGCGTCCGGCGGTGGTCGGGCCAAATGAGCCAGAAGCCATACCAACCGGGGTCTTGGCCGGACCTGCGTAGTAGACGGGATGGTCCTTGATGTACTGCGGGAGGCCCTCGCCCTTCTCGAGCCGCTCGCGGATCTTGGCATGTGCGATGTCGCGGGCGACGACGAGCGTGCCGGTGAGTGCGAGACGCGTGGTGACAGGATACTTCGAGAGCTCGGCGCGGATGACCGCCATGGGACGATTGAGGTCGATCTTCACGACCTTCGTGGCGTCGGCATGCTTACGCGCGTCGGCCGGGATGAAGCGGCCAGGATTCGTCTCAAGCTGCTCGATCCAAATGCCGTCCTTATCAATCTTGGCCTTGGCGTTGCGGTCGGCGGAACAGGAGACGGCGAGGCCAATCGGGCAGGAGGCGCCGTGACGCGGCAGGCGGACGACGCGGACGTCGAGGGCGAACCACTTACCACCGAACTGCGCGCCGATACCGAGCTGGTGCGCGACCTTGAGGAGCTCGGCCTCGAGCGCGATGTCGCGGAAGGCTTGGCCATGCTCGTTGCCGGAGGTTGGGAGCGCGTCGTAGTAATGGGTGGAGGCCAGCTTGACGGCCTTCATGGTCGCCTCGGCGGACGTACCGCCAATGACGAAGGCGAGGTGATACGGCGGACACGCCGCCGTACCGAGCGACTGCATCTTCTCGGTCAGGAACTTGACGAGGGACTTCGGGTTCAGGACGGCCTTGGTCTCTTGATAGAGATAACACTTGTTGGCGGAGCCTCCGCCCTTGGCGACGAAGAGGAACTCGAACTTCGAGCCGCTCGTAGCGGCGATGTCGATCTGCGCGGGGAGATTGGTACCAGTGTTCTTCTCGGTGTAGAGGTCGAGCGGCGCGAGCTGCGAGTAGCGCAGGTTGTTCTGGGCGTAAGCCTGATACACGCCGAGGGAGAGGGCTTCGGCGTCATCGCCGCCGGTCCAGACCTGCTGGCCCTTCTTGGCCGTGATGGCGGCAGTGCCCGTATCCTGACAGAAAGGCAGCACGCCCTTAGCGGCGACCTCGGCGTTACGCAGCATCGCAAGCGCGACGGCGCGGTCGTTGTCGCTGGCTTCCTTGTCCGCCAGGATCGCGGCGACCTGCTCGAGGTGCTCGGTGCGGAGATAGAAATTGATGTCGTGCAACGCTTGGTTGGCGAGGAGCGTGAGCGCTTCCGGGGCGACCTTGAGGACGGACTTACCGTCGAACTCCGCAATAGAGACATGCTCCTTGGTGAGCAGACGATACTTCGTGGTATCGGCGCCCAGCGGGAAAGGTTCCTGATAATGGAAGGGAGAAGCCATCACCGTCACTATACGGGACGGCACCCCCGCCCGCAAACGGAAACAGGTCAGCGCACGGGCATCAGCGCCGGCACACCAATCCGCATCTCGCCGATGACCGACCCTTCGGGCAGGTCGACCGAGACCAAGGCCAGACCGATGCCACCGGCCGCGGAACGCACGGTACCCATGACCTTACCTTCCGACGTCTTCAGCTCCTGTCCGACCGACACCGGGCCCGACACACGTCGGAGAATGCGTCGTAGCGACCCCATCGACTGGATCCGAGCCATGACCTCTTGGCCGAGGTAGCAGCCCTTGGTAGAACTAACCCAGGCATCAAGCCCGCACTCCTGCGGAAATTCGTTGGCACCACAATCAGCCGGCACGGCAGGCACACCGGCGGCGATGCGCAAGGCATCGAGCTGGGCGAGTGGTGCAGTCTCACCGGGGGCGGCGGCCGCGATTGGCGTGAGCACATCCCACGCAGCGATGCCGTAACGCTTTGTCGCGAAGATCTTCGCGCCAGCTGTCGTCGGCTCCGCACCCCAGACGATCCATTTCTGCCAAAGCGCGGTTTCATCGGTCGCGACGACGTCGTCGGCGATGACGTTCGCCGTCACGACGGCGATCAGTTCAGCGGCTCCGAGATGCGGGCATAGTAAGAGAAATGAACCGTCGGCTTCCTTCGCGACAACGGTGTGCGCGAGCACCCTGCCCTTGCGGTTGAGCCAGAGCGCGTCGGTCAGGGCGACCGCGCGCAGGTCCGCGGAGCACTGCCCTTGCAGGAAAGCCGCCGCATCCTCGCCCGTCACCCGAACGACCGCGGTGTCAGCTAAGGCGCAGCGCAGGGACATCAAAGGACTTTCCAAAGTAAGGCTAAGCCTTGCAGTGCGAGGTTCGCGTAGATCGCGGCCATCACGTCGTCCAACACGATACCGAAACCTCCGGGCAGCTTCTCAAGCGCCTTGATGCCTAAAGGTTTCGTGATGTCAAAAAGGCGGAACAGCAGGAAGCCCAGGAGGATGAAAAGTAGGCCCGTCTTCGTCCCACCGTGCATCGCATAGCCCATCGGATTGAAGAGATAAACCAAAGGCATGGCCACGAATTCATCCATGTTCACTTCTTGCGGATCCTTCTTGCCGATGATTGCGGCGGCGACGCCACAAAGCACGATGCCCATGACCACGACGAGGGCGTCGAAGGCAAGCTCGTGCTCCCATCCTTTATGGTAAGCCAGACGCACCACGAGCGCCCACCACAGTACTCCAGCCGCGGAGCCCCATGTGCCAGGCGCCTTGAGGCGGCCGAGCGGACCGAGCGTCGCGATCTGAACAATCATGAAGCCAGGCCCGGCAGGTGACGACGATGCCGGATCAAGTAGCTCGCGCCCGAGATCACGGTGATCAGCACCGACAACCAGAAGAGCGACGTGATGATGACCTCCCAGTTCTGGTGCCATTCCGCCGAGAGATGCCAGTGCGTCTCATAAGCACGCAGGCCGATGAGATGGCCGATGGCCAGAATCTGCAGGAAGGTCTTGATCTTGCCGAGGCCCTCGGCCTCGAGCACCTGACCAGAGGCAGCGGCGACGAGGCGCAGGCCAGTAATCAGGAATTCGCGGATGATAATCAGCATCACACCGAAGGAAGTGTAGAGCACCGTCGCGCCATCCACCGGAAGCGGGCGGCCAGCGTCATTCCAATGCGGAACCGGCAGGCAATCGATAGCGGCGAGGCCAACAAGCAGGCCGAGGATGAAGATCTTGTCGACCAGCGCGTCCATGAGGCGGCCGAAGTCGGTCACGGCGTTCAGCTTGCGGGCGATCCAGCCGTCAAAGATGTCCGTCAGGGCGGCCAAGATGAACAGCGCCAAGGCGGCGCTGGCCCAAGGACCGGCCCAATAGGTCCAGAGAGTGATCAGGAAGATGGCTGGCAGGCGGGCAGCCGTCAGGAGATTGGGGAGATGCCTAAGAAAACGCATGTGGGCTTGCCGAAAGGATGTTCCCGCCCGAGAGTACGCCGCAACAGGAAAACGATGTCCCGCCTCCCACGCATCGCCGTCTACCCCGGCACCTTTGACCCGATCACGCTGGGGCACCTAGACGTCCTCCGCCGCGCCTCGCGCCTCTTCGATAAAGTCATCGTCGCCGTGGCCGCCAGTGACAGTAAAAACCCTTGGTTCTCCGTCGAGGAACGCCTCGGCATGGCCCGCCAGGCCTGCAAGGGCATCCATAACGTCAAAGTCCTCGAACTCGAAGGCCTGACGGTCGAATTCGCCCGCAAGCACAAGGCGGCAGCCATCATCCGCGGCCTCCGTAAATTCAGCGATTTCGAGTTCGAATTCGACCTGGCCCACGCTAACCGCCTCATGGCCCCGGAAATCGAGACGGTCATCCTAATGCCCAGTCAGGACCAGTTCGTGACCTCTTCCAGCTTCGTGAAGGACATCGCCCGCCATAAGCTCTCGCAGGCCGCGGCCTTCGTCCCCCGGTGCGTCCTGCCCCACCTGCGCAAGAGATTGGCCGAAAAGGCCTGAAAAGGCCCCGCCTCCGCTGTTGACCGTGGGGGGTAGTTCTATTTGCTCGGCCATTCCCCCCACTGCGTCCGCAGCCCCGGGGCCTCCCTCCCTTTTATACCTACCATGGACATCAAAATCCAAGAAACTAACCCGACCCGCCGCACCGTCACCGTGACGGTCCCCGCCGCGACCGTCGCCGCCGCCGAAAAGGAAGTCGTCAAAGGCTTCTCCCGCGAAGCCGCGCTCCCCGGCTTCCGTCCCGGCAAGGCCCCCGAGGCCGTCGTGCGCCAGAAATACAGCAAGCAGATCGCCGACGAAGTCAGCCAGCGCCTTCTTTCCCAGGGCTACGAACGCATCCAGCAGGAAAAGTCCTTCACGGTCTACACCGTGGCCGACGTCCAGCGCGAGGCCGACGCCGGACCTGACGCGATCTTCCGCTACGAAGTCGACGTCGTGCCTGAGTTCAAGACCCCCGATTGGAAGTCCGTCAAGGTCCCCGTCGAGACCATCACCGTCACCGACGCCGACATCGACGAGCATCTGAAGAAGATCCTCGAACAGCGCGCCCGCTATGAGAAGACCGAAGAGGCCGCCATCAAGGGCGACTACGTCCGCGTGGGCTACGTCGGCACCGTCGACGGCAAGCCGGTCAGCGAAATCGACGCCGAGGCTAAGTCCTACGGTAGCGCAGAATCCACCTGGGAAGAAGCCGGTGCCGAAGGCGCCGCCGTCGCCGTGCCCGCCATCGCCCAGGCCGTGATCGGTCTCAAGGCCGGCGCCACCGCCCAGGCTGAATACGTCTTCCCCGCCACGCATGAGCGCGAAGCCCTCCGCGGCAAGAAGGTCGCCTACGCCATCACCGCCAGCGAAGTTCGCCGCAAGGAACTCCCGAAGGTCGACGAAACGTTCTGCAAGTCCGTCGGCGTGAAGGACGAAGCCGACCTCCGTGCTCAGGTCAGCAAGGGTATCGAAGGCTCCAAGAAGCAGGCCGCCGAGACCGCCCGCCGCGAAAAGGCCGTCGACGCCCTCCTCGCTGGCCAGGACTTCCCCCTCCCGGAATCCGCTATCCTCTCCGTCGCCCAGGGCCTCTTCTACCAGTACGCCGAGATGCGCCTGCGTAGCGGCACGAAGCCCGAAGAACTCGAGACCCAGCGCGACGACATCCTCGCCGAGGCCAAGAAGGCCGCCGCCCTCCGCGTTCGTGCCCAGTTCGTCCTCTCCCGCATCGCCGAAGAGCTCAAGCTCGAGGTGTCCCGAGAAGAGCTCGGCTCCGCGATCATGCAGGCCGCCCAGGCCAGCCAGACCCAGCCAGAAAAGCTGGTTAAGGACCGCCAGCGCCTCGCCGAGCTCCGCCGCGACGCCCTCCTCAATAAGGCCCTCGATGCCGTCCTCGCAGGCGGAATCGCAGCCTAAGGTTGAGAAATCCCCCCGTCTGGGCACAGTCCCCTTCGTACCACCATGTCCTACATCATTCCTAACGTCGTCGAACGCGACGCCCGTGGCGAACGAGCCTGGGACATTTACAGCCGCCTGCTCAAGGACCGCATCATCTTCATCGGCTCGCCGATCTACGACGACGTCGCCAACGCGGTCATCGCGCAGCTGCTCTTCCTGCAGATGGAAGATCCGAAGAAGGACATCTCGATCTACATCAACTCCCCCGGCGGCTCGGTCACCGCGGGCATGGCGATTTACGACACGATGAACTTCCTCACGTGCGAGATCAACACCTACTGCATCGGCCTCTCGGCCAGCATGGCCTCGGTACTCCTCGCCGCCGGCACGAAGGGTAAGCGCCACGCGCTCCCGAACTGCCGCGTGATGATCCATCAGCCCAGCGGTGGCGCGGGCGGCCAGACTTCCGACATCTCGATCGCCGCCAAGGAAATCCTCCGCTGGCGTGACACGCTCAACCACGTCCTCGCCAAGCACAGCGGCAAGACGCCGGAAGACTTGATGCGCGACTCCGACCGCGACTTTTACATGACGGCCGAACAGGCCAAGGCCTACGGCCTCGTCGACCACGTCGTGGCGCCCAAGGCGGCCCGCGCCTAAGCGCATGGCCGGGGACCGCGCCGAGAGCTGCTCCTTCTGCGGCAAGCCCGCCGCCCAGGCCGGCAAACTGATCGCCGGCCCAGCCGGTGTCGGCATCTGCGACGCCTGCGTCACCACCTGCGGCCGTCTCCTCGATCGCGAAAAATCCCGCGACGGTAAGCCCGCCGCCTCGGCCGGCGGTCCCGCGATGCAGGAAGCCCCCGCGAAGCACCCGCTCGCGCCCATCAAGCTCATCCCGCCCACGCAACTACGCCTTGAGCTCGACGCCCACGTCATCGGCCAAGCCCACGCGAAGAAGGTCCTCTCCGTCGCAGTCTTCAACCATTACAAGCGCCTCAACGATCGCCTCACAAAAGCGACCGCCGCCCAGGCTGGCGACCTCGTCGACGTCGAGCTCGACAAGAGCAACGTGCTCCTGATCGGTCCCACGGGCACCGGCAAGACGCTCCTCGCCCGCTCGCTTGCACGCATGCTCGACGTGCCGTTCGCGATCGCCGACGCCACTACGCTCACTGAAGCCGGCTACGTCGGCGACGACGTGGAGACGGTCATCCTTCGCCTGCTACAGTCCGCCGACATGGACGTCGAACGCGCGCAGCGTGGTATCGTGTTTATCGACGAGATCGATAAAATCGGCCGCAAATCCGACTCGGCCTCGATCACGCGCGATGTCTCCGGCGAAGGCGTGCAGCAAGCGCTACTCAAACTCCTTGAGGGCACGGTCTGCAACGTCCCGCCCGCCGGTGGCCGCAAGCACCCCGAGCAGCAGTGCATCCGCGTCGACACCTCCGACATCCTCTTCATCTGCGGCGGCGCCTTCGCTGGCCTCGACCGCATCATCGCCCGTCGCGGCGGCGCGAAGTCCCTCGGCTTCGTCCCCCCGCAGAACGACAAGCCTTCCCTCTCGGCTGAACAGATTGTCGCCGGCCTCCAGCCCGAGGACCTGTTCTCCTTCGGCATGATCCCAGAGTTTGTCGGCCGTCTGCCAGTCATCTCCGTCCTGGAACCCCTCGACCGCGAAGCCCTCATCCGCATCCTGACCGAACCGCGCAACGCCGCGACGAAGCAGTACCGCAAGCTCTTCGCCCTCTCCGGCATGTCGCTAGAATTCAGCCGCGACTCCCTGGAGGCTGCCGCCGACAAGGCGCTCGCCCTCGGCACCGGCGCCCGCGGCCTCCGCTCCGTCCTCGAAGGCGTACTGCTCGATACGATGTACGCGCTGCCCGAAGCCGCCCCCGGCTCGAAGTTCACGGTGACGGCTGAAGCCATCCGCGGCGAGAAGCCGGTCACGATGGCCGCGCCGAAGAAGAAGGCTTCCTGATTCCCATGCTCGCCTATCCGGCCATCGATATCCGCGGCGGTCGCTGCGTCCGCCTTAGCCAAGGCCGCGACGACGCGCGCACCGATTACTACAAGGACCCGGTTGAACCAGCCATAGTCTTCGCCCAAGCCGGCGCGGCCTGGATTCACGTCGTCGACCTCGACGGCGCTTTCGGTGGCGCCCCGCTCAATCTCCCGACACTCCAGCGCATCGCCGCCCTCGGCCCAAAGATTCAGTTCGGCGGAGGCATGCGCGATCGCGCCATCGCTGAAGCCGCTTACGCCGCTGGCGCCAGCCGCGTGGTCATCGGCACGCGCGCCGCGACCGATCCTGCTTTCCTTCGCGAGATGGCCAAGGCTCACGGCCCGCGCCTCGCGGTCGGCATCGACGCCAAGGACGGGCTCGTCGCCGTCAAAGGCTGGACCGCCGTCACGGCCCTCAAGGCCACCGACTTCGCCAAGGAAGCCGGTGAGCTCGGCGTCTCGACGGTGATCTACACCGACATCGCGACCGACGGCATGCTCACGGGCCCGAATTGGAAATCACTGGAAGAGGTCCTTAAGGTCTGCCCTTGCGGCGTCATCGCCTCCGGCGGCGTGTCCGGTACGGCCGACGTCGCACGCCTCGCCGAGATGTCCAAGGCCTATCCTAATCTCGTCGGCGCCATCGTCGGCAAAGCACTCTACGAAGGTCGCTGCGACGTGGCTGGTCTGCTCAAGGCCACCGGCGAACGCTGAGCCCGGCGGGAGCGGCCTGGCCGCCCTTCCGATGCTTGCCAAATAGTCACCCTCGACCAACATTGGCCTTCCATGGCTTTATTCCGCCAGTTCACCGCGCTCTTCGCGTCGCTCCTGCTCGTCGGACCAGCCATCGCCGCCGAACCGCCGCTCACCGTAGAGACCATCGTCGCCAAAGCGCGCGCGACTCTTGCCGCCGATCCCGCGGTCCTCGCGAAGGTGAAGTCTGTCCGGTTTGAATTCTCAGCCTTAGATAATGCCGGACGGACGGTGAATTCCTCGACGCTGACCGTCGCCGCCCCGGGCTTCCGCCTCGAGAAGACCGAGGGTCCGACGAGCGGCGCTGAATCAGCCATGGGCATCGGCCGGCTCGAAGGCTGGGTCAGCCGCAAATCCGACACGCTCGCCGCCCGCTCCCTCCGCGCACTGCCGTATGAGAATTTTCGCAAGATGCAGGATATGGCCGCAGATGACTTGGCCTTCTTCGCCCCTCCCACCGCCGGACGCGGTCAGGCGACCTACCAAGGCGCCTCCGAGGTCGACGGGCGCAAGACGCACGCCGTCGAATACGCCTATGCCAGCGGCTTCCGGATCACCCGGCACTTCGCCGCCGACACTTTCACGCTCGTCGCGTCCGACCAGCTCACGCCCAAGGGCGAGCTCCAGCGCCAGAAGGTCGAGGGCGTGATCGTCGCGGACGGCATAGCCTTCCCCGCGAAGGAGACAGTTTTCATCGCCGGCAAGAAATCTGGCATGGTCACCTATGGCCGCGTGACCGTGAACCCCGAGCTTCCGGCCGGCCTCTTCGACTTCCCTTCCTTCTGAGCCCATGACCCTCCTCCGCACCAGCGACAAGGATTTCCGCAGCCAGCTCCGCGCCTTCGTGGGCTCGGGCGAAGCCGCCCCGGACGTCCGCACGGCCGTCGCCGCCATCATCGCCGACGTCAAAGCCCGTGGCGACATCGCAGTGCTGGATTACACGGCGAAGTTCGACCATGCGAAGCTCACGGTCCGCCAGATCCGCGTGCCGCTCAAAGACCTCGAGAAGGCCGCCGCCAACTTCGATTCTGCCAAAAAGAAAGCTTTCGACGAAGCCGCGAAATGTGTCACGGCCTTCCACCTCCGCACGTTGCCGAAAGGCTGGACGGCGAAGAACCCGCACGGCGCTACCGTCGGCGAACGCCACCACGCAATCCGTCGCTGCGGCCTCTACATCCCCGGCGGCCAAGTCCCTCTCGTCTCGACGGTGCTGATGACCGCACTGCCCGCCAAGGTCGCCGGCGTCCCGGAACTCTGTGCCTGCACGCCACCCGGCCCCGATGGCAAGATCAACCCGGATATCCTCGCCGCCCTCTATCTTTGCGGCGTCCGCGAGGTCTACGCGATCGGCGGCGTCCAAGCCATCGCCGCGATGGCCCTCGGCACGAGCACGGTCACTCCAGTCGATAAGGTCTTCGGCCCGGGCAACGCGTTCGTCACCGAAGCGAAGCGCCAACTGTTCGGCCTCGTGGGCGTCGACCTGCTCCCTGGACCGAGCGAAGTGATGATCATCGCTGACCGCACCGCCAAACCGGAGTGGGTCGCGGCCGACCTCTGCGCGCAAGCCGAACACGGTAGCGGCAAGGAGAAACTCTACCTAGTGACGGAGACTGAGGCCTTCGCCGACAAGTGCCTCGCCGCTGCCCGCTCGCAGTCCGCCACGCTCACGCACGGCGAAAAGATCCGTAAGGCGCTCGACGCCAAGGTCTGCGTCATTCTCGTACCGAAGATCGAAGACGCCGCCGAAGCCGCCAATCTCGTCGCGCCCGAACACCTCGAACTGATGGTCGCGAAAGGTAAGCTCAAGAAACTCTCCGCGCAGATCACCACTGCCGGCGCCATCCTGATTGGCAGCCATACGCCCACAGTCCTCGGCGATTTCACCGCCGGCCCGAGCCACACGCTCCCCACCGGTGGTACCGGTCGATTCTTCAGCGGCCTCCGCGTCGCCGATTTCCTCCGTCGCACGAGTTTGGTACAGTACGACCCGGCCTCGCTCAAGAAGGCCGCCGGCGTGGTCGACGCGTTCGCCCGCATGGAGCGTCTCGACGCCCACGGCCGCTCGTTGAAGATCCGGCTCTGAGCCGCACTCAGTCGCGCAAAGTCCGCATCACTTCCGCGTGTAGCTTCGGCGCCGCGGCGATGATGTTGCCGGCTTTGATGGGGTCGCCGCCCTCCCATGAGGTGACGATAGCGCCGGCACCGCGCAGGACGGGTAGCACCGGCACGAGATCCCATGGATTCATAATCGGGTCGGCGACGACGTGCGCGCGACCCGACGCCACGAGGAGATGGCCGTAACCATCACCCCAGGTGCGCACATGGGCGACGCTGTCGGCGAGACGGTTCCAGCGGACGTCGCGATGCAGGCGACGGATGTTATCAAGATCGGTCGAGACGACGACGGCGTCCTTCATCGATGCCTCGGCTACGCGCACGGGCCGGCCATTGAGCTCGCAGGTGAGATTATCGCCGACGATACGTTCGCACAGGATGGGCTGGTCGATGACGCCCAGCACGGGCTTACCTTCGTAACGCAGGCCGATGAGGGTGACGTAGAGCGGGACGCGGGAGAGAAACGACTTGGTTCCGTCGATAGGGTCGAGCACCCAGCAATACTCCGCGTCGACTTTCTCGGGGCCGAACTCCTCGCCAAGGATGCCGTGGTCGGGATAAGCGGCCTTGATGGCCGCGCGCATCTGACGCTCGGCTTCCTTGTCGGCGACGGTCACGGGCGTACCGTCAGACTTGATTTCCACCTCGGTATCGACACGCGCATGGGCCGCGGCCAAGACCCGACGGGCGATGTCCGCGAGTTTTTCGGCGAAGGCCTTGAGCTCTTTCTGACGCGCTTCCGGAAGCATGTCCCAGAGGTAAGCCCGGACGGCTCCCGCTCCAAGCGAAAAGCCCCGCGTAGGCTTGAAACAGCCGCGATAAGACGGAGACTAAGACCATGAGGTTCACCTCTTGGCTCCTTCTCCTGCTTACCTTTGCGGCGTCGGCGGTCGCTGCCCAGCCTTGTCGGATTGAGGTCGTCGAGCAGGGTGACGGGTGGCCCGTGCCGGGCGTCGAGCTCCGCACGGTACATGGCGTCCGTTTTATCTCCGACAACGCCGGGCTGATTGCCTGCGATCTGCCCGAATTGATGGGCCGCGAAACCTGGTTCACGATCATCGGCCACGGCTACGGCGTGAAGGCTGACGGGTTTGGCTATAAAGGCGTCCGCCTGACACCCGCGCCAGGCAAGACGCTCAAGGTGACAGTCGAACGGTCGATCCTCGCCCGACGCTTGGGTCGCCTCACCGGTGCCGGACTCTTCGTCGAATCCCAGAAGCTCGGTGAACAGCTCGACTGGAAAGAAAGCGGCGTGCTTGGGTCCGACAGCGTGGTAACAGCCGAACTCGGCGGACGGCTCCATTGGTTCTGGGGCGACACAAACTTAGCCCACTACCCGCTCGGCGTGTTCGACGTCGTCGCGGCGATGACCGAAAAATTTTTCCCGCCGGCCAAACCGCCGCTGCGACCGCCTTACGCCTACGTGACCGACCGCCGACCGCCGCCGGCCGAATCCCGCCCGCGCGGCGTTGCGAAACTACCCGGCGACGGACCGACTTGGCTCTGGGGTGCGGTCACTCTACCCGATGCGAAAGGTGCGCCTCACCTAGTCGCCTCTGCCGTGAAGACGAAAGGCGAGATGCACGCGTACCGTTGGGACCTCGTCGAATGGGATCCTCATGAAGAACTCTTCCGTCCGCTCGACACGGTTTGGACTGAAGACGCGACCCGACAGCCGGCGCCACCGATGCCGGCCGGCCATGCAACCCCCTGGACCGATGCACTCGGGCGCAAATGGATCCTATTCTGCGACCCGTTCCCGATACTGCGCACACCCGCCACCTATGAAGGCTGGAAAAACCCTGAGAAGTGGAAGGCATTACAACCCGCCACCGCCGCCGCGACCCCTTCCGGTGAAGCGATCGTCGTACATAAAGGGCACATCGCCTGGCATCCATGGAGCCGTAAATGGCTGGCAATCTTCACCCAGAAGGGTGGCTCCCCCTCGGCGCTTGGTGAAATCTGGCTGGCGGAATCGACCGAGCCATTTGGGCCTTGGGGCAACGCCCGCAAGGTGCTCTCGCACGACGACTACACTTTCTACAACCCGGTCTTACATCCGGAATTCTTCCGCGCTGACTCTTCGATAATCTACTTCGAAGGCACTTTCACGACGTCGTTCGCCAGCGGTAAGCAGCCGACGCCCCGCTGGGACTACAACCAGGTGCTCTACCAGCTCGACCTGTCGAAGCCGCCCTTCGCCACCGGGAAATAAGTCCGGTCCGCTTGACCCCTCGGCACGGCCGGGGAGGATGACGGGGTGAACGACGCCACCGAGAGATTGCTGCGCGCCCGCGTCCGACCGACGAGCCGCCCGGTCATGCGTCAACGGTGGGACGATCTCTTCTTCCTACACTGGGAATACTCCGCGGCGGCGATCCAGGCACGGCTACCCGCCGGGCTCACGGTCGATTCGTTCGAGGACAAGGCCTACCTCGGCGTCGTCGGCTTCCGTATGAACGCCGTGCGACCAGCCTTCCTGCCGGCCTTACCCTGGCTGTCTTTTTTCAACGAGCTCAACGTCCGAACCTATGTGCGCGACGCCGCCGGCGAACCGGGCGTGTGGTTCTTTTCCCTCGACTGCGACCGCGCCCCAGCCGTCGCGATTGCCCGCCGTTTTTTCGGCCTGCCCTACGAACACGCGTCGATGTCCTCCGGCCCCGGACTTACACAAGCCTGTCGCCGCCAAGGCGAAACCGAGACGGCCCGCTACGCCTGGTCGGCGGCCTCCGCTCCTCAAGCCACCACGCCGGGCTCGCTCGCATTCCATCTCGCGGAGCGCTACAGTTTCTTCTCGATGCGCGGCGGCCGCCTCGTCCGCGGACAGGTCCATCACACACCCTATCCATTGAGCGATGCCGTCGCGTCAACCTGGAGCGACCTTCCTCTGTACTGGGACGGCTTCGATGTCGGTGGCCGGGCGCCCGACCTTGCCCACTGTTGCCAAGGCGTCCCCATCGAGGCTTTCTCCCTCGTGCCTGCCCATGCGTAAGAAGCTCACCGACTATCGCCATGCCGTCTGGGACTGGAACGGCACGCTGCTCGATGACACCTGGCTGTGTTGCGAATCGCTTAACCGCCTGCTGAAGGAAGACGGCCACCCGCTCGTCGATCCGGTCCGCTACCGCCAGATCTTCCAGTTCCCGGTGATCAAGGTCTACCAGGCGATCGGCTTTACACCCGACGAGGCTTCTTTCCGCGCGATGTCGGTCCGCTTCATGGCCGCGTACGAAGAACGCAAGACGGAGTGCCAGCTGCACGCACACGCAGAGATGCTACTCACGGGACTCACCGCGGCCGGGCTGACGCACTCCGTGCTCTCGGCCTATGAACGGACCCTCCTCGCGACGACGCTCGCGCAATACGGCTTGGACCGACACTTCATCAAGGCCTGCGGCGGCCATGACATTCACGCCGGCAGCAAGGAGGAACGCGCCCGCCTCCACCTCTCCGACCTAGCTCATCGCCCGGAGGAGGTGATTTATATCGGCGATACCGCTCACGATGCCGAAGCCGCGGCCGCCATGGGGGTGGATTGTATCCTCGTCGCCCACGGGCATCAGCACCGCGACCGACTCACAGGGCACGGCGCCCGTATCGTTGAGAGCTTCACCGAGTTAGTCGCCGAACTTTAGGCAACAAACCCCTGCAGGAGGGGTCAAACTACTCACAGACCCCGCGTTTGGGTTGCCCTCAGTCGACCCGCGGGGTTCATATTCCCACCCCACTGCCCCATGGCACTCCCCTTGCAATTCGCCGAAATTGACCCTGATATCACGGAGTCACCTAAGCTCGTCCTAGCCCTCGCCATCCTCGTCGCTTTTTCCATCTACCTCATCCTGCGCTCCAAACGTAAATAACATGGCCAACACCCCTCAGAACTCCGACGCCAACGAAGAAATCGACGACGTCAAGAAGGCCAGCGCCGAAGGCTTCGGCTCCAACGAGCAGATCTTCCCGCCCAGCGCCGCGTTCGTCGCCAAGGCCCGCGTCAAGGGGATGGACAGTTACAACGCCCTCTACAAACGCTCGATCCAAGACCCAGATGGTTTCTGGGCCGACGAAGCCAAGGAGCTGACCTGGTTCCAGCCGTGGACCAAGGTGGTCGACGAATCCAAGAAGCCGTTCTTCCGCTGGTTCGTCGACGGCAAGACCAATGTCGCCTACAACTGCCTCGACGCGCAGGTCGCCAAAGGCCTCGGCGACAAGGTCGCGATCGTCTACGAAGGCGAGCCGACTGCCGACGGCAAGGCCGTCGAGGTCCGCCGCATCACCTACCGCCAGCTGCTCTCCGAAGTTAGCCGCTTCGCCAACGTACTCAAGGGTATGGGCCTGCAGCGCGGCGATACGGTCGCGATCTACATGCCGATGGTCCCTGAGCTCGCGATGGCCGTCCTGGCCTGCGCCCGCCTCGGCATTGTCCACTCGGTCGTCTTCGGTGGCTTCTCCGCCGAATCCATCCGCGACCGCGTCAACGACGCGAAGTCCAAGGCCGTCATCACGATGGACGGTGGCTACCGCCGTGGAAAATTCCTCCCACTCAAACAAACGGTCGACGAAGGCGTGAAAGACTGCGCGACCTGCGCCCATGTGCTCGTGCTCCAGCGCCACCCAGGTAAGCCCGACGCCGCGTGCGTGATGCAGGCCGGCCGCGATGTCTGGTATCACGAGGCCGCCGCCAAGGTCACCGACCAGTGCGAAGCGGTCCAACAGGAGGCCAACGAGATGCTCTTCCTGCTCTACACTTCCGGCTCCACCGGCAAGCCCAAGGGCATCATGCACAGCGTGGGCGGCTACATGGTCCACGCCTACTCGACGAATAAGTACGTCTTCGACCTCCGCGCCGACGATCTGTTCTGGTGCACGGCCGACGTGGGTTGGGTCACCGGCCACACCTACGTGGTCTACGGCCCGCTCCTCAACGGCTCCTCAGTGCTAATGTACGAAGGCGCGCCCGACGCGCCCGACTTCGGCCGTTTCTGGAAGATCATCCAAGACCATAAGGTCTCGGTCTTTTACACTGCGCCGACCGCCATCCGCGCCTTCATGAAGTGGGGCGACGAGTGGGTGAAGAAGCACGACCTCTCTTCACTGCGCCTCCTGGGCTCCGTCGGCGAACCGATCAATCCCGAAGCCTGGCTCTGGTACCACCGCAACATCGGCGCCGAACGCTGCCCGATTGTGGACACCTGGTGGCAAACCGAGACCGGCGGCCACATGATCACCCCGATGCCCGGCTGCACGCCCACCAAGCCCGGTTCGGCCACCCTGCCCTTCTTCGGCGTCGACGCCGCCGTCCTCGACGAGAACGGCAACGAAACCGATCACGGCATCCTCGCCATCCGCAAGCCCTGGCCCGGCATCACGCAGGGCATCTTCGGCGACGAACAGCGCTACGTGGACACCTACTGGAGCCGCTGGGGCGGTAAATATTACTTCCCGGGCGACGGCGCGATCCGCGATAAAGACGGTTATCTCTGGATCACTGGACGCGTCGACGACGTGGTCAACGTCTCGGGCCACCGCATCGGCACGGCCGAACTGGAAGCGATTTTCATCGAGGACGCGGCGGTCGCCGAGTCCGCGGTCATCGGCGTGAAGCACGACCTGAAGGGCCAGGGCCTCATGGCCTTCGTCATCCTGAAGACCGCCGCCGCCAAGACGGTCAATGAAGCCGAGCTCGCCAAGAAGCTCAACGGAATGGTCGACGCGAAGATCGGTAAGTTCGCCCGCCCGGAGCGCATCGTGTTCGTCCCGGATCTCCCGAAGACTCGCTCGGGTAAGATTATGCGCCGTCTTCTCCGCGATATCTCCGAGGGCCGCGAACTGGGCAACGTCTCCACCCTGGCCGACCCGGCCGTGGTCGAAGCGATCCGCGTGAAGTTCAATACCGCCAAGGCCTGAGCCAAGACCTCGGCCCCCAACAAAACCCCGACACCCGTCGGGGTTTTTATTTAAAGACATAAACTCAAAGGGAGACCGGAAACCGGAAGATTAGCTGAGGTGCCTTGAGGTAGGGGCGCGACTGCGTCGCGTCCGGAGCAGCACGATCGCCATTGAGCCGGGGAAGTCATCGGACCCCACAACCCCCGTCCGCCCACGGACGCCACGCAGTGGCGCCCCTACCCGATGCATATCTACAGCATCCTATCCGGTCTCCGGTCTCCCTTTGAGCACCTTAAATTCCGCCACCTGCCACCCGGGGCTGCCACCCGCCACCTGAAACAGCTATGTCGTGACGCGGTCCCGACGCTACCCAAGGCAGCCGCTTCAATTCAGACCTCTATTCAGTCATCGATCCAGTCATCTGTCATCTGTCATCACCCCACTTGCCTCCCCTCGCCCTTCCCCCTATTTCTCCCCCATGCGCGCCCTGCTCCTCCTGCTGCTCACGGCCACCCTTTCCGCCGCTGGCCTGAAAGTCGGCGATCCCGCTCCCGCCACGCGCCCGGAGTCGATGCTTCAAGGTGAAGCGGTGAAAGATTTCAAGAAGGGCGAGATTTACGTCTTCGAATGCTGGGCGAGCTGGTGCGGCCCATGCGTCGCTGCCATCCCGCACCTCAATGACCTACATAAGAAGATGGGCAAGAAGGGCGTTGTGATCACCGGCGTGAATGTTTGGGAAGCCGAACGCGATGCCGCCTCGACCCAACGCGCGAAAGATTTCCTCAAGGCGCAAGGCGACAAGATGTCGTACCGCGTCGCCCTCGGCGGCAAGGCCTTCATCAAGGATTGGCTCGAGGCGGCCGACGTGAACGGCATCCCGCACGCGTTCGTGATCGCCGATGGCAAGGTCGCCTGGATGGGCCACCCCATCCAGCTCACCGCCGAAATCATCGGCGACCTCCTCACGGGCACGCCCCTCGCCGCCGCCGCGCCCGTCGCCGACAAAATCCCGCAACGCCGTCTCAGCAAACCCGCCACGCCCGCTACCACCAAGCCCCTTGATCCCGAGATGGCTGCCGCTCAGGCGAAGCTCGACGCACTCTCCGAGGCGATGGGCCGACGCGACTGGGATGCCGCCGAGAAAGCCTTGCCCGCCGCCGCCGCCGTGCTGCCGCCACAGGAAGGCAAGGAGCTCCGCGAATCCATCGAGGCGCAAATCGGCCTCGGCCGCGGCGATCCCACGAAACTCTACGCGCAGCTGAAGCGCGTCGCCGATGAGGAGTCCGACGACGCCGAAGCGATGAACGAGATCGCCTGGCGCCTGCTCACGATGAAGTCCTTCGAGGGGAAGCGAAACCTGCCGCTCGCCGAGAAATGCGCGCTGCAAGCAGTGAAGCTCACGAAGGAGGAGCACGCTGATAAACTCGACACGCTCGCCCGCCTCCGCTGGCTCCAGGGCAAGAAGGAAGAGGCCATTCGCTGGCAGATCAAGGCCGTCGATAAGTGCCCCACCCCAGAGATGAAGGCACTCCTGCAGAAGACCCTCGACGCCCTGCTCAAAGGTAACCTGCCGCCGGCCGACGACGAAGACGAAGGCCGCTGAGCAGGCCTTCCATTATGCGATGTCTCCCGACTACCGATCTCCCCTTGAATTTGAGCCCGTGCCTTCAGGTAGGGACGTGATCGCCATCACGTCCGTTCGCGGACGGACCTAAATCATCATCGAACCGAACTAAGACCCGGGAGCTCCCTCCTTCGGCTTCGAACGGCGGCGATAGCAATCGCCGCCCTACCTCGTGACGGGATCTCGATGTCTTGGGTAGGGCGGGCTCTGCGTGCCCGCCGTTGAACCGATCTGCTTACGCATCTCACGCGGCGAACGGCGGCCATGGCAATGGCCGCCCTGCCCAACACAACCCCACATCTCAACCCCATGTCGTATTCTGGAGAAAGGGTATCCTATTCCGCCCGCCAACGACCTTGGCCTATACTCCCAACTCGATACTCCCTACTCTCGTCTCCGATGCTTCCCCGCCGCGACTTCCTGAAACTCTCCGCCCTCGCCTCCCTCGGCACACTCGCGGGATGCGCGTCCCAGCCCGCGACGGCCCGCATCCGCCCGATCACCCGTGGACCGAAGTTCCACTGGCGCGGCTACTACGATAAATTTCTGTTCTCGGCCGACGACCGTTTTGTGCTGGCGAATGAGACGAGCTTCGAAGGCCGCTCGCCGACGAAGGCCGACTCGATCCGCGTCGGGATGGTCGACACGCAGGACGGCGACCGCTGGATCAACCTCGGCGGCTCCAACGCCTGGAACTGGCAGCAAGGCTGCATGCTCCAATGGGTCCCGGGCTCGGACCGCGACGTCGCCTGGAATGACCGCGAAGACGGCCAGTTCGTGACGCGCATCCTCGACGTGAAGTCAGGCCGTACCCGCACGCTGCCCCATCCGTTCTACACGTTCAGTCCCGACGGCCAGACGGCCTTCGCGCCGGACTTCGCGCGACTCGACGTCACCCGCCCAGGCTACGGCTACGCCACCGGCGCCGAGCGTGATATCTGGAAACTTTCGCCGGCACCCGACGACATCGGTATCTGGCGCATGGACGTCGCCACGGGCAAGCAACGCCTGCTCTTCTCCCTCGCCGACGCAGCAAAGATTCCGTTCACCGGCCCGGCGGCCGCAGCCTTTAAGCCCGGCGCCGTCCATTGGTTCAACCACCTGCTCTGCAATACCGACGGCACGCGTCTGTTCTTCCTGCACCGCTGGCGCAACCCCGGAGACAAGGGTAGCTTCCGCACGCGTGCGCTGACGATCGACGTCAACGGCGGCAAGGTCCACGTGATGGACCCCAATGGCGGCACCTCGCACTTCGTCTGGCGCGACCCGCAACACATCTTCGCCTTCGCCTGGCACCCGTCGCATGGTGAGCGCTTCTACGTCTACAAGGACCTGTCCGACGAGGTCACGGTCGTGGGCAAGGACGCGATGCCCGCCAACGGCCATAACACCTACCTGCCGAACACCAATAACGAGTGGGTGCTCAATGACACTTACCCGCAAGGCAAGGAGCGCGCACAGAATCCGTACCTGTATCATATCCCGACGAATCGTCGCGTCCCAGTCGGCTCCTTCCCCGCCCCGTCCGCTTACACGGGCGAATGGCGTTGCGACACCCACCCCTCGGCCAGCCGCAGCGGACGCCAGTTCTGCTTCGACTCCGCCCACGCCGGCGGGCGCCAGGTCTACGTGGCCGATATTGCTGGGCTACTGGGCTGAGCTGTTACGGTTCTGTCACTCAATCGCGCTTCCCATCCGCGGGGGCGTCCCGCATAGTCGCCCCGATGGCCACCCGCAGCGCACTCGAGCGATCCCGCTCCGCCCTCCACCTCCGCCTCCTGGCCGCCCAGCGACGCCTGGTTACGAAGCAGCAGAGCGCGGTGATCATCCTCGGTGGCAACGATCGTCTCGCGGCCTCCGAACTAGCCAACCAGCTGACGGAATGGTTCGACTCCCGTACGGTGCGCATTTGCGCGCCGACCGCCCATGCGCACCCGAAGCATCCGTTTCTCTGGCCCTACTGGCAGGATATGCCGGCCAAGGGCCGCCTCACGATCGTGGTCGGCGACTGGCTCACCCGTACGGCGGTCCAAGCGGCCAACGATGAAATCTCCGGCGACGCCCTACGCGTCCGCCTGAAATCCCTCCGCACGTTCGAAGAGCTCCTCGCAGCCGACGGCACGTCAGTGGTGAAGATCTGGATCGAGTCACCCGAGAAACTTCTGCGCAAACGCCTCCGCGAAGCCGAAGATACTGACGCCGAAGGCTGGGTGGTCACGCCCGAGGACCTGCTGCTGACAAAGAAGTCCGCCCATAACCTCGCCCGCTCCCTCCGCACCCAAGGCAGCGGCAAGAACCTACCGTGGAAAGTCATCCAAGGCGGCGAGACGAAGCATCGCGACCTGCACGCCGGATTAGCCATCGCCGCGCAGCTCGGCCAGGTCTCGCGCCGCCGCCCCGCGGTCGCCGCGAAGAAGCCCAGCGGCCGCCCGCGCGGTCTACTCGAAAGCGCCACCGCCCATCCGACCCTCGATAAGAAAGGCTACAGCCAGCAGATGGCGAAGCTCCAAGTCCGCCTCGGCCGCCTCTCGCGCCTCGCCGCGCAGAAGGGTCTCTCGACGGTGGTGGTCCTCGAAGGCCCCGACGCCGCCGGCAAGGGCGGCGCGATCCGCCGTCTCTGCGGACAACTCGACGCCGCCCATTACCAAGTCTTCCCGACGCCAGCCCCCACGCCCGAAGAAAAGGCCCGCCACTACCTCTGGCGCTTCTGGAATAAGGTGCCGTCCCCCGGCCATCTCGCGGTCTTCGACCGCTCGTGGTTCGGTCGCGTGATGGTCGAACGCGTCGAGGGCTTCGCTAAAGACGCCGAGTGGGCCCGCGCTTACGCAGAGATCAACGACTTCGAAGCCCGCCTCGCCGAAACCGGCATGGTGGTGCTGAAGCTCTGGATCAATATCTCGAAGGAAGAACAGCTGCGCCGCTTCCACGCCCGCGAAATCTCCCCGCATAAGCGTCACAAGATGACGAAGGAAGACTACCGCAACCGCAAGAAGTGGGACGATAACCTGCGCGCGGCGGAAGATATGATTGCGCGCACCGACACACCACACGCCCCGTGGGTGGTGGTCTCCGGCGACAATAAGCGCTATGCGCGCGTGGCGACCCTCAAGGCCGTCTGCCGCGCGCTGGCCGATCGTCTCGACTAAGCCACTCGCCGAGCCAGCGTCGATGCGGTCCGCTCAACGCGGCTCCGTCCAGCGCCCGCGCATCCACCCATTCGAGCTCGCCGTCCTTGGCCCAGCGACGGACCTCGGCGACCTTGGGCTCGAGGGCGTGTAGTTTTTCTTCGTAAGTGACGGTACCGATAGTGCGACGGCGCACGAGCGCAGGCTCACCCGCCGGCTCGACGCCGAGCGATGACAGCACGGGGATTTCCGCCATGCCGGCAAGGCGCTTGGCGTGATGCGGATTGCGACGGAGCAGGATCTTCCCTTCGCGGGAGACGAGCGCGCGCTCGACGACGGCTTCCTTGCGCTCCTTGGACACGAAACGCGGCAAGGCCTGGGCGTCACCGGTCTTCTTCGCCTCACACCATTCCGCCAAGGGGCATTTCGTGCAGTCTGGCACGCCCTTGCGGCAGACGGTGGCGCCAAGCTCCATCATAGCCTGGTTAAAGTCTCCGGGTTGGTTCGGGTCGACGAGCTCGTCGGCCCGCGGCGCGAAGAGCTTCGCAGCTGACGAGGCATCACGCAGCTTCGCGCGGACGCCGTCAAGTCGGGCGAGCACGCGCACGACGTTGCCATCGACGACCGCGACCGGCTCGGCGAAGGCGATGCTGGCAATCGCGGCGGCGGTATACGGCCCAACGCCTTTGAACTCGCGCCACTCGGCGGCGGTCCGCGGCGGCGACTTCAGCGCAGCGACCTGCTTCGCGAGGTTCAGGAGATTACGCGCGCGGGAATAATACCCGAGACCGGCCCACAGCGCGAGGACCTCGGCTTCTTCGGCCTTCGCAAGGTCTTTGAAGTCCGGCCACTTGGCGGTCCATTTTTCAAAGTACGGGATCGCGGTGGCGATCTGGGTCTGCTGGCACATCAGTTCCGACACCACGGTCCGATACGCCGAGACTTTCTCCCGCCACGGCATTGGGCGGCGGTTCCGGGCGAACCAGGCCAAAAGCGCCCGGCGCATCGCGGGGATGCGGGGATTACGGGCGGGTTTCGCGGCGGGCATGGATGGGGCTGGATTCGGAGGCCAACTCGGGTAGACCTTGGGACTCATGGCACGAAAGGCAAAGCAGGACTCCGACGACGAGCCAAAGAAGGTGGCGATGCACACGCTGAAGCTCGACGCGGCCCAGG
>CANHZL010000007.1 GCA_947465345.1 Opitutia bacterium | reverse complement strand
TTTTCTAAGAGGCAGGTGGCGTTTCCGCCGTTTGGTCATTGCTGACCTGCATTAGGCTTAGGATTCCTTGCGGAATCTTGGTCCTGATAGAGGGGCTTGGACGTCCTGCGTTGGGTTGGAGGTTAAGGTGGAGGGTTGAAGAGTTAGACTACGATGTTGATGTCAACCCCAGAAGGCAGGTTGAGCTTTTTCAGTTCGTCCACGGTCTGGGCGTTAGGCTCCATAATCTCGATCAGGCGCTTGTGCGTACGGATCTCGAACTGGTCCATCGACTTCTTGTCGACGTGGGGGGAACGGTTGACGGTAAGACGGGAGATATCGGTCGGCAGGGGCACGGGACCGGTGACGCGGGCTCCAGTGCGCTTGGCGGTGTCGACGATCTCATTGGCGGACTGGTCGACCATGCGGTAGTCGAAGCCCTTGAGCTTGATGCGGATTTTGGTGCGGGCCATCGGGAAGGGTGTTTAGGGGTGAGTTTAGGTGCGGGCCGGGGCGCGCGAGGAGGTCTCGACGACCTGCTTGAGGATCTGAGCCGGGACCTGCTCGTAGTTGGCGGGCTCCATGGAGTAAGAAGCACGGCCCTTGGAGAGGGAGCGGACGTCCGTGGAGTAACCGAACATTTCGGCCAGCGGGACGCGGGCCTCGATATTGCACAGGCCAGCTTTGGTTTCCATGCCCTGGATCTGTCCGCGGCGGCGGTTAAGGTCACCCATGATGTCGCCCTGGTATTCTTCCGGGGTGACGACTTCGACCTTCATGATCGGCTCGAGGAGGATCGGCTTGGCATCCTTCATGGCTTCCTTGAAGGCGAAGATACCGGCCATCTTGAAGGCCATTTCGTTCGAGTCCACTTCGTGGAAGGAACCGAAGACGATGCGGGCCTTGAAGTTGATCACCGGGTAACCGGCGACGGTGCCGTTGTTGGCGGCTTCGAGGATGCCTTCGGTGGCAGGCTTGATGAATTCCTTGGGGATGACGCCGCCGACGATTTCGTTGACGACTTCTTCACCCTTCTCACCGGCGACGCGCGTGGCGGGCGGGTTGGGTTCGAGCTTGATCTCGACGTGACCGTACTGGCCGCGGCCACCCGACTGGCGGATGAACTTACCCACGCCTTCAGAGGCGAGATTGATGGTTTCGCGGTAGGAAATCTGGGGCTTGCCAGACTTGGCCTCGACCTTGAACTCGCGCTTGAGGCGGTCGACGATGATTTCGAGGTGAAGCTCACCCATGCCGGAGATGAGGGTCTGGCCCGTCTCAGGATTGGAGGTGACGCGGAAGGTCGGATCTTCCTGGGCAAGACGCTGCAGGCCGATGGAGAGACGCTCCTGGTCACCCTTGGAGTTGGGCTCGATGGACATCGAGATGACGGGCTCGGCGAAGGTGGTCTTCTCGAGAATCAGGTCGTCTTCGGCGGTGAGGGTGTCGCCGGTGGCGATATCCTTCGGGCCGATGATCGCACAGATGTCGCCGGAGTAGGCGACGTCGATTTCTTCGCGGTCCATCGCGCGCAGGAGCACGATACGCGAGATGCGCTCGTTCTTGCGGGTGCGAGGATTATAGAGGGCTTCGCCCTTCTTGAGCTGGCCGCGGTACACGCGGTAGAAGACCAGCTGGCCGACGTGCGGGTCGGACCACAGCTTGAAGCAGAGGCCGGTGACCTTGGCCTTGTCGTCGGGGCCGATGGTGATCTCCTTGTCGCCGTCGTCGATGAACGCCTTCTGGGGGCGCATGTCGATCGGGGAAGGGAGGAAGTCGACGACGCAGTCGAGGAGCATCTGGACTCCCTTGTTCTTGAAAGCGGAACCGGGGATGACGCCGATGAAGTTGAGCGAGAGGGTGGCCTTACGGATGCCGGTGCGCATCTCTTCGATGGTCACTTCCTGGCCGTCGAGGTACTTCGAAGCGAGAACGTCGTCGAAGTCGGCGAGACCTTCGATGAGCTTGGTGCGCCAGAGCTTGGCTTCTTCCTTCTGTTTCTCCGGGATTTCGATCACGTCGAACTTCATCCCCTTCGGATCGGTTTCGTCGTAAAGGTAGGCGGTGTTCTTGATCAGGTCGATCATGCCCTTGAAGTCTTCGCCCTGTCCGATCGGGATGAAGAGGGGGTGGGCGTTGCCCTTAAGCTTCTCGCGGATGTCGTCGACGGCACCGAAGAAGTCGGCTCCGGTGCGGTCCATCTTGTTAACGAAGGCGACGCGCGGGACGCCGTACTTGTTCATCTGGCGCCAGACGGTCTCGGACTGGGGCTGGACGCCGGCGACGGCGCAGAAGACGGCGACGGCGCCGTCAAGAACGCGGAGCGAGCGCTCCACCTCGGCCGTGAAGTCCACGTGGCCGGGGGTGTCGATGATGTTAATGCGATGGTCGATGTTCGCGAAATGGCCTTCCTTGGTCTTCCAGCCGGCGGAGATAGCGGCCGCGGTGATCGTAATGCCACGCTCGCGTTCCTGTTCCATCCAGTCGGTGGTGGCGGTGCCATCATGCACTTCGCCCATCTTGTGCACCACGCCGGTGTAGAAGAGGATGCGCTCCGTCGTGGTCGTCTTGCCGGCGTCGATGTGCGCGGCGATGCCGATGTTACGCGTGTGCTCGAGAGGGAACGCGCGGGATGGGGAATTGAATTCGGAAAGTTTGGCCATGGTCGGAACCGTTGAAGGACTGCTGAAGTTACCTGCTGATTACCACTTGAGGTGAGCGAAGGCACGATTGGCCTGAGCCATCTTGTGCGTCTCTTCGCGCTTCTTCACCACGTTGCCGGTGTTATTGTAAGCGTCGACGAGTTCGGCGGCGAGGGCTTCGGACATCGTGGTGCCCTTGCGGCCGGCGGCGGCAGCAGCGACCCAGCGCAGCGCGATGCTGTTCTGGCGCTCGGGAGAGACTTCGACCGGGACCTGGTAGGTGGCGCCACCGACGCGGCGGCTCTTCACTTCGAGCTTCGGGCGGCAGTTCTCGAGGGCGCCGAGCATCAGCTCGACGGGATTGCCCTTCATCAGCTTTTCGCTGACCTTCTCGATCGCACCGTAGACGATGGTCTGGGCGATGGACTTCTTGCCGGACTTCATCACGACATTGATGAGCTGGCTGATGAGGGGGGAGCCGTAACGGGCGTCCGGGAGATGGGCGCGCTTGGCTGCTTTGCGACGACGAGACATGATCTAAGGGAGTTGGGTGCGGAAACGGATTAGGCCTTCTTTTCCTTCGGGCGCTTAACGCCGTACTTGGAACGCGAGCGACGACGCTTCTCGACGCCGGAGCAGTCGAGGGGGCCGCGGACGATGTGGTAGCGCACGCCAGGGAGATCCTTTACGCGACCGCCACGAACGAGGACCACGGAGTGCTCCTGGAGCTTATGGCCTTCGTCGGGAATGTAGGAGATGACTTCCTGACCGTTGGTCAGGCGCACCTTGGCGACCTTACGCTGAGCCGAGTTCGGCTTCTTCGGCGTACGGATCATAACCTGCACGCAGACGCCGCGGCGGAAGGGCGAGTTGTTCAAGGCAGGCGACTTCGACTTGGCCTTGGGTTGGACACGCGGTTTACGGACGAGCTGGTTGATGGTAGGCATGGACCTCGGTAAATTGGGAAAAGAGTGTTTGGGCATAGGGGTGGGAGCCCCTCATGCAAGAGGAAAGTGCTTAGGTTTTAAGGTTTCTTTACTCCCCTCCCCAGCCAGACCCCCCTCCGGCTTTTTTGTCGGGACAATTCCAACGCCCCTGCCATTACTCCAAACCCCTCCCATGCTGCCCAACCGCCTGACCTTCGCCTTCCTCCTTGGGATGACCTGCCTTACGTGCTCAGCCCAAGTGCCTGCCCCTGCCTTAGCAGCCCCCAAGACCGCCGAAGCCGCCAATCCGGCCGCCGAGGCCGATGCGGAAATTATCATTTTAGCCGGATTGCCCCAACTTAAGGAAAAAGAGGCCATTCTGAGTTATGCCCGCCAAACCTACATCAAGGCCGACCTCATCAAGGATAAGGCCCTACTGCAGCTGATCCGTCTGACCTTGGCCAAACTCGAGGATCAACCTGAAAAGGCGGCCCAAATCCGCCAAGAGCACCTCTATCAACTCGCCGATTTCTTCACGACCCAGGCCATGGCGGCTCAGGACGCCGGGCAGATGGCTGATGCGCTGCGCCTCATTCAGGTAGCGGTCCGATGCAACCCGGGCAATGCCAAGTCTAAGTTATTCTATGCCAACTTCTTACACTCAATAGCTGGCCGTACCGATGACGCGATCCAGACCCTCAAACACGGGTTGGAGTTCCTGCCCGTAGACGACCCTCTCACCAAGGACTATTTGGAGCGATATTTCCAACTCCTCCAAGCCCGGGAACGCGACCAAGAGGTTATCGACCAAAGCCTGCAGCTCATCCGTGAGACGAAGAATATTCCCACCTACATGCGCGAGTCGCTCGCCCTGTCGGCGGCGACCTCCTTGTATTGGATCGGAAAGTATCCGGATGCAGTTAACATCATCTCTTCCAATAACTTAGACTCTAAGCCTAATGGCCTTTTGCTTAAGGCTCGCGCGCTGTTCGAGGGAGGCAAGACGCAGGAATCAATCGGGCTCCTCGAGTCCAAGACTTCCTCCTTCAAGGGAGCTGGTCGCGATGCGGTGCTGTCCCAGCTGGCCCGCTTCCACATCCTGCTCGGCCACCATAAGTTGGCTTTGGCCGTGACCCAGGAAAGGATTTCGGCGGACGAAAAAGCCCCCTTCCCCCACATCCAGAAATTGCAGCTCCTCGACCGACTAGGTCTGAAGGATGATTTCGATAAGGAGCTTCGCCTCATCTTCACGAACTACGCGGGTAACTCGGCCCCGATGATCGCGCTGGCCAACTTCGCCGCAGAGAAAGGCTACGCCGAACTCACCGGAGCACTCGCCAATTCCGCGGCGCAACACGGACTGGAGCGCGCGACCTTCGCCGCCCTCCACCTCGAAGCGATCCTCAACGGCCCCGAACCCGGCCAGGTGATCGTGCAACACCAACAGATCGTCGCCGCTGACCGGGCGTTCTTCAAATCGAACGAGCCGATTGTGCAGGCGCTCATCGCCATCGCTTACCACGCGCGCCAGAAACCGGACGCGGTGATCGCTAAGCGCGACCGTGATATCGGCGACCGCTACCTCACGGAATTCCTCAAGGCTAAGAACCTCGGCCCCGAAGCCTATCGCTCCGTCGGCCGTCACCTCCGTTCCATTCGCGCCGGCGAATCGGCGGTGCGCGTGCTCGAGGCCGGCGTCGCACTCTACCCCCGTTATTCTCAACTACGCGCTGATTATATCTCGGCCCGTATCCTGGCCGGCCAGACCGATATCTATGGCACGCGCAAATCGGTCGCCGATGAACTCGATATGCTCCTCGCGATGCGCCGCCCGTCGCCCGCCATCTGGCAGGAAGCTGTCTCTTGGCTGCGCACCGAATCGAAGCTACCCCTCGAACGGCAGCGTAAGCTCGAAGCCGCGCTCACCCCGCTGATCCGGAGCAACCTCGACCCCGAGGCACTTTCCGGCCGCTGATCGCCCGATGATTCTATCCCGCCGACGCGACGAGCTCATCGCGGAGCTCGAGCCTTTCGCCGACCACCACGAACGCTTTCAATACGTGATTGATCGCGCCAAGGCCGCACCAGCCCTGCCGGCCGACCTGAAGCTCGACGCATTCCTGATTGAAGGCTGCACTTCTAACCTCTGGCTAGTGCCCTCGCTTGAAGCCGGCTTATGCCACTTCCGTTGCGACGCGGATTCCCTCATCACCAAAGGCGTCGCGAGCCTGGTCTGCGAATTCTACGACGGCGCGCCGGCGCAGGAAGTCGCCGACACCGACGCGGACTTCCTTTCCGCGGTCGGCATCACGCAGCACCTTTCGCCAAATCGTCGCAACGGCCTCACGAACTTGGTCGGCAAGATCCGTGCCTTCGGCCAGGCGGCAGCCCGTTCCTGATAAGCCCCATTGGCGGGGCTTAACTCCTGAGATATGATTGGTTGGGATTTGCGCCGGCAACGAAGGCGGATGAGATAACGCCATGAGCCAGCCGGAAACCTCCGCACCTGACCGACGCCTGTTCGGACTGTGCCTGTTCACGCTCGGCTGGTCCGTGCTCGTGCTCCAAGCCGGCGGCTTCACCACAAGCATCCGCGCTGGGATGGCCTTCCTTGACTGGCCCCTCTCCAATGGCTCGGTCAATCCCCCGGGCTGGCTGACGGAGATCGATAAATTCGCGGAACACTCCCATCGACTCGCCGCGACCGGGCTCGGCCTACTTTGTATCGCAATCGCGATCGCCCATGCCCTCCGCGAAACCAGGCGCGGCGTCCGGCTCGCCGCCTATGCGCTCGTCGGACTCGTCGTCCTCCAAGGCCTACTCGGCGGCCTGCGCGTGCTCCTCGACCGCCTCAACATCGGCGGCGACGGCAACTTCAAAGCAGCGGCCTTCGCCGTCGGCCATGCGGTCAATGCCCAGCTCACGCTCGCGCTCCTCGCCTTCGTCGCCCTCGCCCACACCGTCGCCTGGCAGCAGGCCCGCCGCTCGGCCCCGCGTTCGCTCTTCCACCTTGGTGCGCTCGCCGCATTACTGGTGCTATCAGTCATCGTCATCGGCGCGGTGATGCGCCAAGGCCACTTCACGCTCTGGGTCGCCTCGCCAGCCGACGCCCTCTTCGTTCCTGCGATCGGCACCGGGGTCGCCTGGTGGGTCAACCTCCTGCACCGCGGGGGCGCACTCCTCGCTGGCGCCTCGGTGCTCGTCTTTGCCTTTCAGTTAGCCCGCCACGGGTTCCCTCTTCTCCGCTGGGCGTCCTTGGTCGTGCTGGTCTTCCTACAAGTCCTGCTCGGCATCCTGAGTATCCGTCTTTACGACAATCCGCATGTCCGCACGGTGCACCTCGTCATCGGCGCAGCCCTATTCTCCTCACTTTGCGCCGCCGTGATGCTGGCCCGACGTTCCACAGTGGAGCCTGTAGCCTGAGTCGTGGCGACTGATTTACCTTTAACCCGTCGCGCAAAACCGCCACGACAAGACCGATGAGCGAACGCGCCGGATCCGTGCCTGCCGCCTACTGGGAGCTGACCAAGCCCCGGTTATCGTTCCTTTCCGTCCTGACGGCGCTCGCCGGCTACTTCTGCAGCGAACCCAGTCTGGCCACCAACCCCAAGGTGCTCGTCTCGCTCGCGATCGGCACGGCCCTCGCCGCCGGCGGCTGCGGCGCGATCAACATGTGGTGGGATAGCGAACCGGACGCGAAGATGGAACGCACCCGCAACCGACCCATCCCTGCTGGCATCATCCACCCCGGCGCGGCCCTACTCTTCGGCATGCTGCTGCTCTCGCTCGGCGTGGTGCTGGTTTGGAACGGGGCCAACCCGCTCGCCGGCGCGCTCACGGCCGCCACGGCGGCCTCCTACCTATTCTTTTACACGCCGCTGAAGTCGATGACTTCCTGGTGCACACTGGTTGGCTCCCTCCCCGGCGCGATTCCGCCGATCATCGGCACCGCCGCCAAGCTCGGCCAAAGCGGCGTGCCGCACATCGACCGCATGGGCTGGCTGCTCTTCGCGCTGCTATTCTTTTGGCAGATTCCGCACTTCATGGCCCTAGCCTTCCTCTGGCGCGAAGACTACGCCCGCGGCGGCTTCAAGATCGTCACAGTCAGCGACCCTTCTGGCCGTTCGGCCTCGGTCTGGGCGTTGGCCTTCATCCTACCGATGATTGTCGTGGCAGGCGAAATCGTCCGCACGTTCTTTGAACCCGCGTGCACGGCCTCGCTCAAAGGCTGGGCCAGCCCTTTCCTTTGGGTCTCCTTCCTGGCCGGCGCCTGGTTCTTCAAGCTAACGCTCGAATTCGCCTTGCCGCAACGCCGGGCCGAAGTCGCCAAGCCCCTCTTCCTCGCCTCGATCCTCTACCTGCCCGTCGTCCTGTTGACTCTGACGCTGAACCGGATTTTCTGAGGCCATGGATGCGCGCGCCGACAAGGACCGCCTTCGCACGGAACTCAAGGCCCGCCGCACGGCCCTGACACCCCGCGAACTGCAGGTCGCGGGCGACGCCACCGCCCGCCTGGTCACGCAGCTCCCGGAATGGAAGCAGGCGAAGACGGTCTGCCTCTACGCGTCCTTCGGCGGCGAACTCCCGACGGACGCGCTGATGGTGATTGCACTGCTCGAAGGTAAACGGCTGCTACTCCCGCGCGTGACAAACAAGACGACGCTCGTCCTCCACGAGGTCACCGACCTTGCCGCGCTCCAGCCCTCTCGCCTCGGTATCCGCGAGCCTAAGCCCACCGCCCCGGTCGCGGCACTAGCCGACGCCGGCCTGATTCTCCTGCCCGGCCTCGGCTTCGACGGCACGGGCCGACGGCTCGGGTTTGGCGGCGGCTTCTACGATCGCCTGCTGGCGAAGCCGCCCCGCAAGACCTTCCTGCTCGGCCACGCCCACGCCTTCCAGCTGGTGTCGCGCCTCCCCGACGAGACGCATGATATTAAAGTTAAGGCGGTCGCCACCCCACAGGGCGTGATTCGCTGCCGAGTACGTTAGCAGGTTTGCCAAGCGGACGGTTTCGTGTCCGATGGAGGGTCCGATGTCCGCCCCCCGACCAGACGCCATCCGCCTCCGCGGCGTCCGCCAGAATAACCTGAAGGGCTTCGACGTGGACATCCCCGTCGGCAAGCTCGTCGTGGTCACGGGCCTTAGCGGCGCCGGCAAGTCCTCGCTGGTCTTCGACACCTTGCACGCTGAAGGACAACGCCGCTACGTTGAGACGTTCAGCCCCTACGTCCGCCAATTCCTCGAACTACTCCCGTCGCCGGCCCTCGACTCCGCGGAGAACGTCCGTCCGTCCGTCGCGATCAAGCAAGGCAACGCGGTCCGCACCTCGCGCTCGACAGTCGGCACGATGACGGAGCTCTGCGACTGGTTTAAAGTCTGGTTTGCCCACCGAGCGGACCTCGTCGACCCGGCCAGCGGCCAGGTCATCGTCCCGCGCGGACCCGACGCCGCTTGGCTCGATTCCCTCACCCGTTTTCCCGGAAAGTCGCTCTCGCTCGCGTTCGCGGTCTCGAAACCGGAGACGCTGGGATGGAAGACCATCGCGGAAGAATTCTCGAAGGCAGGCTTTAGCCGCGCGTTCGCCTCGGGCCAGCGCATCCGCCTAACGGAAGACGAAATCCCGGCCAACGCGACCGAACTACTCGTCATCCAAGATCGCGTGACGGTCGCGGCCGACCAGGCCTCGCGCTTCCATGAGGCGGCGCTGGCGGCCTTCCGTCTTGGCGGGTCGCGGCTGCGCCTGCTCGACGACCAGGGCAACGAGCTCTCCCGCTACAGTGAAGCTCTCGAGTCGCCCGTCGATGGACGTAAGTTCCGTCCAGCCTCACCCGCGCTCTTCTCCTTCAACTCGCCCGTGGGCGCCTGCCCTGAGTGCCGAGGCTTCGGACGCGTCATCGGACTCGACTGGAACAAGATTATCCCGAACCCGGCCTTGACGCTCGCCGAAGGCGCGATCGCGCCCTTCCAAGGTAATGTCTACGGCGAATCACAGAAGGACCTCGTGCGCGCCTGCCGCAAGGCTGCCATCCCGCTCGACGTACCGTGGAAGAAACTTTCCGCCGCGCACCGCAAGTTCGTCGAGAACGGCGAGCCGAGCTACGTGCAGGGCGAATACGATTCGAAATGGTACGGCATCCGCGGCTTCTTCCGCTGGCTGGAAGGAACGACCTACAAGATGCACGTGCGCGTCTTTCTTTCCCGCTGGCGCGCCTACGAGTCCTGCCCGAAATGCCACGGCCGACGCTTCCGCGAGGAGTCGCTCTTCTGGCGCTGGCAGGGCAAGTCCCTGCCGGAACTCTACGCTTCGCCGGTCTCTGACCTCCGCACGCTGCTCGCGCCTCTCGCACCGAAGGATTCGCGCCATCCGGCCGACCACGCGCTCGAAGCCATTCTCGCCCGACTCGGCTACCTCGAGGCGGTCGGCCTCGGCTACCTCGCCCTCGACCGACTGTCCCGCACGCTCTCGGGCGGCGAAGTCCAGCGCGTCAACCTCACCTCCTGCCTCGGCGCTTGCCTCGCGGACACGGTCTTCGTCCTCGACGAGCCGAGCGTCGGCATGCACGCCCGCGATCTCTCACGCATGGTCGGTATCCTCCGCAGCCTCGTCGACCAAGGTAACACGGTGGTTGTCGTCGAGCATGACGAATCCGTCATGCGCGCCGCCGACTGGCTCATCGAGATCGGCCCACGCCCCGGCGCCGAAGGCGGTCATCTTCTCTACCAAGGCGTCCCGAAGGGGATCCTTAAGGTCAAAGATTCCGCCACCGGCAATTGGCTTTCCGGCCGACGCGTCTCGGAGACGCGTGCTCCACGTCCGGTTGGTGACACGACGCCCCGCCTCCGCGTCAGCGGTGCGACGGTCAACAACCTACACGACTTCGCCTGCACGATCCCGCTCGGCCGGCTGGTCGGCCTCTGCGGTGTCTCGGGCTCTGGCAAATCAACGTTGCTTCATCAGGTCATCGGCCGACGCGATCCAGAATCAGGCGACGAAGCCAAGGAATTGAAATGGGTGAAGTTCGACAAGGAACCGGCTGAGGTTGCGCTCATTGACCAATCTCCTGCGACACGCACGCCACGCTCCAACCCCGCGCTCTATGTCGGCGCCTGGGACGCAATCCGCACGCTGCTCGGTAACTCCGCCGAAGCGAAAGCCGCCGGCCTCACGCCCTCGCACTTCTCCTTCAACGCCGGCGAAGGCCGCTGCGAACGCTGCGGCGGCGCGGGCTGGGAGACGGTGGAGATGCAGTTCGTCTCCGACGTCGCCCTCCCCTGCCCGTCCTGTAACGGCAAGCGCTTCCGCGACGAGGTGCTGAGCTTCCATTACGACGGAAAGTCCGTCGGCGACCTGCTCGCGATGTCGGTCACTGAGGCCCGGCAGTTCCTCGGCGAACGCACCCCGGCCTCCGCCCAGCTTGCCTGCCTTGAAGAAGTCGGCCTCGGCTACCTCTCGATGGGTCAGCCGCTCACGACGCTTTCCGGCGGTGAAGCCCAACGCCTCAAGCTCGTCCGCTACCTTTCCAAGATCGATACGCGCAAGCCTGGCGCCCTCCTGCTGCTCGACGAACCCACCACGGGGCTGCACCGCGAAGACGTGTCGCGCCTGATCGGCCTACTGCATCGCCTCACGGAAGCCGGCCATTCGTTGATTGTAGTAGAGCACCACCTCGACGTGCTGAAATCCTGTGACTGGCTCCTCGAGATGGGCCCCGAAGCCGGACCCGCTGGCGGCCATCTGGTCGCCGAGGGCACGCCCGCCAAAGTCGCCCAAGCCGGCACGGTCACGGGACGCTTCCTTGCCCAAGGCGACGACGCTTTTGCCTCCACATCGACGACGGCGAGCAAGCCGCGCCCGACCTCCATCTCCTTACGCGGCGCGCGCGAACATAACCTGAAGGATGTCTCGCTCGAGATTCCGCACGGCTCGCTCACGGTGATGACCGGCGTCTCGGGCTCGGGTAAATCATCCCTCGCGTTCGATATCCTCTTCGCCGAAGGCCAACGCCGTTTCCTAGAATGCGTCTCAGCCTACGCGCGCCAGTTCGTCGAACAGCTTCCGAAGCCCGATATCGATTCACTCACGGGCCTACCGCCCACGGTCGCCATCGAACAACGCGTGACCCGCGGTTCCGCGAAGTCCACCGTGGCGACGGTCACCGAAGTGGCCCAGTACCTCCGCGTGCTCTTCGCCCGCGCCGGTGTGTTGCACAGCCCGACCACCGGCGAGCCGCTAGAAGAGATGACCGAAGATGCGGTCGTCCGGCTCGTCGCTAAGAAGGCGAAGTCGCTGAAGAAAGGCTCGCTCCTCGTCGCGGCTCCTCTCGTCCGGTCCCGGAAGGGCCACCATCGGCCGCTGGCCGAATGGGCCGAGACCAAGGGCCTCCGACTCCTCCGTTGCGACGGTAAGATGCTCAAGGTCGATGGCTTCGAAGGTCTCGACCGTTATTCCGAACACGACGTCGACGCAGTCTTCGGCGAGATTCGCGCCGACGGGTTGATCGTCCTGCCCGACGAGACTGAGGAATCCGGCGAGAAGGCACTCCGCACACTCGTCCGCCAGGCGCTAGCCTCCGGCAAGAACGCGTGCGTCCTGCTTAGCGCCGACGGCCATCAACTCGCCTACCTCTCGATGTCACGCAGCGATCCGGCCACAGGCGAATCATTCCCCGAAGTCGACCCGAAGCACCTCTCCTGGAACTCACCGCGCGGATGGTGCCCTGATTGCCGCGGCCACGGACTGGAAGTGAAGACCTTCTCCTCCGACGAAGAAGAGTCCATCAACGAGAACGCCATCGCGGATCGCGTCGGTGAAGATGTCTGCCCGACGTGCCACGGTGAACGTCTCGGCCCCATCGGCCGCTCGGTGAAGCTTGCCGGGCCGAAAGGCCGCTCGCTCTCGCTGCCCGGCCTACTCCGCCTGCAACCTGACGAATCGCTCGCTTTCCTATCCGGGCTTAAGCTTGAGGCTCGTGAGAAAGCCATCGTGGGCGCGCTGCTACCCGAAATTGGCGCCCGCCTCCGCTTCCTCGATTCCGTCGGGCTCGGCTACCTCGCCCTTGACCGCGGGGCCGACACACTCTCCGGCGGTGAAGCCCAGCGCATCCGCCTCGCGGCGCAGCTAGGCTCCACGCTTTCCGGAGCACTCTATGTGCTCGACGAACCGAGTATCGGCCTGCACCCGCGCGACAACGACCGCCTCATCGGATCGCTCAAGGATCTCCGCGACCGCGGCAACACGGTCCTCGTCGTCGAACACGACGAAGACACCATGCGCGCTGCCGACTTGGTGATCGACATGGGCCCGGGCGCCGGCGTCCACGGCGGCACGATCGTCGCGCAAGGCACGGCCGCTGCGCTCGAGAAGCGCGCCGACTCCGTCACGGGCCGCTTCCTTAAAGAAGCCATCCCTCATCCGCTCCGCGGCGCCCGACGTCCGATCGCCGGCAAGGGTGCGCCCGCGGAATGGGTCCGCCTAAAGAACGCCGCCCTGCGTAACCTCAAGGGCTTCGACGTCCAGATTCCCGTCGGCCGCCTTACCGTCGTCTGCGGCGTCTCGGGCGCCGGCAAATCCACACTCGTCACCGACCTGCTGGCGCCCGCGATCCGCGCGGCCGTCGCCAAGAAGAAGGATGGCCTCACGGGCAAAGAAGCGATGGCTGTCGTCTCCCATCAAGGTAAGCCGGCCTTCACCACACTCTCGGGACTCAAAGGCTTCCGCCAGTTGGTCGTCGTCGACCAAGAACCCATCGGTAAAACGCCGCGCTCGACCCCGGCGACCTATATCGGCGCCTGGGACCTCATCCGCGAGCGACTTGCGTCGCTGCCCGAAGCGGCCATCCGCGGACATGGCGCCGGCTTCTTCTCGTTCAACACTTCCGGTGGACGATGCGAAGCCTGTTCTGGTGCTGGCCGCATCAAGCTCGAGATGAGCTTCCTGCCGGACACTTATGTGCCGTGCGAAGAATGCGCCGGCACGCGCTACGGTTCCGCTGCCAAGGCGATTCGCTGGAACGGCAAGTCCGCCGCGGACCTCCTCGCGATGACGTTCGAGGAAGCAGCTGCCTTCCTTTCCTTCGACGCCAAACTGGGCGACCTCTGCGGACTGATGGTGAAGACCGGCCTAGGCTACCTGACGCTCGGACAGAGCAGTCCCACCCTTTCGGGCGGCGAAGCTCAGCGCCTCAAGCTCGTCAGCGAACTCGCCCAAGGCCTCCCGACCTTCCGCGAACGCTCACGCGGCGAAATCCGCCCGAACCTCTACATCCTAGAAGAGCCGACCATCGGTCTCCACCAGTCGGACTGCCGGCGTCTCATCGAGCTACTGCATGCGCTCGTCGACCAAGGTCATACGGTCGTTGTGATCGAACATCACCCTGACGTGATCGCCGAAGCGGACTGGGTCCTCGAAATCGGCCCCGAAGGCGGTAATGCTGGCGGCGAACTCGTCCATGCGGGCGACCCCGAATCCCTCGCGAAGCAGAAGAAGTCGCCGACCGCCCCTTCGCTGCGGCTCACGCTCGAACGCGGCCTTATCAAAAAGCCCTTGGTTTAAGGTCCCTCGGATTGCGGTTCCCTTTGACCAAGGCCCACGGACAGGTATTGATTCAGACCGAAGCCTGATGTCCTCCCGTCCTCTCCTCCTTGGCGTCAACATCGACCACGCCGCAACGCTCCGTCAGGCGCGTTACCGCGGTGCGCACCAATCCCCGCACGCCGAGCCGGACGTCCTGGCCTTCACCCGCGAAGCCCTCGTCGGCGGTGCCGACGGTATCACGCTCCACCTGCGTGAAGATCGCCGCCATATCCAGGACGCTGACGTCCATGCCATCGCCGCGATCCCGGGCATCCGTCTCAATCTCGAGATGGCATGCACACCGGCGATGACCGCCTTCGCCCTCCAGCTTCGTCCCGCCGCCGTCTGCCTCGTCCCCGAATCGCGCGAAGAGGTCACGACCGAAGGCGGACTCGACGTCGCTGGCCAGCTCGCCCGCGTCCGCGAGACGACCCAAGCCCTGAAGGCAGCCGGCATCGAAGTCTCGCTCTTCATCGGACCCGATGCGCCGCAAATCGAAGCCGCCGTCGCCGTCGGTGCGCCAGTCATCGAACTCCACACAGGCGCTTTCGCCAACGCTTGGAAATCCCCGGCCGCTGAAGCCGAGCTCACGCGCCTGGGCGTCGCCTGCGAACAGGCCCATCGTCTCGGTCTCATCGTGAACGCTGGCCATGGCATCAACTACGATAACATTCGGGCGATCCTGACGTTGCCGCACCTGCACGAACTCAACATCGGCCACTCCATCGTCGCCCGCGCGCTCTTTACCGGCATCCGCGGCGCCGTCGCCGAGATGAAGAGCCATCTGACGAAGAAGGCATGAACCTCGAAGGCGGCAACGTACTCGGCGTCGGCGTGGATCTCACGGAGGTCGACCGCATCCGCTCAGCGCATGCGAAACATGGCGCCGCCTTCCTCGACAAGGTCTTCACACCGGCCGAGCAGAAACTCTGCCTCGCGAAAGCCGACCCTTATCCATCCCTCGCCGCCCGCTTCGCCGCCAAGGAAGCCGCGAGCAAGGCCTTCGGCACCGGCCTCGGTGCGGAGCTCTCGCTGACCAGCGTCAGCGTGCTCAACGGCCCCGAGGGCGAACCCATCGTCGAACTCGATGACAAGGCGCGCGCCCTCATCGCCGCCCGCGGCGCCGCCCGCCTGTTGGTTTCTCTCACCCATACCGACACACTCGCCCAGGCTTTCGCGGTCTTGGTGCGCTGACGTCATGAGCGCCAACGCCCGCCTGCCGGTTCTCTCCTGCGCGGAAGCCGCGGCCGCCGAAGCGGCGTTCATTGCGGGAGATACGGCGCTCTCTTGGAAGTTGATGAATCGCGCCGCCCGCGGGGTCGCCGACGAAGCCGTCGCACTGCTCGGCCGTAAGCCAACCCGCATCCTGGTCCTCGCCGGTAAAGGCAACAACGGCGCCGACGCCTTCCTTGCTGCGCTGCATTGCGCCCGACGCGGCACGGAGATTGTCGCGGTCTTCGCCGAAGGCGGCCCGGCCTGCGCCCAGGCGCAGCGCGCTTGGTCGGCCCGCAAGAGCGGCGTCCGCATCGGTATCGCCGCCGCGGCGAGCCTCAAACGTCTCGCCGAGCATGAGTTCTGCCTGATCTTCGACGGGATTCTTGGCCAAGGTTTCCGCGCACCCCTCTCACGCGGGCTCCGCTCAATCCTCCGGACGACCGATGCGCTCCGCGGCCTGCGTATCGCGGTCGACCTTCCGAGCGGACTCGGCGACGATTCCACCGGTCCCGCCTTCCGCGCCGACCTGACGGTTTCAATCGGCTGCCTGAAGCGCCCGCTGCTCTCACCGAAATCCGCCCGCTTCATCGGCCGGCTCCGGGTGATCGACATCGGCCTTCCCCTCGGCGAGACCGAAGAAGCCTGCGTCACCGAGACCTCCCTGACTCCGCTCCGCCGGCCGCGCCGCGCGCGGAGCGATAAACGCCACCAAGGTCGGCTACTTATCGTTGGCGGCTCCGACCGCATGCCCGGCGCGGTTCTCATGAACACCGCCGCCGCCTTACGCTCAGGGGCGGCGCTGGTAACGACCTGCCTGCCGGAATCGGTCCGCACGAAGGCGGCCGTCGCGTATCCCGAAGCGATGTGGCGCGGCCTGCATACCGGACGCGACGGGTCGATTGCCGCGGCCAATCTCAAAGCGCTTCGCACCTTAGTTGCGGATAAGGACACGCTCCTCATCGGCTCCGGCATGGGCGAGAAAGCCGCGAAGCTGATCAGCGCGGTCGCCACGCGTTGCTCCGCCGCCCTCGTCCTCGACGCTGATGCCCTTCGCCCACCGGTGATCGCGGCATCAAAGCAAAGTAAGATTCGCGTCCTCCTCCCCCACGCCGGCGAGTTCAAACGTCTCAGTGGCCGGATCGCCTCCGTGGCCGCGGCCCGTGCCTACGCGCGCAAGACGAAGACCATTGTTGTACTCAAAGGTCCGCTGACCTGCGTCACCGACGGACTCCGGGTAATCCATATTCCTTTCGGTGGCCCGGTGCTGGCGCGCGGCGGCTCGGGCGACCTGCTCGCGGGTGTCGTAGCCTCGGTGCTGTCCCGGCGCCAAGAACTTGGGCTGACGCCTTTCGATGCCGTCGTCCTAGCGGCCACCTGGCACGCGCGCGCCGCCGACTGGCTGAAGGAAACCCAAGGGGAGGAAGCGGTGAGAACCACCGACCTTCTCGCTGGGTTGTCCCCAGTGTTGCGAGGCTGAGACCGACTGGCTGGCTGGCGGGATGCTCCCAATCCCGACCGACCCACTCGCGCAACGCGTCCTACTCAACGGACTCAAGGGCGTCGGCCCGGTCACCGTAAGGCGACTACGCGAAGCCTTCGGCGGCGACCTTTCGGTCGCGCTTGGCGCACCGGCCGAACAACTCGCAAAGGTCGAAGGCGTTAGCCGACCCGTCGCGGCCGCGATCGCCGCGCGCGCCTTCGACTGGGCGGCGGAGATGGGACGCGTCCGCGACTTGGGCTTTGGCTTGCTCAGCGAGGAAAATACCGAGTGGCCTGCGTCCCTCGCCAAGCTCTGGGATCCGCCACTGGTCCTTTACGCGGAAGGTGCGCACTTCCCGGCGGAACGAGCGGTCGGGATCATCGGCTCGCGCCATTGCACGACGTATGGGGCATCACTCGCCCGCAGTTTCGCCCGCGATCTGGCGAAGGAGGGCTGGTGGATCGTCAGCGGGCTCGCCCGTGGCATCGACACCGCCGCGCACGAAGGGGCGCTCGACGCCGACGGACGCACCGCCGCCGTGGTCGGTCATGGGCTCGATCTCACCTTCCCGCCCGAAGCGATCCGCCTGCGGGCGCGCATGAAGCAAGCCGGCTGCGTGCTCTCGGAATTTCCGCTCGGACGGGCAGCGGATCGCCAGACCTTCCCCCAGCGTAATCGAATCGTGGCCGGGTTGGTGCGCGTGATGGTCATTGTGGAGACCGACGTCGACGGCGGGAGCATGATCACAGCGCGCTTCGCAGGCGACCTCGGGAAGACGCTCTGCGCCGTACCAGGCCGGGCCGACAGTCCTTCAAGCCGGGGGTGTCATGCACTCATCCGCGACGGTGCCACGCTGGTCTCTTCAGTGGACGATATCCTCACGGAGCTGGGAGAATCCCGCGGTAGCCCCGCGCTGGCGCTCATCGAAGATCCGCCGGAGTTCGCACGCTGGCTGCCGCACTTCGGCGGCGGCGCTGCGCAGGACGCCGAAAGCCTTGCTGGGCTGGCGGATTGCTCGATCGCGGACGCGGCGGTGAGCCTCACGATGATGGAGATCCGGGGCGTGCTCGTACGCCGGCCAGACGGACGCCATGAACGAGCCTAACTTAAAGATGCGGCACGTTGCCCTCACCTGCGGGCCGCGAGGTCGCGAGCGGATTACCAAGGAGATAACAATCCAGCAACGCCTTCGGCTTAGCGAAACAATCACGGCTGACACTGAGGAGCGGCCGCCAGCCGTCGCCGAAGGCCGCACCATAAGCCGACGACTTCATTCCTTCGCGATCGGCAATCCACAGGGCCCGCACGCAATGCCACCCTTGAGAAACGAAAACCAGATGCTCGCGTGGATAAGATGCCTTCGCCCTCAACACTGAATCGAGCGTACGCCAGCCATAGGGATCTTCGACGATCGGACAGGTCACGCCGGCGGCGCGGAGCCGCGTCGCCATGGTCCGGGCGTGGACGGCGGTACCAGATGTCACGATGAGTTTTACGCGTCCCGAAAGCGCAAGCGCGACGGCCGCCTCGATGCGCGGCAGGAACGTGCCCGTACGCTCACCCGTTGTGCCGATAAACTCATCGGTCCCGAGTAGGACCATCACGGAGCCCGCTGGAATCTCGGAAGACTTGGTGGCCAACCGCCCCCATCCGGCCGACCAGACCCAGAGGTTCGATCCTAGGAAGAAAAGCCCCAGCAAAGCCAAGACCACACCCACCCCGCGTTTGAGCCATCGAGACATGGAAACGACAATTACGCCCAAAATTCAGTTGGCAAGGGGGGTGATCCCTATGGGTTTGATTAAATTTAAGCACCAACAGGTTGCCAAAAGGTGGTATTAGGTCATTTTAAGAGACCGCCTCCCTATGGCACGGATTCTGCCTACTTTTACTCAATATGAGTGCCACATCTTCAGCCGCGTCAGCCAAAGTCCTGGTCATCGATGATGACAAGGACCTGCGCTACTCGCTCCGGCGCGCACTTGCTGGCCTCGGACATACGGTGATCGAAGCCGACAGCGGTGAGACCGGCGTCATCGCCGCGAAGCGCGAGCAGCCTGACGTCATCCTGCTGGACAACCGCATGGGCGGCATGACTGGCATCGAGACCTTGCAGATGCTCCGCGGCGCGCAGCCACAGGCGATGGTGATTTTGATGACCGCATTCGGCACCACACAGACTGCGATCGAGGCGATGAAATTCGGCGCGTACGACTACGTGATGAAGCCCTTCGACCAGGCGAAACTCATCACGCTTGTCGACAAGGCCCTCTCGGCGCGCCGCGACCTAGCCGCCGCCACGAAGTCCACGCGCACGCTCGTCAATCCCGCTGACTACAAGGAAGGCATCGTCGGCAGCTCCGAGCCGATGCAGGAAGTCCTGAAGTCGATCGGCCAGGTCGCCGCGAGCGACGCCACCGTGCTCATCACCGGCGAAAGCGGAACAGGCAAAGAGCTCGTCGCCCGCTGCCTCCACCAGCACTCCCTGCGCGCCAAAGGCACGTTCCTCGCGGTCAATTGCGCGGCCATCCCAGAAAACCTCATCGAGTCCGAGCTATTCGGCCACGAGAAGGGCGCCTTCACGGGTGCGGCCAACCAGAAGCTTGGTAAGTTCGAGCTCTGCGACGGAGGCACCATCTTCCTCGACGAAATCGGCGACATGTCCCTGCCCACGCAGACCAAGGTCCTGCGCGCCATCCAGGAAGGCGAGATTCAGCGCGTCGGCGGTACGACGACCGTGAAGATCAGCGTGCGCCTCGTCGCCGCGACGAATAAGGACCTCGAGGCCATGGTGGCCACCCGCCAGTTCCGCGAGGACCTCTACTACCGCCTCAACGTCTTCCGCATCCGCCTGCCCGCGCTCCGCCACCGCAAGGGCGACGTCCCTCTGCTCGTGGACTACATGCTACAGCGCCAGGCCGCCGCGAAGAAGATCAAGCCGAAGCGCCTGTCCAACGAAGCCCTCGACGCGCTGCTCGCCTACGACTGGCCAGGCAACGTTCGCGAGCTCGAGAACGTCGTGCAGCGCGCCAACGTGCTCGCCAAGGGCGAGACAATCCTACCCAAGGACCTCCCCCAAGACGTCCTGAATCCACGTAAGACCCCCATCTTGGCCGTGGCCCCCGTCGCGGCCATCGCCGCGACGACGGAGGCCGCCGCCCCGTTGGCCGGACTCATCCCTGCCTACGATACCATCTACAAGCAGTGCCGCGCGAACGATGGTAAATCCATCCTCACGGTCATCGAAATGGAGATGATCCGCCGGGCCATGGAAGAGACCCGCGGCAACCAGCTCCGCTCTGCGATGATCCTCGGCATCAACCGCTCGACACTTAAGAAGCGTCTGCTCGAGATGCGCGAGGCTGGCATCAAGGTCTTCACTTAATCTTTGCCTCGGGCTGGGAATGGGTTTGGTTAGGCGCTACCCCATGAGCTCCTCACCCCTCCGCACCACCCTGCTGGCCACGGCCGCGCTCTTCCTGAGCTCTTACGCCGCGTTCGCTGGCGAAACGATTCAGCTGTTCGACGGCAAGTCCCTCGCCGGCTGGAAAGCCACGACCACCGCCCCCGAAGGCACCTACAGGGTCGTCGATGGCGTCCTCCAGGTGCGCGGCGGCTCGGCCGACCACCTCTACTACGTCGGAGCCGACGGTAAGGCCTCCTTCACCAACTTCGACTTCAAGGCGAAGGTAAAGACCTACGAGAAGGCCAACTCCGGCATCTACTTCCACGCCCAATATCAGGAAAAGAGCTGGCCGAAGCTCGGCTTCGAATGCCAGGTCAATGCGACGCACGGCGACAAGAAGAAGACCGGTGGACTCTACGCCGTGCGCGACGTGATGAATATCCCCGCCGCACCCGACAACGTCTGGTTCGAATACCATATCCGCGTCGAAGGAAAACACATTCAGGTCTGGATCGACGGCAAGCAGACCGTCGACTTCACCCAGCCGGAAGACTGGATCCCGCCCAAGGGCATGGACGGCCGCAAGGTCGGCTCCGGCACCTTTGCCCTCCAGGCACATGACCCGGGCTGCAAGGTCGACTACAAGGACATCGTCGTCGAACGCCTGCCCTGAGCAGTCGGTCAATCGAAGCGAAAGGCGGACCATTGGGTCCGCCTTTTTGCGCCGTCACCTCAGGCGAGCGCGCGGACGAACTCGGCAATGAGCCGCGCACGGACGGGTTCGGCTAAGGCCGATAACCGCCGCTGCTCGACTTCGTATTCGCCTCGGCCTTCGGCGGTCTCGATTGCGATGGGCTTCAGGCCGATGGTAGAGAAGTCATAAGGGCTGGCGCGCATATCGACCGAGCGGGCGACGTGCGCGAGCTCGAAGGCGTCCGCGGCGAGTTCCGCCGAGACCCAGGGCTGTGCCTTCATCGCCCACTTGAAAAGATCCATGGTGACGTGCACGCACCCGGGTTGCTCGTTCTCGACGCGCGCGTCGAGGGTCGGCGCGAGTTTATTCAACGGCCGCGCACCCGGCGTGAAGAAGCGGAAGGCATCGTAATGCGTACAACGCACGGGCATCGAACGCACGACGGCATCGGTGCCCTCCGCGCCGAGCCGCAACGGCCATGCGCCATGCCGGCGCTGCTCCGCCTGCCCGAAGACCATCGCCCACTCGTGCAAACCAAAGCAGCCATGGAAGGCTGCGCGCGTCGCGACCGCCCGACAGAGCTTCAAGCTGAAGGCGAGCCGGCCGGCTTGGGCTTCGTCAGGTAAGGCCACCCGGACGAGTCCATCGGAACCGCGCAGGAAGCGACGGTCGTCGACGAGCTCTTCGGCATCTTCCAACGCCACACCAGCACCCGGTGTCCACCGCCGGACGGCCGAGAAGCGAAACGGATAATAGGTGAAGAGGAAATCTTCGACGGGGTCTCGCTCGCCCTTCTGCGCTCGCGCGCGCCGCGCCTCGACAAGCCGGTCCGCACGCGCCTCGTGCGCCGCGCGGCGAGCCCGCCATTCCGCGGGGCCGAGCACGACCTGACTGGCAGGTGCGACGCTCAATCGAAGCGACGATGGTGGGCGGCGACCTTGACGTACTTCTCCGCCCAACCGGGCAACGAGGCGCGTTCGGCGGCCGTCAGCGGGCGCACGACCTTGGCCGGGGAACCCATGACGAGCGAACCGGGCGGCACCTGCGTGCCCTTGGTGACGAGGGAATTGGCCCCGACGATCGACTGCGCGCCGATGACGGCGCCGTCGAGGACGGTGGCATGCATCCCGATCAGGCACTCGTCGCCGATCACGCAGGCGTGAATCATCGCCAGGTGACCGACCGTGACGCGGGCCCCAATCTTGGCCGGTAGACCGTCGGCGACATGCACGACCGCCCCGTCCTGGATGTTGCTGCCTTCGCCGATCTCAATTGGGGCGATATCTCCGCGCAGCACGGCGCAGGGCCAGACACTGGCCTTCGGGCCGACGGTGACGTTACCGATGACCACCGCCTTGGAATGGACGAAGGCCGTGGCATGCACGCTGGGCCCTCTAGAAAGATTCCGGGTCAGCTCCTTCGACAGGGCTTCGTCCGCATCAGCCGGGTCCTCGAACTGGCCACCTTGGTGGAAAGGGTTCATCTCCCGAGAATTAAGCACCTACCCCAGACAGGGAAGACCGAACCCGCCCGACCACCCATGTTTTCGCCCGTTTTTCCCATAAAAGCCCCCAATCGAAGCCACGCTCACCATTTTACTGGCCCCAGCCCTAGCCCTACCCCTGGCCCTATCAGAGCAATCCCCATAATTCCCCTTGCCAACGCCCCCTCACTCCGTTTGCTCCGACCTTCCGACAGCCATGAAGGCCACATTTATCACCTCCGGTCGCCAATTCACCGTCACTCAGGGCGACATCCTCATCGTTAACCAGTACCCTGGTAAGAACGAAGGGGACATCCTCACCTTTGACCAGGTCCTCCTCGTGGGCTCAGGCGCTGACGCCAAGATCGGCACCCCGACCGTCCCCGGCGCGAAGGTCACCGCCAAGATCCTTGAGAACAAGCGCGGCGACAAGATCGACATCTTCAAGCACCGCCGCCGTAAGGGCTACTACCGCCGTCGCGGACACCGCCAGGAGCTGTCGGTGATCAAGGTCGAGTCCATCTCTGCTTAACCCCTTAACGTCCTACCACCATGGCAACAAAGAAAGGCGGCGGCACTTCCTCCAACGGCCGCGATTCCACCTCCAAGCGCCTCGGCGTGAAGCTTTACGGCGGCGAATTCGCCACCGCAGGTTCGATCATCATCCGCCAGCGCGGTACCCGCATGAATGCTGGCCGCAATGTCGGCATGGGCCGCGACCACACCCTCTTCGCCAAGGCCGACGGCCTCGTCAAGTGGGACGCTGAGCACCGCAAGGTTGAGATCGTTCCGACGACCTCCACCGCTTGCTCGATTAAGTAAGCTGCTCCGCCAGCCTCCCGAGAAGCCGACCGTCTGGTCGGCTTCTTTGTTTTACGGACCATGCGACGACGCTCCCCTCCCCCGGGAGCGGCCCGGGTCTCGCCTTGTCCTTCGGGCCGGCGCCTAGCCGGCTCGGTTACGGATGATTTCCAGGGTGGACTGGAAAAGCGATCGGGTGGAATCGGCGTACACACGGTCATGTACGACATAATCGCAGACGCGCTCGATGGCCTGAGGATAAGCCCCGCATGCACGTAGTTCGACTACGAGCAGTTGCAGCTTTTCCAAGGACATGAGCGTGACGTCGACTTCGGCTTCCTCGCGGAAACCATATTCCGGATCTTCATCCATCTCCCGACTGAGGGTGATGTTCTGAGTGAGGTGCATTGGGGTGCGCTTTCAGCGTAAGCCCCCACCCAGCTAAGCAAAGCCTCGCGATGTTAAGATTCCCCAACCCGCCCGTGCCAACGAGGTGACGGCCTCAGGCGTCCACGCCAGCCTGTGCGGCCTGGCGGAACTTCCACGCCATGGCCAGCGATACGACGATCAGCCCGGTCGCTAGCGAGATCCAGATGCCCACGGCCCCGAGGTCAAAGTAACCGACGGGAATACCGAAAATCCGGAACCCGGGCCGGAAAGCCAGGGCGAGCGCCAAGGGCAAGCAGAACAGCCAGTAGACGATGAAGACGCTCCACGAGGCCCAGGCGGCCCGATTGACCGACCGGAGGAGGTAGGCCGCCACGACCTGCACGCCGTCGAAGGGCGCCCACACGGCGGCGAAGATGAGCAACGTAGAAGCGAGCGCGGCGGTCCCGGTCTCAGCGACGCCATACGTCGCCATGAGCAACGGGCGCAGCAGGATCATCCCGAGGCCGTAAGCGGCCATGATGAGGCCGCCCATAATCAAGGCGCCGAGGCCGATGGCTTGCACCTTGCGCGGGTCCTTGGCGCCATAAGCTTCGCCGACGCGGATGCCGGCGGCGATGCCGAGGCCGAGCGGCAACATGAACGCGGCGGAGGCGGTACTGATGGCGACTTGGTGAGCGGCCTGCGCGGTGGCGCTGAGCCAGCCGGCCATGACGGGGACGATGGCGAAGATGCCGACTTCACTGAGGCTATGCAGACCCGCCGGCCAGCCGGTCTTCATGAGTCGACGGAAGACGGCCATCTGCAGGCCGTCTGCCCAGCGCACCTCGCCCCGACCAGGCGTGAACCACAGTCCAATAAGCATGACCAAGCGGGCGACGAGCGTGGCCCAGCCAGCGCCGGCGAGTCCCAGCGCCGGGAACCCCCAATGGCCGAACATCCACAGCCAGTTGAAGAAGATGTTGGCGAGGATGCCGAGGCTCAGCCACGCGAGCGAGATCCACGGCTGGTGCTGCGAATCGCGATGCCCACGCAAGGCGTGGAAGGCCAGGCCGGGCACCATCGCCCATGACATGAGGATGAAGAACTCCTGCGCCTCGTCCGAGACGGGCTTCGGCGAGCCGAGCAGCGGGATAAACTGGGCCGACCAATGCGAAACAATCGCGGCAACGATGCTAATGACGACGGCCAGGACCATGCCATGCCGTAGGATTGCGGGTGAGGATTCCTCCACGCCGGCGCCATTATCCTGCGACTGATACACGGCGATGGCTCCGACGACGCCGATGCCGAAGACATAAGGGATATAATTAAGGTTCGAGGCTAGGGCCGACGCGGCCAAGGCAGTCTCTCCGAGGTGACCAGCCATCGCAACATCCACGACGAACATCAGGCCGTAGCCAAGCATCCCCAACATGATGGGGATCGCTAGCTTGAGCGTGGGGCCGATTTCGGCGCGGATGGTCGGCGAGTTGTCCAAGCCCCCAAGAGGAAAGGATTACCTCCCCGTTGCGAGTCAGTTCTTCGGTAGACGGTTCAGCGTGTAATAGGCATCCGCATGGTCCAGCGATTCGCCAGCCGCCGAGCGAATGCCATCGGCATGGAGCTCGTGGATATAAAGTTCACGGAGGCCGTCGACCTTGAGGCACACGCTGAGGCCGTCCGAGGCAACCTTGGCCGAGACGATGCCATTCGAGGCGGACTGGATCTCGTCGCTGCCGTACGCACCCGAATAGAAGAGCGTGTAATTAGTCATGCGGTACGAGGCGACGTCCCCAGCGCGGGCGATATCGACGGGCTTGGTGAAGGTGAGTTCGAAGCCATCCGGCTTGGCCTTCATCTCCTTGATGGCGAACGGCAAGGTGCCGTTATAGCGAAGGCGCTGCAGGCCGTAGGCCTTGGTGCCGAGCGAAGACCAGCCACGACTAGTCATGCCGACCATGAGGGAACCATCTGGGGCGAAGCTGAGACGCACAATACCAGAGGCAAAGCCGCCGACGAACGGGAAGCAGGCGCCCTGATACTCGCCGGCGACCTTCTCCATAAAGACGCGGCTGATCTTGGCGTCGGTGAACTCGGCCACGAACATCTGCCCGTCGAACGGTCCGAACTTACCGCCAGCATCGCAAGTGGCGAGGTCGGTGCCGCTGCGTCCCATCTTGTTATATGGCATCCAAATCGCGGGCGGACGCATTTCGGGCAAGGCCTTGAGGGCTTCGGGGTACGGACGCTTCTCCGGAATCTTGGCGGAAAGCTTGAGCGGCGACTCGGGTAGCTTCTCGGACGCAATGCCTTCTGGGTTCAGGAAGAACGCGCCTTTGCGCAGGTGGTAGATCGGCGTGGTAGGGATCCAGGTGCCCTGCTGATCGACACAGAACAAATCGCCCGCGAGGTTCGCGCCGAGGCCACAAGGCGAACGCATGCCGGCCGCCATGGGCACGAACTTGCCGTCTTTGCCGAGGATGCCACCCCAGCCGCGCCACGGTGCCTTATTGTCGGCGTGGTCACCCATGTCCACATTGAGCGTGACCCAGAGCTGTCCGAGTCCGTCGCGCTTGGGGCCGTAAGCATAACCATGATAGGCACCAGAGACGTTCCAGCCTGCGCCAGCGGTGAGGTATTCGTCGGCGACGCCGTCGCCATTCGTGTCACGCAAACGCGTGGTCTCGGTGCGCTGGGTGACGAGTAGGTCCTTGCCGTCGCGTAGCAATCCAAGCGGTTCGTGCAGGCCGGAGGCGAAGAGCTTGTAGCTGACTTTATTCGGCTTGGCGTCGAGGACGCCGTCAAGGACCCAGACCTCGCCCTTGCGAATCGAAAGCGCGAGCTTTCCGTCGGTGGTCCAGTCCATACCGCTGACCTCGAGCGCGAGGCCATCGCTCGGCTTCCAATCCTTCGCGCGGGTGTCCGCCGCGGTGCTCGCGGTCAGGATGTCGGCGAGGTCGTAGGACGCCGCGGAAAGCGAAGCGGCGGCGAGGAGGGCTGCAATCGTGGCTTTCATTTCCAGAGATAGGTAAAGACGCGACGGCCTTGGGCGGAGGATTCTTTCACGTCGACGATCATCCCAGCGGGATGCGTGATGGTCGGGACGAAGTCTGGCGTGGGCGCCCAGGTGACGGTGCGGCGAAGTCCGTTCTTGATGCCTTCATAGGTCTCCTCGACCTTCACGCCACTCTGTTCGTTGAGGAACGTGGGGTTACCCTTCGCGTCGAGACGGTAGCCAAGGAAGCGGCCAGTGGGCTTAGGCCAAGCGACAACCTCCGTGCCAATGGGTTTCTCAAAAGTCGGGAAGCGTGAATACCAGGTGAGGTAGGCGTCGAAGAAACGCCCCTTCCAGGCGAGGCCGGGGCCGCCCTTGTCGCCATCATAGGCGAGGTGCACGCCGGTCGGGAAGCCGACGAGAATCGCGCGGACGCCAACGCCGTCGGTAAACGCGCGCTGCACAACGGGACGATCCTTTGGCACAATCTCGAACTCGCCGTTGCGATTCTGCGGGAAGCCCTCGGGCTCGCCATTAGCGCTTTCGATGAATTTATAGATCGCGGCGATTTGCTTGTCGGTGTCGCCGCCAAGGATCGTGGAGTTGAAGGATTTTCCGCCCGGCCAGAAGGAGGGCATCAGCGTGCCGGGACGATAGCCTGCGGGATTGATGAGATACTCGCGTAACCAGCTTTCCTGCAGTCGTGCAGCGATATTACTCAAGTCAGGCCCTTGGACGCCGAGCGACGGGCGATCGCCCCAACGGTGGCAGGAGATGCAACCCGCCCCACCTTGCGTGCCCATGAGCTTACGCCCAGCGGTGTCGTCGCCGCCTTCGAACTTCAGGGCGGTACGTGCGTCAGCGACACCGAGGAGCCTGGCAAGGTCGACCGTGGCCGCGCCGAACTGCGGCATCTTGGTCTTCAGATAGGGACGCACGCGGGTCTCGTCTGCTTTGTTGTGGGTCGTGAATAGATCGGTGAGCTTGGCTTCGACGCGCGGGGCGAGCACCTTGGCCAGCCACTCAGGGCGGAGCTTGCCGCCAACGCCGGTCAGGGGCGGCGGGTAGCGACCGGTGTCGCCGAGATTATGATCTCCTTGGAAGTAAGGCTTACGCGCGGCATCGGGGCCGCCCTTGCCATCGCGCTCATGGCAAGCGATGCAGTTGAGGGCGTGCAGAGTGAGGTCGGCCGCAAGTTTAGGCGAGGCGGCCTCGTACTTCTTAGCGAGGAAGAGCTTTAACGAGGCGCGCTGTGCGCCGGAAAGTGCGTAGCGCGGTCCCTTGGCGTGATCGGCATCGAGGCAGCCTCCTTCGTTCTTACTCAGCACAACGGGCTTCGCCGCGGCATCCTTCGGCAAATCGTGGCACGCGGCACACTGGGCAGCGATGACGGCCTTACGACCGACGAGCGCGAGATCCTTGTCCGCGACGATGGAGACGACGCTTTGATCAATACGTCCATCGCTGCCCTGGAATTCGAGAAGGTAGCCGGCGATGTCAATGGCGTCCTGACGATCCATCACGATCTTGGGCATTCGCCCATCAGTGCGCACCTTCAGCGGATCGAGGATGAAAGCGCCGAGGCTATCGAGGCTGTACTTAGCCTTGAGGTCGCCGAATCCCACACTGCGATGCGTGAACTCGGAAGCCTTGGGCACGCCATCGGGCGGGACAAAATCTTTGCCAGGTGTGTGACAGGCAACGCAACCCAGGGTATTGAACAGTTCACCGCCGCGGGCCCCGTTTACGTGCATGATCTTCGCCGCGGCCTTAGTCGAGGCCGACTTGGACCTCAGTGACGCAAGATAGTGTTCGATTGCGACGAGGGTCTGGCCGTCAGCTTTGGCTAGGACCTGCGGCATCACCGCTCCCGGGTGAACCGACGCGGGATCGGCGACGAACTTGCGGAGCCATTCGGAGCGAACGCGCTGGGTGACCGTCGCGAGTACGGGGCCGCGCATGGCCGGCAGGCCGGTATCGCCACCGTGGCAATTCACGCAGCCTAGTTCATTGTAAAGCAGACGGCCACCCTCGGCCGTTGGAACGGACGCATGGAAGCGCTCGAATCCGGTGACGAGAGGTTCGGCGGCCAGTGCAGTCGCACCGAGCAGGATTGCGACGCGTAACATCATGCCGTCTCGCGGACGCACTGATCGAGATAGGCACGCGACTTATTCACCGCTGCAGTGACCTCGCCGACGGTGGGCAGAATCGGAATCCCTCGCGGGGTCGGGTGCATGAAGATCTCGGCGACGCCATTGAAGCGGACGTCGCGGAGCGCCTTGACGACGAGACGATAGTCTAGGCCGCCGCCATAGCCGGGAAGTTGCTGCATCTCGACCTCCTTGCTGGCCTTCTTGAAGATGCCTTCGGAGTGCTCCTGAAAATAGATGAACGGGAGATTCTTAGCACCAGCGTAGCGGATGAGCGCCGGGATTTGATCCTGCCACTCGTGCAAATGGTGCGGGGCGAAGGCGATGCCGAGGTTCGGCGAAGTATTCAGGTCGGCGAACGCCTTGATCGAATCCGGATGGTGGAGCACCTGACTTACGTGATTCTCAATCGCAATGGTCACGCCGAGCTCGGCGGCCTTGGCGACGTGCGGCTTCATGTCTTCGAGGAACTTGGAGATGGCCGCTTTGGCGGCGGCGCCTTCCGGATTCTTCGGGCCAACGCACCCGCAGACAACAAGGTTGCCGCCGTGCTTCTTCACCCAAGCCATTTCTTCCTGCAACTTGAATGGGCCCAGCGGGTAGCGCGTACTGGAACCAACGCGGGCACTATGCTTCTTCAGTAAGGCCGCGAAGGCTTCCTCGCCGAGCGCCGTCGCCTGCTCGCGCTGGTCGCCATGGACCTTGCACCAGATGTCAATCGACTCCGCGCCGATCTTGGCGACCTCCGGCAGAATGACATCGAGCGGCATCGTGCCGTACAGTGCGGAAGAAAGCGTGTAGCGGATCTTGAACTCATCCTTGGATTGGGCCCGAGCCGACATTGCCGCGAAGACCGTGGCGGCCGGGACGGTGCGGAGAAAATCGCGGCGGGAAAGCATGGCGATTACTTCTGATCGCGCTGGGCTTCGAGCATCTTGATCCACGGCGCGACGAACGAGCCGTTGTCATGGAAGGTACGACCGCTGACCATGTGACGGTCGATGACGACCGGGGCGTTCACGAAGATGCCACCGCAGACCTCGAGGTCGAACTTGCACTTCGGCACGGTGGCCATGCGCAGACCCTTCACGATACCAGCGCGGGCGGGGATCTCGACGCCGTGGCAGACGCTCATCATCGGCTTCTTATGCTCCCAGAACCAGCGGGTGGCGGCCAGGAGGGCCTCGTCTTCGCGGATATACTCCGGGGCGCGACCGCCACTGAAGAAGATACCGGCATACTCCTCGGGCTTGATGTCCTTGAAGGCGATGTCGGAGTTGATGGTGTAGCCTTCCCACTCCTTGGTGATGGTCCAACCCGGCTTCACCTCGTGGAGTACGGTCTGGTAGACGCGCTTCTCAGGCGTCGCGAAGACCGGTTGGAAACCGGCTTCCTGCAGGCGGTAGACCGGATACATCGTGTCGAGTAGCTCGGTGGCGTCGCCGATGACGACGAGCACCTTGGGCTTGTTCGCGTTCTCTGGCTTATCGGCACCTGAGGAGATCGAGGACTGGTTCTTGTTGTCGATGAGGCCAGCGGCCGAAGCCAGGGCGCAAAGTCCGAGCAGGCCGACGGTGAGGAGACGGAGTTTCATAGGGGTGATAGGACTATATCCTTTCTTGCCCGGAAAGTCATTACAGGTATGATGCACTAAAACTAAGGTTTCTGGTCAAACCTCATGCCCCCTATCGCCCAACGCCGCGCCCCGCGGGTCGCCCTCCTGATCGAGACCACCCGCACCTATACCCGTGAGCTCCTCGCTGGCGTCCGCAGCTACGTGGCGGCCCACGGCCCTTGGTCGACCTACCTCGAACTGCGCGCCTTGGATTCTTCTCCACCTGACTGGCTAAAGGACTGGGATGGCGACGGCATCCTAACCCGCACCTTCAGCGCGGAGACCTCCAAACTCGTCACGGCGACCGGCCTGCCTGCCGTCGAGCTCCGCTCCACCCACTTTGCCGGCGGCCGGCCGCTTGTCGGGTGTAACAACCAAGACATCGGGCGGATGGTGGCCGAACATCTCTACGAACGAGGCTTCCGGCACTTCGCCGCCTACAGCCAACGCAACGAGGAATTCTTTGTCGAACGCGTGGACAACTTCAAGAAGGTCGTTCGCGTCTATGGCCACCGCTGCCTCGAGCTCCCCGAAGATCACCCGGAACGTGTTCCCGACTGGGAGCAGAGCCAATCACGCCTAATCCACTGGATCGCTCAACTCCCCAAGCCCATCGGAATCTTCGCCGCGACCGACCAGCTTGGCGTTCGCCTACTGGAGGCCTGCCAGACCGCCGGCGTCGCCGTCCCAGAAGAAGTGGCCGTCGTCGGCGCCGAGAACGAGGAGACGCTCTGCAGTTTCACCACGCCGCCATTATCCTCGGTCCGTTTCGACGGCTACGCCGTGGGCTTCGCCGCCGCCGAACTCCTCGACCGGATGATGCAAGGCCGAAGCAACCGCACCAAACCGGTCCAGATCCCACCGAAAGGCATCGTGGTGCGCGGCTCTTCCGGCGAACTGGTGATCAGCGACCGACTCGTAGCGCGTGCGGTCGCGCTCATTCGCGAAGGCGCCGTCCACGGGCTCGACGTCAACGAACTATCCGTGAAGCTGGGCGCCTCGCGTAGCACGCTCGACCGCCGCATGAAGTCGGTACTCAAACGTTCGCCGAAGGACGAGATCCTGCGCGTGCGCTTCCGTGAAGTGGAGCGACTCCTCCGCCAGACCAACCTGACGATTGACCTGATTGCGGAGCAGACGGGCTTCACCCATAGCCACTACCTGCAAGCCGCCTTCAAGGCGCGCTATAAGCAGACACCCGGAAAATTCCGGCGAGCAAAGTCCTGATCAGCGATTGAGGCCGACGACATCCTCGGGCTCGGCCCAGGCGAAGACGGTGGCCTTGGAGCCGACCCGCTGGCGCGGATTGGCTTCGGAGATCTTAAGGGTTAAGCCTTCCTTGGTCTTAAAATCATGCAGGGAGACGTCGCCCTGGAAGAGCGAGGCCACAATAGAGCCGGCGAAGGCGTTCTCGTCGGGCGCCATGAAGTCGAGCTTCAGGCACTCCGGACGGACGCAGACGACGATCTTGGCACCGGGACCCGGAGCGTCGTCCGGCGTCGCGAGCGCGCCTCGGACTTCGCCGACAGCGGTCTCGGCCACAAATTCGCCCGCGCCGACGTGGACTATCTTACCAGGAATGAGATTCGCGGAACCGAGGAAGGTCGCAATCCAGCTATCCGCCGGACGGCGATAAAGGTCGATAGGCAGGCCGGCTTGGACGATGCGACCTTCGCGCATGATCGCGAGGCGGTCGGCCATCGCAAAGGCGTCCTTCTGGTCGTGCAGCACGCAGAGTACCGTCACGCCGGTCGTGCGCACGAGTTTACGGATGACTTCGCGGACCTCAAGGCGGGAGGCGGCGTCCAGATTACTCAGGGGCTCGTCAAGCAGCAGCAGCTTCGGACGCAGCGCGAGCACACGGGCCAGCGCGACGCGCTGCTGCTGGCCGCCGGAGAGTTCCTGCGGACGACGCGAGGCCCACGATTCGGCACCGACGAGTTTGAGTGCCTCGAGGGCGCGGGCCTTAATCTCAGCGGCCGAGAGCTTTTCGGCGTCGAGCGAGAACGCGGCGTTCTCGAGGACGGACAGGTGCGGGAAAAGCGCGTAGTTCTGGTGGACGAACCCGAAGCCTCGCTCGGCGGACTCAGCGAAGGTGATGTCACGGTTATCGAGCAACACCGTCCCACCCTGGGACTCGATCTGGCCGGCAAGCACCTTGAGCAAGGTCGTCTTGCCGCTGCCCGACGGACCCAGCAGGCAGCACAGCGTGCCCGTCTCCACGACGAGGTCGACCCCCGCGAGGACGGGCGTCGTGCCGAGCTGGCGGCGCAGGCCGGTGAGGCGGAGGGTGGGCACGGCCGGAACCTAGGCATAAGCCCCTCCGGGGAGCAAGGTCGCCCGCCGACTGTGAATGATTTCCCGGACCGCTTCGCCTTCCCACGCTTGCCACGGGGCTGGATTCGGGCAATTTGGCGACTCCCATGCGTAACGACGACGAAGACGAGGACGAGAAGACCCCAGCTGCCCCCAAAGAAGGCGGCCCGAGCTCCATGCTCATCCAGAAGAAGTTCCTCGAACAGCGGAAGATCTTCCTCTGGGGTGCCGTCGAAGACGCCTCCGCCCGCGACATCGTCGAGAAGCTCCTGTATCTGGACGGCATCGACCCCGGCAAGGAGATCACCTTCTACATCAACACCCCAGGCGGCTCCATCACCTCCGGCATGGCCGTCTACGACACCATCCGCATGATCACCTCCCCGGTGAAGGTCGTCGTCACCGGCATGGCCGCCTCGATGGGCTCCATCCTCCTGCAGGCCCCCAAGGAAAAGGGTAACCGCCTCCTCTTCCCCCACTCCCGCGTGATGATTCACCAGCCGCTCATCATGGGCCGCATTCAGGCCACGGCCGTGGACATCCACATCCAGGCCCAGGAAATGGAACGCCTTCGCACCGAGCTCAACGAGATCCTCGCCAAGGCCTCGAAGCAGAAGATCGAAAAAGTCACCAAGGACACCGACCGCGACTTCTACATGACCGCCGAGGAGGCCATCGAGTATGGCCTCGCCGACGCGATCGTGAAGAAGCTCTGAGGCCGCCCCCACGCGCATGGGCATCGGCGACCGGGCCTACATGCGAGATCGCTCCGCCCCGCGCGAGCCGATCTCC
>CANHZL010000006.1 GCA_947465345.1 Opitutia bacterium | reverse complement strand
GACCGCGTAGCTCGGCGGGCGAGCGTTCCTGGACGATGGTATTGGCGAGGCCGACGAGCGTCGAGACGCCGACGGCGAGGCAGACGAGCGAGACGCCAGCCCAGATGAGGTCATGCGACTGGCTGAGGCTGACGAGTGCACCGCAGGCGAGGACCATGCCAGTGAGGATGGCGAGTCGACGGAGGCTCGGCCGGAGGGCCATGATAAGCAGCGAGCCTGAGACCGAACCAAATCCAGAGCACAGCATTAAGAGTCCCATCTGCTCCGGCGTGGCGTGGAGGTCATTCTTCGCGTAGAGCGGTAACAACACGATGATGACCGGGAAGACGAAGAGCGTGTTGGTGGCGAGGAGGGCGACCATCGCCAGGCTCGGCTTATCCTGACGGACGTGGCGGAAGCCTTCGCCCGCGCCGCCCTGGCGTTTCTGTTCTTCTTCGACCGTGCCCTGCGGACGGCGGGGTAGCGTGGCCAAGGCGACCATCAGCGCGATGAAAGAGACTGCATTCAGGTAGAAGGCCCATTCGGCACCGTAACGTCCGACGAGGTAGCCAGCGGCGGCCGGGCCGACGAGGCGGGTGGCGTGGAAGACTGCACGGTCCACGGAGATAGCTTTGGCGACGTTCTCTTTGGCAACGAGTTCGGGCACGATTGCTGCGGCGGCGGGCATCTCGAACGAGCTGGAGATACCCAGCAGGGCTGCGGCCGCGATCAGATGCCAGGTGTGCAGGGTTCCGTGGGCGATGAGCTGGCCGATTGCGAGGGCGAAGCCGATTTGCGCCAGTTGGCAGACCTGCAGGATGAAGCGTTTGTCATGGCGATCGGCATACGCACCGCCGAGCCGAAAGAGTCCTAGCATCACTAGACCACTCGCGAGGTGCGGCGCCGCCTGCAGGAGGCCTTCGTAGCGCTGTAGTCCGTCGCGGACCACGACTTCGGTCATCACCCAGCCGAGTGCCATCCCTTGCATCCAGGTGCCCGTCATGGAAATCCCTTCACCGACCATGTAGCGCGTGAACGGCCCGTTGGGGAAGCGTTCACCGTTGGGACTGGCGGAGGACTCGTGCATGGGACGGGGCAAAGTTGGGGACAATGCCCCAAAGTGCAAAAGGAATGGTGTTGGCCGTATCGTAGGTGGTAGCGGCTGGCGGTTAGCGGGTGGCGGTTGGGGCAAGCCAAAGGCCAAGCACTTCCCGGGAAATTTCAGGTGGCGGGTGGCAGTCTCGGGTGGCGGGTGGCAGGCCGCTTCAATACTCGGTACAGTTGCCTCAGTGGGCGCTATGTCGTGACGCGGTCCCGACCCTACCCATCCAATGCAGGCTGATGGGCCAGGTTTCTTCCTAACCGCTAACCGCCAACCGCTAACCGCTATTACCTTTTATAAGCCACTTCCGTCGCCTGCCAGGCGGCATCGACGGCTGGCTTCAGCACGCTGGCAATAGCCTTGTAGCCGTCGGCGGCGGGATGGAGGTTGTCCTTCAGATAGCTGCCGGGCTTGCCTTCGCCGTTTGGCAGATTGAGCGCAATGTTGATGTCGACGTAGAAGAGATTTTTGCCGTCCTTGCAAATCTGCTGGAGCTGGCGGTTATATTCGTCGAGCAGCTCCCACTTGGCCTTACGGGATGGCGCACGGGTCGTAGCCATGAAGACTACGGCGCAGTCCGGGTTCTCTTTGCGCAGGCGGGCCAGGTACTCGCGGATGCGCGCGATCGGGGCTTCGACCGGGTCGCCGGAATTGATGTCGTTGCCGCCGCACTGGAAGACCACGACGCGTGGGTGATAGGGCAGGGTGATGCGGTCCATGTAGCCGTTGACTTCGGTCGTGAAAGAGCCGCCGAAGCCGCGGTTGATCACGGGATAGGGTTTCATCTCCTCGGCGACGTTCTTCCACATGCGCAAGGTGCTGGCGCCGGTGAACAGGAGGGCGTGTTGCGGAGGCGGGTTAGCTTTATCGGCAGCCTCAAACGCGGCGATGTCCTTGGCCATGCGCAGCGGCTGCTGGGCGAGCGGGATGTGGGGTTTGGCGACGTCGGCCGCGAAGGCGGAGACGGCAAGGAGGCAGGCGAGGAGCAGCTTCATGGGAAACAGGGGCAGGGGTGGGGATTGGGGTAGGGGTAGGTAAAGGCAGGGAGGGGAAGAGGGCAAGGTAATGGAGGGCAGGAGGACAAGAGGGCATGAGGACCGGAGGTAAAGAGGGACAAATGCCAGATGTATGCGGTTGGCGGTAAGCGGTTGGGAGTGCCGCAAGCAGAGGGAGGCTGGAAGTCGGACGGCTTGCTCCGGGTTTCAGGCACCCCAGCCCACCACCCGGCCCACAATTTTCTAACCGCTAACCGCCAACCGCTATCCGCTTAGACCTATCTTAGGGTTTTGTCTTTCCTCTGCCATCTGTCCTCCGTCATCTTTCATCCATCTTCCCCCTCCCATGCCCCTCTTTCCTGGTCTCCTCAGTCCCTATGAAGCCGTCCGCAGTTTCGTTTACCTGCCTCGGCTGGTCTCCAAGATCCGCCTGCACGCCGCCGGCCAGTTACACGCCGATTTCGTGAACAACCTCGGGAAGGCTTTTGACGACCGCTGCTGCCAGTATCTGGGAATCAAGTACGACGACCTCCGCGTCTGGGTGCTCCAGAATCCGGCCGCGACCATGGAACAGGTCCTCGCTTGGGCCGAAGCCTCGGGTCGCAAACTTTCCACGAACGACATCGAGATTTGGAATGGCTTCATGACCAAGCGCGGTTGGCGCGATGAAGCCAACGAGGTGCTCCTCCGCCGCCTCAAGGAAAACGGTCTAACGGTGGAGGCGGGCGTGGAGACGATGTTCGACTACATCGAAGTCGACGAAGGTCGGCCGGCTCGGAAAACCGCGCTTTGAGGCGGGTTTTTAATATTATCGATATAATTAGGGGTTGAGAGGGGAGGGTCTCGGCGCAAGGCTAACCCTCCCCCTTTTGCTTGCCGTCACCCCGGGGGTCCTTCGCCTTGCGTCGCCATCATCCATCCAGTCCCCGCCGAGCGGGAGACGGCCTCCGGGTCGGGGAGGATCGCGCATGACCCTTGCCTCGTTCCTGGCCGAAGCCGCCGCCGCGGAAGGTGGCGCCGCGAAGCTGCCTCAGGCGGTGATGAATAACTTTCAGGCCGCCGTGCTGGCCTTCAAGTCGGGTGGCTGGATCGTGTCGCTCATCGGCGCCGCCGCAATGGTCGGCCGCCTGCTCGTCGACGAGGCCGCCGACGCCAGTTGGCAGCGCTCGCTCCGGCACGTCATCGCCGCCGCAATCTTCGCGGTCATCGCCTACTTCGTCACGTTCCAGTGGGAGCTCTCGGCCTTAAACAAGGCCATCGTTCAGGGACTTTGCGGCGCGGTCGCCCCTGAACTCGTCGACTGGCTCTCCGTGACCATTCGCAAGAAGCTCGGCTTCAAGGACAAGAAGCGGGTGTCGGCCTGGCAGAATCTATTTTCACGGAAGAAGAAGCCGAAGCGCCGCCGTCGTTCGGCCGCCAAGAAATCCGCACTTATTAAGGTGCCGACGAAAAAAGCCGCCGCGGCCAAGCCTGCCGCCAAGAAGCCTGCCGCCAAGAAGGCGCCCGAAAAGAAGCCGCGCGCCAAGAAACCCGACGACGGTCAGTCCTCCCTTAACCTTTAACCAACCCACCTCATGTGCGCCCAGCGTAGCCGCGGTCGATCCGCCAAGAACAAGCTCATCCAAGCCGAGATTGGCATCGTCGGCATGGCCGTTGTGACGTTACTCGTCTCCCTGGCCGGCCTCTGGTTTAGCCACGAGCTACGCGATACCACCAAGCGTGTGAAGGAAACGACCGTGAGTATCCAGTCCTCTTTCGAAGCCTACAAGAGCGCGATGAAGTCCGTCGATACGGGGGTCGTGCTCTTCACGGACAAGGGCACGAAATCAGACAACAAGAACGTCGAAGTGACCGCCACGGCGGCGACGAGCGCTTTGGAAGTTGCCGAGCGCGACACGAAGCAGTCGATCAAACTGCTAGACCAGGTGATTGAGCTGCTCGCCACCTATGAGACCGTCACGGTGACCTTTGGTGCCTCCGCGCTGATTTTCGCGTTGTTCGTGGCTATCCGTCGGTTCCGCATGTGAGCAGGCTGATGCTCAGGCAAAGTGACCGAAGCCGCGGACTTTGATTGGCTCACCGTCGGCGACGTCGCGGGCGAGGCCCGTACCACTCTCGACTGAGCCCAGACGCGTGAGCGGCGTGAGCGGGAAGGCTTTGCGGAACGACGATTCCAGGAGATCGGCGCGATCTTCGCTGACCGTGAAGAGGAGTTCGTAGTCCTCGCCGTCCTGCAAGGCATGTTCGAGCACCGGCTTGCCGTCTGATTTCGAAAGCGCTTTCGCGGCGTCGGAGACCGGCAAGTCCGCCACGCTGATGCGCGCATCAAGTTTCGGCCCCAGTAGCCCGGGAAGGTCCTTGGCGAGGCCGTCGGAGAGGTCGGTGCACGCGGTGACTTCGCCGTGGCTGCAGAGCCATTCGCCTTCGGCGAGGCGAGGGGAGAAGTCCAGATGCTTACCGTAGAGTGAGCCGCCAAGTTGTCCGGTTACGAAGAGTGCGTCGCCGATGGCGGCGGTTTTGCGCGTGAGGATGCGGTGGGCGAAACCTTGGACGGCGAGCGTGCCGATGAAGGCGCCGTTCGGGCCGCGGCAGATATCGCCGCCGACGATACGGAGGCCAGCTTTAGCGGCGGCGCGACCGGCACCATGCGCGAAATCGGTGAGCCAGGTCGCATCGACGTCGGCGCCGATTACGAGAGAAAGCAAAGCATCAGAGGGGACCGCGCCCGCCGCGGCGAGGTCGCTCAGATTACGATTCACCAGCTTGGCGCCTGCGCGGATACCATCACACGCGGCGTCGAAGTGTCGGCCCAAGATTACCGAGTCGATCGTGCTTGCGCGGATGGAGCGGCCACCGGTGTTTGGCAGATGGGCGCAGTCGCCACCGGGTCCTTCGGGGAAGGCCGGCGCGGCTTCGGCAAGCGATTGCACTACGCGACGGATGAGCTCTTCCTCGGTCAGCTTGGCGACCGAACGGTCCGCGGCGGTGGTCAGGGCTCCCATGGCCTCAGAGCGTGGAGGCGTTCGGGGCCAGTTTCAACCAGACTAAGTTCCAGGCGTTGAAGCTACAGTGGACGGCCATGCAGGTTAGCAGCCCATAGCGGTCGCGGACCAGGCACATGAAGGCACCGAAGGCGAACAACGGCAGGGCGGCGGAAGGGCTCTGGTGCGCCGCGCTGAAAAGGGCTCCGGTGATGCAAATCGCGATCCAGCGGCCGTATCGTTCGGAGCCGGCGCCTAGGCGCCGCAGGCCCGGGTAGATCATGCCGCGGAAGGAGAGTTCCTCCATGATGGGGGCGCCGATCGCGACCGCCAAGGTGATCGTTGCGAAGCGCCAGCTATCGACGTCCGTCTTCAAGACGGCGTCCACGATTTCCTGTGGCTCGTCGGCGGGCGGCTGGCCGGCCCAACCGCGCAATGAGAGCTGTTCCCAGGCGACATGGAAGCCCTTCCAAACGAGCGTGGCGGCGAGACCGAGAGCGAAGATCGAAAGCAGCGCGAGCAGGACGCGGGGGACGCTGAAGGTACCGAGGGCCTGCCGGAGCGGAGAACCTTCGAACTTAGGCTCGTCTGTCTCGACGGAAGGAGCCCAGTTGAGTGTTCGAGGGGCGACGGCACCCATGACGAGCATCGTGGCCGCTGCGGCGAGCTGGCCGCTGAACGCCGCGGTGAAAATATGCGCCTGCGAGATGCCGAAGTACGTCGCGAAGCTTTGGGCGACGAGCTGGGTCACCACGCCGAAGATGATACCGAACGCGAGCAGGCCGGTGCCGAGGCCCATCGTGGCGTCGCCCAAGGAGATCGTCGGGGCGCCGACCTTGCCGGGCAGGTTGCGCCAGCACTTCAGAGCATAGATGCCGATGAGCGCCGCGAGTAGGTTGATGATGACGCATGCCCAGTCCCATGCCCCGAAGGCTTCGAGGGACTGCGCAAGGTCGTCCATCTTCGCTTAGGCGCCGAAGACTTGACGACCGCCGACAAACGTCGCGCGGACGCGACCCGTGAGGGCGCGGCCGACGAGCGGGTTGTTGCCGGACTTCGAGGAGAGGTCGGCGGGCGCGGGCGCGGGCGTCCAGGCGGCCTTGGGGTCGAGGATGACCAGGTCGGCGAGGGCTCCGGCCTTGAGCGTGCCGGCTTCGAGGCCGAGGGCCTTGGCCGGACCGTGGGTCAGGCGGGCGATGAGCAGGGCGAGGTCGGCGTGGCCGTCGGTGACGAGTGCCGTATGGGCGGCTGCGAAGGCCGTCTCGAGCGTGGCGGCGCCGAACGGAGCGAGGTCGAACTCGCAATCCTTCTCGGTGGCCGTGCAAGGCGAGTGGTCGGAGCAGATTGCGTCGATGGTGCCGTCGATGAGCGCAGCGATGAGCGCGAGGCGGTCGGCTTCTTCGCGGAGAGGAGGATTTGTCTTCAGGCTCGTACCGTAGTGGGCGAGAGCTGCGTCGGTGAGGAGCAGGTGGAGCGCGGAGACTTCGGCCGTGACCGCGAGTTTCTTCGCTTTAGCGCGACGGACGATTTCCGCGGAGCCGCCGGAGGAGAGGTGCTGCAGGTGGATGCGGGCCTTGGTGAGTTCGGCGAGAAGACAGTCGCTCGAGACCACGACTTCTTCGGCGGCGCGGGGCAGGCCGCGGAGGCCGAGGCGGAGGGACCAAGCGCCTTCGTGCATCTGGCCGCCTTCGGTCATGCTGCTGTCCTGACAATGATCGAGGACGACGAGGTCGAACATCGCGGCGTATTCCAGCGCGCGACGCATGATTTCGTTGTTCTGGACGCCCGAGGTCGTGTCGGTGACGGCGACCACGCCGGCCTTCTTCATCGTGCCGAGCGGGGCGAGGGCCTTGCCTTCATGCCCTTTCGTGAGGGTGCCCGTGGGAAGTACACGGACGGCGGCGTCGCGCGAGCAGATCTCGCGGAGGAGCTGGATTGTACCGACGTTGTCCGCCGCGGGAAGCGAGTCGGGCATCGTGACAACGGTGGTGAAACCACCAGCGGCGGCGGCGCGGGTGCCGGTGCGGATCGTTTCGCGGGCCGTGCGACCCGGTTCGCCGAGGCGGCAGTTCAGGTCCACGAAACCCGGGGCGACCACGAGACCTTGACCTTCGATGATGCGTGCCTTGGCCTGGTCGGCGGCGGAGAGTTTATCGACGAACTTCCCGTCGAGGGCGAAGACGTCGCCCTTGGTTTCGTCGCGCTGAGCGGAGGGGTCGATCACGCGGGCGCCGCGGATCCAGAGGGGGGAGTTATCGGCGGGATTCATCGGCTGATGGCTCCAGTGCAGAGGTGAAGGACGGCCATGCGGACGGCGACGCCGTTCCGGACTTGTTCGAGGATGACCGAGCGGGGGCCATCGGCGACTTCGCTTTCGACTTCGACGCCGCGGTTAATGGGGCCCGGGTGCATCACGATCGCCTCGGGCTTGAGCCAGGCGGCGCGTTCGGCGTTGAGGCCGAACTGCGAGGTGTATTCGCCGAGCGAGGGGAAGTGGGTGGTCGTCTGACGTTCGTGCTGGATGCGCAAGAGCATCACCGCGTCGCAGTCCTTCAGGGCTTCCTTCAGGTCATGGACGATGCGGACCTGTGGGAAGGCTTCCTTCAGCGAGGCTGGGACGAGGGTCGCGGGGCCGGCGAGGGTGACCTGTGCGCCGAGTTTCGAGAGGCAGAGGATGTTCGAGCGGGCGACGCGGCTGAACAGGATGTCGCCGAGGATCGTGACCTTGAGGCCTTCGACCTTGCCGAAGCGCTGGCGGAGCGTGAAGGCGTCGAGCAGGGCTTGTGTCGGGTGTTCGTGGGCGCCGTCGCCGGCGTTGATGACCGAGATATCGAGCACCGAGCCAAGGTAGCGGGCGGAGCCAGCGGAGGAGTGGCGCATCACGATCGCGTCGACGCCCATCGCACGGATATTCATCGCCGTGTCGCGGAGGGTCTCGCCCTTCACGAGGGAGGAGGCCGTCGTATTGATCGAGACCACTTCGGCGCCGAGCTTCTTGGCCGAGATTTCGAAGGCCGTGCGGGTGCGGGTGCTCGGTTCGAGGAAGAGGTTTACCACCGTGCGACCCTTCATCAGGTCGAGGCCCTTGCCCGGCGCGAGCGCGGGCAGGAACTGGTCGGCTTGGCGGAAGAGCAGTTCGATCTCGGGGCGGGAAAGCTCCTCGATGCCGGTCAGGTCTTTTTTCGTCCAGGTTTCTTGTTGGGCCATGCGGTGCGGTTCCGGTGGCCCTAACGAGGTTAGGACCATTGGGAAAGTGTGGAGGCACGGCCCTTGGTCAAGGATTAGCGTCAAAGGAGGGCCTTTGACTCGAGGACACGAGGAAAGGAGGGCACGAGGACTCAAGAATATGAGGGCTCGAGGGCCAGAGGACACGAGGACCGGAGGGCAGGTTGGCCCGAGGGCACGAGATAATGCCACAGCTTGACCTTCTCTATCGCCCCTTTACTCAAGCCCTCGGGTCAACGGGACCTCGAGTCCTCTTCCCTTTACTTAGCGAGTAGTTCCCTGACCTTCGCGCCGATGGCGGCGGCGGCTTCGCCCTTCTTATCCTTATGGGCGGCGACGACGTTTACCAGCGCACTGCCGACGACCACGCCATCCGCGACCTTGGCGATGGCCTGGACGTGGGCGGCGGTGGAGACACCGAAGCCGACGCAGATGGGCAGGGAAGTGTGCTTACGGATTTCCGCGACGGCGGATGAAAGATTGGCGGCCAGTTCGGAACGCTCACCGGTCACGCCTTCGCGAGAGACGTAGTAGATGAAGCCCGAAGCGTGCTTGGCGATGAGGCCAATACGCGCCGGCGGCGTGGTCGGAGCCACGATGAAGATATTGGCGAGGCCGTGCTTCTTCGAGGCCGAGATCAGTTCTTCGGCTTCTTCGGGCGGGCAGTCGAGGACGAGCAGGCCATCGGCTCCAGCTTCGCGGACCTTGGCGCAGTAGCTGTCCAGGCCGAACGAGAACAGCAGGTTATAATAGCAATAGAGCACGATCGGCTTGTCCGTGCCGGCGCGCACCGCACGGAGCACCTCGAGCAGGCCGTCGTAGGTCATGCCGCCTTCGAGCGCGCGCTGGGAGGCGAGCTGGTTCGTCAGGCCGTCAGCGAGGGGGTCGGAGAAGGGCACGCCCACTTCGAGGACGTCGGCGCCGTTCTTGGCCAGGGAAAGGAGGATGGCCTTGGACGTCTCGACGTCGGGGTCGCCGGCGCAGACGTAGCTCACGAAGGCCGGGCGGCCTTCGGCTTTACAGCGGGCGAACGTCTGGGCTAAGCGATCCATGTGCCGAAGGAAGTCGGGTTTGGTCCGGAGGGCAAGGCGAAGGCGAACGTCGCCCGCTTTCCCGGGTTGCCAATCCGAGGCGCGTCCGCACCTTGGAGGCGTCGGCCCAAGTGGTGGAACGGTATACACATCAGACTTAAAATCTGCCGCCGAAAGGCTTACCGGTTCGAGTCCGGTCTTGGGCACGACAACACGAAACAGGCCGCACGGGTGGTGCGGCCTGTTTTCCCGTTTCCGGGATAAATAAGTCCAGAGTCCTAGCTACGGGACTCTGGGGTCGGGTACGGAGAGTTTGAATCCTGATTCCGTTAGTCGCCCTCGCGACTGATGCGTCCTTTATAAGGGAGGCTCTTACCTGAGTGAAATTGACTGAGGGTGTTGTGCGGGTCTCCGGGGGTGTTGTCAATGGATTCCTCGAAAACCCCTGATAATAGGGCAAAAAGGCGGATTGGAGGCCATTAAAGCCCCTCTAAGCGGGGTGCCGCCGGTCAGCGCTTGAGGCTGAAGGGCGTGAAATCGGTGTCGGTATCGAACGCGTCGACACCCTCGGCTTGCTTCAGCTTGGCGCAGACGACGGTTGTCAGGGGCGTCATGACCACTTCGACGAGCACTTTGAAGATCCAGTTGGCGAACATCACCGCGACAAGCGTTGCAGGGCTCCAGATTCCCACGAAGGAGAGCGGGTAAAAGATTAGGCTGTCTACGCCTTGGCCGACGACGGTCGATCCGATGAAGCGCGCCCAAGGATACTTGCCGCCCATGCGTACCTTCATCTTCGCAAGGACATAGGAGTTGAGGAAGTCACCGACAAAGAAAGCGATGATCGAACCGAGGGCGATACGCCAGCCACCGCCGAAGCACGTCTCAAGCGCGGGTTGCAGCTGCGCGCTGAAGGGCTCGTTCGGACTAGCCGGCATCGCGAGCACGACCCAGGTCATCACCGTCGCGAAGAGCATCGCGCCGAAGCCGGCCCAAATCACGCGACGCGCAAGGGCGTAGCCGTAGACTTCCGTGAGGATATCGCCGAAGATATACGATAGCGGGAAGAACAGGTTACCCGCGCCGAAGTCGGTCTTGCCGAAGAAGGGCAGGTCAAGCTGCACGACCTTCGCTGGGCCGATGAGGTTCGAGCAGAGCAACACCGCCACAAACGCACCGAGGATTAAGTCGTAGTAGCGGAAGCTGCGGGTCATCGTCGGTTAGGGTGAAAGGATTATGCCCGTTCGCCAGCGGGGAGGGCGGAAAATCAGCGGCCGAGGGCGGCCTTGAGGAAGGGCTCAAAGATGTCGGCCTGGCGGAAGAAGCCCAGATCGCTGGCGTGGGAGCCGTCCGTGGCGCCGTCGGCGTCGTCGCCGTACAAGTGGTCGCCGGGTACATAAGACAGGCCTTTGACGCCTTCCTTTACGAGTTGTTCGTAGGCGGCCTTGAGGGCGGCGTGGTTCTCGTCGTGGAGTTTGCGGCGCGAGGCGATGATCCATGAGTCGGTGTTGCGGCGGTCTTCAACGAGGATGATCGGGGTATCGGGGCGAGCGGCGCGGAGCTGCTTCACGAGCGGAGCGCACTTTTCTGTGACGTCCTTCGGGCCCATGTTCGGGAGGCAGTCGATGACGTAGGCGGCGGCGTCGATGCGCACGAGGAAGTCGCCGACGGCTTGGTCCATGCGGCCGTTGCCGGAGAAGCCGAGGTTCACGACTGGAAGATCAAAGCGGCGGCCGAGGATGGCCGTGTGCACCATGCCTGGTCGGCTGGCGCAGGCGCCGTGGGTGATCGAGGTTCCGTAGAAGACGACCGGTTTGGCGCGTGGCTTGAGGCCTGCGAACTTCTTGCCTTCGGCCACGCCGACATTGAGGAACTCCACGCCGTTATAGAGTGGAAGGTAGATCGCGTATTCGCGTTCACCGGCGTCGAGGCCTTCGGCGATGCGGACCTTCATTTCCTGCGAGGTCGGACGGACGACCTGCACCCAGCGCCACTTGCCGTCTTTGTCGCGGGCGTAGAGGTCGAGACCGCTGACGCCGGTGGCGGGCATGTGCGGCATGCCGAGTGCCGGTTTCGTGACCTTATAGTGCGCGTAGATCGTCGTGGCGTCGGTGCGGAAGCGGAACATCTGGCCGGCACTGTCGCGGCTCAGGCCCCACACGGCCGGCGTGACCTTACCGTCGGCCTCGGCGGGCAGGCGGTCGAAGTAGCTCTTACGTTCGGCGTCAGGGAAGGCGCGGCCTTCAAGGTCCGTCTCGCGGACGTCGTGCCAGGAGATCTTCTCGTCCGGGCGCACGGCGTAACGGTCGACGGCTTTCGGTGCGGTTTTCGCGGCGGGCTTGGTCTGCTGGGCGAGGCCGACGGAACCGGCGCAGAGCAAGACGAGGAGGAGGGCGGGGGTCTTCATGGTCTGGAAAATCAGAGGGCGGTGCCGTGCGTCATTGCGATCGCGCGGATCTGCGCCAGCGGCTTCTCGTAGTCGTCGAGGGCGGCGACGTAGTCCTCGCGCGCCTTGTCCGCGCGCTGGAAGGCCGACTCCGTGGTCGACTTGGTCTTTTCAAGGTTTGCTTGCGCCTTCGCTTCCATGTCTTCGGCAGAGGCGAGCGATGCGGCGGTGCTGCGGATCTGTTCCTGGAGGAACTGGAGTTCGCGGACTTCGATGGTCGGCTGGGAGCGAAGCAGGGAAACCTGGGCGCGGAGCGACTCAAGGCTTCGGCGAAGGCGGGTGACGCGGTCTGACTCGCGGGTGACGCCTTGCTGTGCGCGGTGCACGAGGGCTTCGGCCTTCGCCTTATCCTCGAGTGAACGCTTGTACTCGTCGAAGCGCAGCTTGGTCCGCGGGTAGTTGGCGAAGGACATCAGCTGGACCACGCCGTCTTTCGTCACATAGGGCAGTTGGTAGCGGCGGTTATCGATGCGCAGGATATATTTCTCTCCTGGCTGGTCGTAGAGGATCGGCAGCGTCTGCGGTGCGTCTGGTTCGGCCGACCATGCCGGGGCCATCCCGAGCAGGAGCAGGCAGAGCAGGGCGGGGAGGGCCTTCACGCTGCTTTAATAGGGGTGGCAGCGAAGGCAGTCAAACTGCCTTCTGGCGGACCTCCCGGCGGAGACGGCGGCTTTCAATATGCTGGGTGATGACCTTGAGGATGTCCTTGCGGACGGCCTGACCGCTTTCGTCGGCCAGCCAGAGCTTGAGCATGCCCGCGTAGAAGCAGAAGGTCTCGCGGGCGGCTAGCCGCGGGTTGAGTTCAGGAGGGATCAGTTTCTCCCTCGCCGCTTCTTCGTAAAGGGCGGTGGCTTCTTCGAGAAAGAGCGTGCCGGCGGACATGAGGTCATTGCGCACGCCCGCGAACTCGCCGACGTATTCGCATTTCCAGAGCATGACCTCGTAGGTCTCGCGCGCCTGTTTGTCCTCCGCGAGACGTCGGAGCGCTTCATGCAGGCCGCATTCAAGGCGACGGAGGGCGTCGCCCGACTTGAAATCGCCGAAGCGGAGAAGGATCCCCGTCTCTTGGCGGACGGCCATGAAGAGGTCGGCCTTGTTGCGGAAATGCCAGTAGACCGCCCCGCGGGTCACCCCGGCCTCTTTCGCTACGTGTTCCAGCGAGGTATTCATGACCCCGTCGCGGCTGAAGACCTGTCGGGCGCAGGCAACGATTCGGTCACGGGTGAGGGCCGCCTCTGCTTTGGTCTTGCGAGCCATGGTAGGGCAAATAGATTTACATACATGTCTGTATGTAAATCTCGCCTTGTCGAGGGTCTTCTCCTCGCGGTTGTGCTGTCAGGAGTCGGTTGCCGTCAGGAGCCGGCCATGCCGCCTTCCGCTCCGCTCCCGGTGTCCGTCTTGTCGGTCACTCCAGCCGACTTGGCCCAGACGGCAATCGCACCGGCCCAGGTCGAAGGTGTGCGCGAGGTGGAAGTCCGCGCCCGCGTGACGGGCATTCTTCAGACGGTCAATTATGCCGAAGGCGCTAAGGTCCGTGCCGGCGACCTCCTTTTCCGCATCGATCCCGCCCCTTATGCCGCCGCCCATGCGCTGGCCGTGGCGCAGCTTGCCCAGGAGACTGCGCGTGCCCAGCAGGCGTCTGATGAAGCCGTCCGCCAAGCGGCCCTCTTCAAGCAGAAGGCCGCTAGCCGCAAGGAAGCTGACGATGCGCAGGCTTTAGCCGCGGCCGCCAAGGGCGCCCGCGACGCCGCGGCCGCCAAGGCCAGCCTCGCTCTCCTCGATCTCGGTTATTGCGAGGTGCGTTCGCCCGTCGCCGGCATCGCCGGTCGCCGGCTGCGCACCGAAGGGGCCCTCGTAATCCCCACTGGTCCGGACGGATTGCTTACTACCATCGTCAGCGCCGACGAAGTCTGGGCGCGCTTCGGCCTGTCCGAAGACGATTTCCATCGGCTGTTCGTGAGCGGAGCCAAGGCGGCTCAGGGCGCCGATGTCGCGTTGCTGCTGCCGAATGGTTCCGTCTATCCAGTCCGCGGCAAGGTCGACTTCGCTTCCACGCAGGTCGACACGCGTCTCGGCACGGTGCAGTTCCGCGCGCTATTTCCGAACGCTGACGGCGGCCTGCTCGCCGGCCAGTTTGTCCGTGTGCGCGTGACCGGTGGTAAGGCCAAGGACGCCTATCTCGTCCCGCAACTCGCCCTCATCCAAGCTCCTTCAGGACGTTCCGTCTTCGTGGTCGGTGCCGGCGGCCGTGCCGAAGCCCGTCCGGTCGTGCTTGGCGAGATGCAGGGCGCCGATATCGTCATCCTTTCCGGACTCCGTCCCGGGGATCGCGTCATCCTCAATCAGCTGCACAAGCTGCGTCCGGGCGCCCCGGTCGTCGTCGCTCCAGCCAAGAAATAAATGGGCTGGGACTTCTTCATCCGGCGGCCGATCTTCTCCGCCGTCCTTTCCATCATCATCGTCCTGATCGGCGGGCTCGCGTTGCTGCATCTGCCGTTGTCGCAGTACCCGCAGATTGCGCCGCCGACTGTAACGGTTGTCGCCAGCTACCCCGGCGCGTCACCCGAAGCGCTAGTCAACAATGTCGCCGCGCCCCTCGAAGAGCAGATCAACGGTGTCGAAGGACTGCTGTATTATTCGTCCAACGCTTCTTCGAGCGGCGCCCTGAGTATCACCGTCACTTTTGAGAATGGTGTCGACCCCGACATGGCCACAATTCTCGTGGCCAACCGCGTTAAGCTCGCCGAGCCGCGCCTGCCGGAGGAGGTCCGCCGCCTCGGCGTCATCACTAAGAAGCGTTCGAACGATATCCTGATGTCGGTGTCGATCGTCTCTCCGAAGGCCACCCGTGATTCCGTCTTCCTGAGTAACTTCGCGTCCTCCGTTGTGGTCGAAGAGCTCAAGCGCCTCCCAGGCGTGGGCGACGCCGGCGTGTTCGGCGCCCGCGACTACGCGATGCGCGTCTGGTTGCGACCGGACCGCATGGCCGCGCTTGGCGTGACCTCCGCCGAGGTCGTGCGCGCGATCCGCTCCACTAATACTCAGTATGCCGTCGGCCGGCTCGGCCAGGAACCTTCCGTTGACGCCGCCTTCGTCGTGCCCGTCATCGCCCGCGGGCGTCTCGCGTCGCCCGAGCAGTTCGGCGACATCGTGCTCCGCTCTTCCGGCGCCGATGGTGTCCTGCGTTTACGCGACGTGGCTCGCGTCGAGCTTGGCTCCCAGAGTTACGAGCAGCTTAGCATGCTCGACGGCAAACCAGTCGCCGGTATCCGCGTCTTCCTGCAGACCGGTTCCAACGCGCTGGAGACCGCTGACCGCATCCGCGCCCGGTTGGATGTGTTGACCAAGCAGTTCCCGCCCGACGTCGAGTACAGCATCCCCTTTGACACCACCCGCTTCGTCCGCTCCGCCATCGGCGAGGTGCGCAGCACGCTCCTCGAGGCTGCCTTCCTCGTGGCGATTGTCGTGTTCCTCTTCCTTGGCTCTTGGCGCGCCACGCTCATCCCCATGATTGCGGTGCCGGTCTCGTTGATTGGCGCGTGCGCCGGGCTTTGGGTCATGGGTTACGGCATCAATATCCTGACTCTCTTTGCCATGGTGATCGCCATCGGCATCGTCGTCGACGACGCGATTGTTGTGCTCGAGAATACCGAGCGTCTCATGCGCGAGCAGGGGCTGAGCCCCTTTGAAGCCGCGAAGGAATCCGTACGTGAGGTTGCCGGCGCGATTGTCGCCATCGTGTGCGTCCTGGTTTGCGTCTTCTTGCCGGTCGCGTTCCTCGGTGGCATCGCAGGCGTGCTCTACCGCCAGTTCGCCGTGACCGTGGCGCTCTCCGTGATCCTCTCTGGCTTTGTTGCCCTTACGCTGACTCCGACGCTCTGCGCCCTGCTACTCAGGCCGCACGTCCCCGGCCCACCTATTGGGCTGATGGCGCGTTTTTCCGAGGCCTTCGGCCGCGGTTTCGCGGCGGTTGCCGCGTGGCACGGGCGCACGGTCCGTTGGTTGCTCGACCATCCGCGTTCGGCGGCGGGAGCGTTCCTCGCCATCGCGCTCTTGAACATCGCCCTCTTGGTGAAGATCCCGCGCAGCTTCCTGCCTTCCGAGGACCAGGGCTACCTGCTCGCGATGGTCGCTCTGCCCGATGGTGCCGGCATCAACCGCACCAAGACCTTCATGGACGGCCTCACGCCGAAGCTGCGGGAGAATGCTGCCGTCCGCCACACCTTCGCCATCAGCGGCTTCGACCTACTCGGCGGCGGTGAGCGCACCAACTCCGGTACGATCTTCCTCCCGCTGAAGGATTTCGGGACCCGTCCGCCCGGCGGCGAGGCCCTTGCCCGCCAGCTCAACGCCATCGGCATGTCTCAACCCGACGGCATGTGCCTCGTGGTAAATCCGCCCGCCATCCGTGGCATCGGTAGTGCTGGCGGTTTCGAGTTCTATCTCCAGGCCAAGGAAGACGACGATCCTGCACGACTCGCGGCGAACATCGAGAAGCTCGAGGCCGCCTTGCGCGCGCGCCCTGAGCTCACGGGCATCCGTGTCTTCATGCGCCCGGCCGTGCCGCAGTTCCTCGCCGAGGTTGACGAGGTTCGCGCCGCGGCGCTTGGGGTAACGCTGCCGGACCTTCATGAGGCGTTGCAGGCGACCATCGGCGTCGTCTACGCCAATGACTTCACGCTCGGCGGTCGCACCTATCGCGTGCTCGTCCAGTCGGAAGCCGCCGACCGTATGGACGCCGCGGCCGCTGGCCGCGTGCACGTCCGAGCCGGGAACGGCGAGATGGTTCCGCTCTCCAGCTTCGTGAAATTTAAGCCCTCCTCCGGTCCGGAGCAGCTCGAGCGACACATGGGATTCCTGGCGGCCCGCCTGATCTGCGCCCCTGCGCCTGGTGTGAGTTCCGGACAGGCCATCGCGCTGGTCGAGGAGATTGCCGAGGACATTATGCCCGTCGGTTATGGCATCGACTGGACGGCGCAGGCCTTGCAGGAAAAGCGCGCGGCGACGTCCGCCTTGCCGGCCTTCCTTCTGGCACTCCTCATGGTGTTCCTGATCCTCGCGGCCCTCTACGAAGACCTCGCGCTGCCCTTGGGCGTCCTGCTCACCGTGCCGTTCGCGCTGCTTGGCGCCTTGCTCGCCATCCTCGTGCGCGGCATGCCGAACGACATCTACTTCCAGATTGGACTCGTCACGCTCATCGGCCTCGCGGCTAAGAACGCCATTTTAATCGTCGAGTTTGCGGAGACCGCGCGGCGTGCGGGTCGTTCCGCCGCCGACGCAGCCGTGGAGGCCGCGCGCATGCGCATCCGTCCGCTCGTCATGACCTCGATGGCCTTCGTGCTCGGCGTCGTCCCGCTGGCCTTCGCCAGCGGCGCGGGCGCCGCGGCGCGCCAGTCGATGGGCACCGGTGTGCTCGGCGGCATGCTGCTCGACACTTTTGTCGCCACTTTGTTCATCCCTTGGTTCTTCCATCTCCTTTCGGGTCGGAAGGACAAGGTCGCCGTCCAGCCATGATCGCCCGCCCTATTTTCTTTCTTCTCTGCTTCAGCCTCCTCGGTGGTTGTGCCCTCGGACCTGATTACGTCCGGCCGGAGTTGCCCAAGGCGGAGGTCTTCCCTGAGGCAGGCAAAGGCGGCGCCGCTGTCCGCGCCGAATGGTGGAAGTCCCTCGGCGACCCGGAGCTGGATACGATGGTGACGAAGGCCTTGGTCGCCAATGCCGACCTCCGCATCGCCGTGGCCCGGGTGGAGCAAGCCGCCGCCGCCCTCGGTGAGACCGAAGGTGCTGCTTTGCCGCAGGTCGACGCCGTCGGCGGGGTCAGCTCGAGTAAACTCAGTGAGGGAGCCTATAATCAGAATCTTTCCTCGACTGGTCGGCACCGTAGCAGCGCGCGTGGCGGGCTCAGCACCTCTTTCGAACTCGATTTCTGGGGTAAGATTCGCCGGGCCGAGGAAGGCGCCCGGGCTCAGCTCCTGGGTGCGCGCGAGTCGAGGCGCATGGTCGAGCTTTCGGTTGGCGCCGCCGTCGTGCGCGCGTATGCCGCCCTGCGTTCGGCCGACGCGCAGTCGCTGGCCGCGCAGGAAGTCTTCGCCGCCCGTGACGACGAGGCTGGCATTATCGCTAAGCGGGCCACCGTCGGCGCAGCCGGTCCTAATGAGGTCGCCCAGGCTGAGGTCGCGCGTTCCGCGGCCATCGCCGCGCTGGCGGACGCCCGCCGGACGCGTTCCGCCGCCGAGCACCTGCTTGGCACTTTGACGGGTCAGCCCGCACTGACCGTCGCTGTGCGTCGGGTCGATGGCCTTCGCCTCCCGGCGCCCGTAGCGCCTGGCTTGCCTGCCGATCTCCTGAGCCAGCGACCTGATGTCGTCGCGGCGGAGCAGGCCCTCGTCGCTGCCAATTCACGCATTGGTTACGTCAAGGCCGCGCGTTTCCCGAGCTTCAGCTTGACCGGCGCAATCGGCTCGGAGAGCCGCGAGCTCAACACCTTGTTCGACGGTACGACCGCGACCTCATCGCTCGGTGTCGACCTTCGTTATCCCTTGTTGGACTTCGGTCGAGGTGCGGCGCGTGTCGAAGGTGCCGTGGCTGAGCAGCATCAGGCTGCCGCCGCCTATGAGAAGACTTTCCTCAACGCCTGTCGCGAGGTCCGTGATGCGCTAGTCGACGTCCGCGAGACCGCGGCTTCGGCCGCCGCCGCCGCCCGTCGCGCCCGGGCGGCTGACGAGGCCTACCGGATCGCTACCGAGCGTTCCCGGCAGGGTCAGACCGGCCCAATGGAACTGCTTGCGGCGCGTCGGTTGCTTGCCGAATCGCAGGTCGCCGTCGCCCGCGTGCGCCTAGATCGCCTTGGTGCGCAGGTCGATCTCGTGAAGGCCCTCGGTGGCGCCCGTCCGGACGTTGCACCTGTCGCCAAGTAGCCTTTCGCCTAGGATTGCCAACTGAGGCCAGATGGACTGAGGTGAGGCATGTCCCCTCAGTCCGAACTCTGGCCGCAGCTGGTTGCCGTCGTTGAGAAGGATTCGTTCCTGTTCGCGGCGAGTATCGTATTTGGTCTCGCTATCGTCCACGCGTTTATCGCTCCGATGTTCGCCCGGGCGGCGCATCGCTTGGAGACGGCGCATGCCGAGGCCGTGCAAGCGGGCAGGGTGCCAGTCAATGCCCGCGGAGAGTCTTCAGATTTTCGGGCAGCGTTGCTGCATTTGCTCGGCGAGGTGGAAGCGGTCTTTGGAATTTGGACCTTTGTCCTGTTCGGCTTACTCATCGCGTGGCCTGGTAAGGGTTGGGAATTCGCCTGCCGTTATGTGGAGTCGGGTGATTATGCCGCCGTGCAGACGGGGACAGCCTCCGTCGGCCCTTCCAAGTTTATCGAACCCCTTTTCGTCTTCGTCATCATGGCGTTGGCTTCGGCCCGTCCGATTATGGCCCTCGCCGCGCGCCTGGTTGGCGCGGTCGCCCGATTGCTGGGTGATACGCCGATTGCACGTTGGTTTGTGATCCTGACTTTACCTCCGTTGTTCGGCTCGCTGATCACGGAGCCCGCCGCGATGACGATTGGGGCCCTGTTGCTTTCGACCCAGTTCTACACGTTGAAACCTTCCGAACGGCTCAAGTACGCGACCCTGGCTTTGCTTTTCGTCAACGTCTCGGTCGGGGGTGCCTTGACGAATTTCGCCGCGCCGCCGGTCGTGATGGTCGCGGCGAAGTGGGGTTGGAGTAGCGCAGATGTATTTCGTCAGTTCGGGGAAGCCGCCATCGCCTCGATTCTACTTTCCAACCTGGCTTACCTGCTGGTCTTCCGGAAGGAGCTGCTGGCCTTGCGGGCGAGTGCTTCCGCAGACGACGCTCCCTCGGCGGCGATCCCAGTGTGGGTCACTTCCGTGCACCTGCTGCTGATGGTATGGACGGTCGCCATGCTGGCCGGTCATCACCCCGTTCTCATGATGGGCGGCTTCTTGGTCTTCCTCGCTTTCACGGTCGCGACCCCACAGTGGCAGGATCAGGTCAAACTGCGCGGCCCGCTCTTGGTCGGTTTCTTCCTAGCCGGGCTGGTCGTCCTTGGGGGTACGCAGGGATGGTGGATCTCGCCGGTGTTGGTCAGGCTTGATGAGAAGGCCCTGATGGCCGTCGCGACCTTCCTGACCGCCTTCAACGATAATGCGGCCATCACTTATTTGGCTTCCCAAGTCTCGGCATTATCCGCTTCTGGGCCAATTGCCGATGCGCTCCGCCATTCGGTTCTGGCGGGCGCCTTGGCTGGGGGTGGACTGACGGTGATTGCCAACGCCCCGAACCCGGCCGGACAGTCAATCCTGGCTTCGCATTTCGGTGACGGGGTTTCGCCGATGAAATTGGCCCTTTGGGCCTTGGGGCCCACTTTGCTGGCGGTAGCCTGCTTTGTTTTCATCCGGTAAGCCGGTCGGGGAATGGCCCGGGGAAGGCCTTTTTGACTGTTCAACCTGCGAGGGTCGGGGGTAAGATGTCTTTCCCCGCAATCCACCCCGATTTTTCATGACCTCCCGTCGTCGCCCAGGCTTTACGCTCATCGAGCTTCTCACCGTTATCGCCATCATCGGCATTCTGGCGGCGGTGCTTTTCCCGGCCATCGGCGGAATCCGTAAGAAGGCTAAACTCGCCACCGCTCAGTCGACGTTTTCGCAATGGGCCAACGGGGTGACCCGCTACAAACAAGTCTACGGTTTCTACCCTAACATCGGAACGGTTAAATATGACACCAGCGCCGACATGCTTCACAAGCTGGAGGTCGATCCGATTGGCACGAACTTCATTAAGGCCATGTCGGCGAAGTCGGCGATGGGCGTGCTGCTCAGCGGCGGAACGACCGGCGACCGTGCCAAATTCAACCGCAACGCTGAGGAGTTCTGCTCCTTTGCCCGCGATGATTTCGAGGACCCGAGCGTCTCTGGCAACGAAATGACCGAGGCCACCAAGCTCGTCGATCGTTTCGGTAACAATAAGATCCGCGTCATTTTCGATACCGACGGCTCTGGGAATCTCAAGGGACTCACCGCTCCAGCAGGTGTGTGGCCGGACGACCTGGCTGTTCTGGGTACCACGGGCATCCCGGCTCGAGTCATCATCTATACCACAATCGCCGGAGGTGATTTCGCCTCCGTGGGCGGTCTTACCGAAGTCGACCTAGCCGACGTCATCGCCATCCAGTGATGCTTGCGCCCCTCTCCAGACGTCCAGCCCGCCGAGGGTTCACGTTGATCGAGCTTCTGCTCGTCATCACGATTGTCCTCCTTATTTCCGGGATGTTCCTCGGGTTGAGCACCGGCGACGGCGGTGGCCTGCCGGCCGGGCAGCGCATGGTGGGTTCCTCGATCCGTTCTGTGCGGGCGATGGCTCTCATGAATCGTGGCACCGCCGGTACGGGTATCTCCTACAGCTCACGCTATCGTCTGTTGATTCTCAACGATCCGACGGATCCGGTGAATCACCTCCGTCAATTCTGCGTCGCCATCGGCGGCATTTCTGCGGCTACGATTGCCGCCAACAATCTCGATCCCGCCACGATCTTGACGAACAGCAAGTACTACACTTGGGTCTCTCCGGAAGGTTCCTCGATGTTGCCGGCCGGAGTTTATTTCATCCCGCCCAAGGACGATAAGACGACGACGATCAATAATCCTCCTGGCGGGACCATGATGGCGAATACGCGCCGTAGCATCATCGGATCCATTGCCGATAATGTCGGTAACGCAGACGACTCCGCCGGTAGCAGTCCCCCGTGGATGAATTTCACCCCAGTCAATCAGCCTACTAGCCTGCAGGATATGCGGACGAGTCTGGGAGCGAAAAAATGGTATTATATTGAGATACAGCCGACGGGCGCCTCCAACCATCTCGGCCGCGTGATGATCGTCCTCGCAAAGGGGGCCATGATGCCCGACGGTTCCGGCGTGGCCCTTAACTTGGCTTCTGAAAGCCAGTTCGCCGCCTTAGCCCTTCGTCCTAACGGTGACATCTCTTTCACCACTGACCCTAACGAGATGGATATGGAAAAATTGACCAAATGAACCCCAAGCAACCTTCCACACCGGCTCGCCGAGGATTCTCCTTGGTCGAGGTCACGCTTGCCATCGGCATCGTCGGTATCGCGATTATGTCGTTGGTGGGCATCCTGGGATCCACCTTCCAGCAGGTCGACGAGATCATGCAGACCAACCGAGCGTTAGCCGGGGTCACCCGTCTCGTCGGCGCCTTGGAGAATCCGCGTTCGATCGTCTACCTTGCCGCGGCCGCTGACAACACGCCCACCAACGCCACCTATGTCCATCAAGGGATTCCTTCGCTCGACCCCTATCCGGCCAGTCCTGCGAGCAACTTCGATATCGCCTACCGGCTCCTCTACTCCGCAAAGGACAACGGTGCCAATGCGGTCTGGCTTTACGTCTACGAGCGAAAGGTCGTTCTCGCCACCTCCGATGCCCAAGTTTCCGGAAACAATGTGCAGTATAATCTCTCTTCGAACCCTTCGGTCATGGAAGTGGCCAGCTGCAAGGGCAATAACGACAACCTTGGTCCCCTCGCGGCCAGCGCACGCAACGTCGTCGGCTCACCCATGCGTGTCCGGCTCTCGCTTTCCAAGCTCCTCGTTGGCCAGCGTTTCGAGCTGAATGTCACGACGGGCGAGCCGACGTCGACGCCTTGGGCGGTGGGCACTTCGGACCTGCCAGTCGATCCTCGCCGGTATGCCTTGGCCTACCTGCCGGTCGTAGCGGAATTCTTCCCTCACGACTATGTCGATTCCGCGGTCTTCAAGAACCGCGAGGAGGCTCCTCTGCTCGTGCAGAATATCGTCATCAGCCGATGAAAATTTCGTCTTCGTCCAGCGCCCTTCGCCGAGGTTTTACGCTGCTTGAGGTCATGGTCGCCACGTCGATCATGGTCATCATCGTCCTGGCCGTCGTGACCATCGCGAGCGACACCTTCAAGGCCTACGATCGAGCTGTCGCCGACCTTTCTACGCAATCCGAGGCCCGCGGCGTTTTGGACGCCCTTGAAAACGACTTGCAGACGGCCGTCATCCGTCCTGACGGGCGTTGCTGGATGGAAGTCATCCTGCCAGGCACCTTGCCGGCCACATCCCCGGCGAAGGCGAAAATGCCTGCACCCATTGGAAACATGCAGGGACTCGATCAGCCCCTCCTTATGTTTTTTGGCTCACCGCCAGACCGGCCCCGCTGGAATCCCGCCTTAGATCCTTTGGGTAAACGCCAGACCCTGAAGGGTGACGTCTGCGCGATTTCCTACCGGCTCGGTCAGCGTTCGCCTTTCGATATGCCTGGAGAGCCTATCCAGCAGGTATATGGAGTTTACCGTACTATCGTCGACTCGGAGGGGACGTTTAGCGAAGCCTTGCCGATTATCTTCAAATCGCCGCCAGTGAGCGAGCCCTTGCCCGAGGTCACGAATGCGCCGACGCCTTGGGACTACTGGTCCGGACCGGCTCGCACCATCTCGAACTTCGGCGCTTCTGATGCGGGCGGACTCAAGCAGACCAAAGTCCTGATCGACTCCAATCTGAAGACCAATCCTCCGTGCTGGACGCTCGACGACCAGAATTTCATCGGCTCCAACGTCGTCGCGATGAACCTTACCTTTTGGTGTACCTCGTCGCTGCCTTACACTGCCGAAATTGGAGCGTTGAAGGATCCGGTGGCGCGCTTACCGCAGGCCCTCCGGCCGGTTCTGCCTGCCGCGGCTGATACCTATAAGTTCGGCTCCATCTTGCATGTTGGCTATGCTGGCGTCTTCCAGTCGCTAGACAAGAGCCCGAGCAGCGCGAAATCTGCTCCGTTGCGTTATGCCCCCGCCCCCCCGACTGCGCCGACCCTGCCTGTCGTCTTGCCGTCCGCCCAGCAGATTCATCCGTACGACTACTTCGGTTCCCGCCTCCGTATCTTTGCGGATCGGATGTATCCCGATGCGCTGCTCACGAACGCGACCTCCGGTGTGGCGACGACCGCGCCTTTACCTTATCTGCCTTACTCGCTAAAGGCGGTCGAGGTCTCCTTGACCGTGCTCACGCCTGATGGTTCGAAGGAGCTTCGGGCTCTTCAGCAGTTGGGCGGCTCGTCCACGCTCGCCAACCCTGCCGATTATAAACGCATCATCAACCAGTACGGACGGAACTACACCCGCTATATACGGCTGTTGGCGAACGGCGGCTGACCGTGACTTTCCAGTCTCGATAAAAAAGGGGCGCCATGAGCGCCCCTTTTTTGTCGGCATGGCGGCGGGCTTATTCCGAATATACGCCCATCGCGCGGAACTTCGCGTAGCGCATCGCGATCAGCTTCTCTGGCGAGGCCTTGGAGAGGTCGGCGAGCGAGTCGCGTAGGGTCTTGCGGATGGCGGAGCCAGTGGCGGCTGGATCTTCTTGAGCGCCCCCGAGCGGTTCCTTCACGACGCCGTCGACGACGCCGAGCTTGAGGAGGTTGGGAGCGTCGAGGCGTAGGGCTTCAGCAGCCTTCGGCGCGTGGGCGCGGTCCTTGAAGAGAATCGCGGCGCAGCCTTCGGGCGAGATGACGGAGTAGTAGGCGTTCTCGAGGATGTAGACCTTGTTGGAGACAGCGATGCCGAGGGCGCCACCAGAGCCGCCTTCGCCGATGACGAAGGTGATGATCGGCACGCCGAACTGGCTCATCTCGCGGAGATTGACCGCGATGGCCTCGGCGACGTGGCGTTCTTCGGAACCGATACCGGGGAAGGCGCCAGGGGTGTCGACGAGGGTGATGATCGGGAGGCCGAAGGTGTGGGCCATCTTCATCAGGCGAAGGGCCTTGCGGTAGCCTTCGGGATTAGGACAGCCGAAGTTGCGTCGGAGGTTTTCCTTGGTGTCGCGGCCTTTCTGCTGACCGAGGACCATGACCGGGCGTCCTTCGAAGAAGGCGGTGCCGCCGACGATGGACTCGTCGTCCATGTAGAGCCGGTCGCCGTGCAGTTCCTGAAAGTCGTCGAACAGCATGCCGATGTAGTCCAGGGAGTAGGGACGGCGAGGGTGGCGGGCCAGCTGGACGCGCTGCCAGGGGTTCAGGTTCCCGTAGACCTCCCGGCGGGTCTGCTCCATCTTGACCTCGAGGGACTTGATCTCCTTGGAGACGTCCATCCCGGCGGACTCGGAGGAGGCGCGGAGGGAGTTGATCTTGTCCTCGAGCTCCCGGAGGGGCTTTTCGAATTCGAGGGTGAAGCGGGCCTTGGGCGCGGACATGGGCCGTAAGTTGGAGAAACGGGCGGGGTAGGGCAATTGAATAGGGGTAGGGGCAGGGGTAGGGGTAGGGATGGGAAGGGGGTAAAATGAGCCAAAAGGAGAGATTTAAGAGGGGTAGGGGTAGGGGTTGTCGATTCGGGTGGCAGGTGGGCGGCCCCCAGGTGGCGGGTGGCTGGAGCGACTATCCCTACCCCCACCCCTACCCCCACCCCTTGAAAGGTTTCCCTTTTCTTAGAACCAATGGCACGCCAGCCTGTCTGCACCCTCACCCCTATGCGCCTCGCCTCCCTCCTGACCCTCCTTGCCGCCGCCGGCCTCGTCGCCGCCGAAGGCTATACCGACACCCCCCTGATCCCGGGCACCACTTGGCATGTCCATGATTCCGCGCGTCCGCAGCCGCCCCGCGCCGATGCCGCCAAGCTCAAGTGCAACGAGGCCGCCGCTCCGGCCGGTGCCGTCGTGCTTTTCGATGGTAAAGATGTCGCGACCGAATGGCTGCCTGACGGTAAAAACACCGCCGTTTGGTTGGTGAAGGATGGCACCATGATTGCCCGCAGCAATGGCATCCACACCAAGCGCACCTTTGGCGATATCACCCTCCATGCCGAATGGCGTTCCGCCGAAGGCTACGACCTCAACCCGAAGAAAAAGGGCCAGGGTAATTCCAATAGCGGTATCTTCTTTATGCAGACGTATGAGCTGCAGGTTCTCGATTGCTCCAAGACCGAGACTTACGCCGATGGTATGACCGCCGCGATCTACGGCCAGCAGCCGCCTGCTTTCAACGCCTGCCTGCCTTCCCGCAGCTGGAACAGCTACGACATCGAGTGGACCGCCCCGCGTTTCAATGCCGACGGCACTGTTGCCAGCAAGGCCCGCATCACCGTCGTCATGAACGGCGTCAAGGTTCAGGACGGCACCGAGTACATCGGTCCGAGCAGCCATAAGAAGAATCCTCCTTACGCGAAGCATGCGGATAAGCTCCCCCTCGCCCTGCAGTGGCACGGCGACGCCGTCGAGTTCCGCAATATGTGGGTCGTCGAGAAGAAGTAAGCGAAGCGGATGGGAGTCCAGGCTTACGTGGAGAATCCTCGCAGGGGGTGATTTCGCGTGGGCTTGATTTGTCCGATGGGCAAAGCGGCCTACCCAGATATGCTTCCCAGTTTGCATTGGACGTCACGACCGTTAGATTGGACGTCTTAGACGATGTATCCGCAGGACCTTCGCGAAAACTGGCATGCCGGCCAAGGCCGGTGGAAGGACGTGCCCGCCGCGGAGTGGAACGACTGGCATTGGCAATTGCGCAATCGCATCACGACGCTCGCCCAGCTCGAGGAGATGCTCGAACTGACCAAGGAGGAGCGGGAAGGGTGCCTCTTTGCTCCGCATAAGCTCTCGCTGTCGATCACGCCTCACTTCTTCAACCTCATCGACCCGAAGGACCCGAACTGTCCGGTGCGTCGGCAGGTCATCCCGCGCATCGAGGAGTCCTACGTCGCCCCCGGCGAATCCGAGGACCCGGTAGGCGAAGAAGGCACCATGCCTGTCCCAGGTATCGTCCACCGCTACCCGGATCGCGTGCTCTTCCTGGTGACCGACCGTTGCGCCTCCTATTGCCGTTATTGCACGCGTAGCCGCCTCGTCTCCAACGCCCAGGCGTATGATTTCCATCCCGAGCTCGAGGCCGGTCTGAAGTATATCGAAGAACACACCGAAATCCGCGATGTGCTCCTCTCTGGTGGGGATCCGCTGCTGCTCTCCGACGCCAAGCTCGACGCGTTGCTCGGACGCTTGCGCGCGATCAAGCATGTCGAATTTATCCGCATCGGTTCGCGTATCCCGGTCTTCCTGCCGCAACGCATCACGCCGGAGCTCGCGGAAGTCTTCCGCAAACACGGCCCAATCTGGTTGAGCATCCACACCAATCATCCGAAGGAGGTCACGCGCGAGCTGGCCGCGGCCTGCGAGCGGCTGTCCTTTGCCGGCGTTCCGCTCGGTAACCAGTCCGTGCTCCTCGCCGGGATCAACGACGACGCCGAGGTGATGAAGTCGCTCGTGCATCGGTTACTGATGATGCGGGTGCGCCCGTATTACCTCTACGCCTGCGATCTGATCGAAGGCTCGACCCATTTCCGTGCGCCCATCCAGAAGGGCATCGACATCATCCGCGCGCTCCGCGGTCACACGACCGGCTATGCCGTCCCTCAGCTGATCATCGATACCCCTGGTGGCGGCGGGAAGGTTCCGATCAACCCGGAATACGTTCAGGCCATCCATGATGGGATCGTCGAACTGCGTAATTTCGAGGACAGGGCCTATGTTTACCCGTCGGGGACGAAGATGCCTGACGTTTACAAGGTTTAAGCGGTTAGCGGTTGGCGGTAAGCGGTTGGGAAGGCAATTCACGCAAAGGGGAACCGGAAACCGGATGATTGGCTGGGGTATTTTTAGACTCAGCCGCCGGAGTCTGGAGCCGACGGCCGATGTCCGAACTGCTGACCCCCGAGTGGCCGATGCCCCGATGGCTGTCACCTGGCACCCTTAATAGGTCCACAGCAACCTTTCCGGTTTCCGGTCTCCCCTTGTTCGGGGCTTTCCTATCCGCCAACCGCTAACCGCTGGTTATCCTGTAAACACAACTAACCGGGGTTTTAATCCGGTTAGCGCTCAAAGTGGTGGGCTCGTAGGGATTCGAACCCCAAACGTCTGATCCGTAGTCAGAAATGATATCCATTTCACCACGAGCCCGTAGTGAGGAATTGAGCAAACGACCCCCGGTCCCTAAGGCAAGGAATTTTTCAGGCCTGCGCCTGATGGAGGGCCACGGTGCCGAAAAGCATCCTTTTATGGCTCACCTTGGCGAATCCGGCGGCCTTAAGCTCTGCGTCGAGGCCCGTGGCGTCAGGAAAACCCGCGATGCTGGTACCGAGATATTTATAAGCACCGAAGTCTCCGGTGAGGATGCCGGCGAGAATCGGCAGTACGCAACGCACGTGGAGAAAATGGAGCGGGATAAACCAGGCGCTCGGTTGGGAAAACTCGAGGATCAGCAACGTACCGTCGGGCCGGAGGATGCGCCGCAGTTCACCGAGGCCTTTCGCACGGTCCTCGAAGTTGCGCACGCCGTAGGCAATGGTGACCACATCCTGCGAGGTGTTAGCGATCGGGAGCGCCATGCAGTCGCCGGTCTTGAATTCCAAGGCTACGTTCTCCTGCTTCGCGCGGATGCGGCCGAGCTCGAGCATCGGCTCGCAGAAGTCATAACCGACGATGGAGCAGTCGGAGGGGAGGTCGCGGCGTAGGGCGAAGGCGACGTCGCCGCTGCCGGTGGCGAGGTCGGCCACGGTCTTGGGCTGGGCGACCTTGGCGGCGGCCACAAGCTGTTCGCGCCAGCCAACGCACAGGCCGAGGCTCAGCACGCGGTTCGCGAAGTCGTAACGGGAAGCGATCCCAGAGAACATGCGTTGGACGGCGGAACCTTCGGGCATGGGCTTACCCTCCGCACATTGGGGAGAAGGTCAAGTGAGTGAGACGGGAGGGGACACGTTGACAAGTGGGCACGTGGGCAAGGGGCGAAACAGCCGCCCATGTAACTTCAGGGGCTAGTTGCCCTACTGCTCTCTCCCCATGTCACCGTGCCCCCGTGCCAGCTTGCCCCCTCTTAAACAAAAACTCCTCCGCCCATGAGGACGCGGTCGTGATAGACAGCAAGGACTTGGCCGGGGGCGAGGCCGCGCTGGGTCTCGGCGAAGCGAAGGCGGACGGTGCCATCGGGCTGTGGGATGAAGCGGGCCGAGGTGGCCTTGTCGCGATAGCGGACGCGCGCGAGGATGTCCTGTTCGCCGACTAGAGGCTTGTTGATCCACGTGAAGTCGCGCGCGATGGCATCGCTGGTGTAGAGCCAGGGTGCATCCGGCTTGTCGAAGGCGACGTGCAAGGTGTTGGTCGCGAAATCTTTCTTCACGACGACGAAGTATTCGTGGTCCGTGTTGGAGGGTAGGCCGATGCCCTTGCGCTGGCCAATCGTGTAGCGGTGCAGGCCGCGGTGCTTACCGATCTCCTTGCCCGTGGCGTTGACGATCGGGCCAGGGGAATCGGGAATATGCCGCTCGAGGAAGTCCTGCACCGGAATTTGGCCGAGGAAGCAGATGCCTTGGCTATCTTTGCGTTCGGCGTTCGGCATCCGGGCGTCAGCGGCGAGCTTGCGCACTTCCGGCTTCAGGAGTTCGCCGATCGGGAAGATCGCCTTGGCGAGTTGTTCCTGCCGGAGCAGCGCGAGGAAGTAGGACTGGTCCTTGTTGGGGTCGAGGCCTTCGAGCAGGTCGAACGTACCGTCAGCGTTGGCGCGGCGGCGCGCATAGTGGCCTGTCGCGATGACATCGAAGCCGTCCTTGAGCGCCTTGCGCAGGAAGACGCCGAACTTCATCTCGCGGTTGCAGATGATATCGGGATTCGGGGTCAGGCCGTTACGGTAGCCATCAACGAGGTATTGGACGACCGTTTCGCGATAGTCCTGGACGAGGTCGATGATCCGGAAGGGTAGGCCGAGATGCTCGGCCACGGCGTGGGCGTTGCGGACATCGTCCTCCCAAGGGCACTCGCCGGGGAAGGGCAGGCCTTCCTCGTTCATCCAGGTCCGGAAGTAGGCGGCATGCACCTCATGCCCTTGCTGCTTGAGCAGAAGGGCCGCCACGGCGCTATCAACGCCGCCGGAGAGGGCTACCAGGACCTTGGACATCAGAAGGCAAGGTAGGGCGGGGAAGGGCAGGGATACAGATTATTTAAAAGGGCTAGGGCCAGGGGTAGGGGTAGGGGTAGGGGTAGTCGTGGATGAGGCCTAGGTTTGGAAATGCAGGCGAGAAAGCGGCGTTGGTATTATTATCTACCCCTACCCCTATCCCTACCCCTACCCCTCTGTGTCGCATATCGCTTTGCTCTCCCGCCTCGGGCATGCTTTCCTCCGTCCATGCGTCTCGGCATCCTTTTTCTTTTGCTCGGTCTTCTTCCCCTCTCGGCGCAGAACGCGCAGCTCGCCGGTATGCAGCAGGACCTGGCCGAACTTCGCAATGAGGTTGAGAAGCTCAAGCTCGAGAACGCCGACCTGCGCGCCGCGCTCAATCATCAGAAGGCCGGCCAGTCCCAGTCGGCTTCGCAGGCCGATGTCTTGGCTAAGGCGCGTGCCGAGACGATGAACGAAGTGGACCGTCGCCTCAAGCAGCAGACGGCCGAAGTGAACGCGGCCCTCGCCGAGCTCACGCGTCAGGTAAACGCCGCCCTCGGCAAGACCAGCGCCGCGACGACGTCGAAGCCCGGCAAGCCCGCTGCGCAGACTGAAGCTCTGGCCGCCGAAGAGGGCGCCCCTTCCGGCGTTCCCCAGACTGGCATCAAGTATCGCGTCAAATCCGGCGACACGGTCACCAAGATCGCCCTCCGTAATGGCTCCAAGGTCGAGTGGATTCTAAAAGCGAATAACCTTTCCTCGCCTGCCGGCCTGAAAGCGGATGTCGATATCTTCGTCCCGCAGCCCGAAACGGCTGGACGCTAATCTCTTTCAAGCAAGCCCCATGGCCACTCCTCCTAAGAAATCCCTCGGTCGCGGTCTCGGTTCCCTCATCGGTGGTGGCGTGACCAAGCCCGCCCAAGCCCCCGCCCAAGCGTCAACGCCGGTCGCCACGTCCGCTCCCGTCGCCCCGGGTCTCTTGCTGCAGGAACTGCCGCTGACTTCGATTGTCCCGAATCCCCGCCAGCCGCGCCGCGACTTCGACGACGCGCAGGTGAAGGAACTCGCCGACTCCATCCGCTCCGAAGGCCTCATGCAGCCTATCGTGGTCCGTAAGGTGAAGGACGGCTTCGAGCTCATCGCCGGCGAACGTCGTTTCCGCGCTTTCAAACTGATCGGCCAGAAGACCATCACCGCCCGCATCCTTGAGGCCAGCGACGCTTCCAGCGCCGTGCTCGCGCTGATCGAGAACCTCCAGCGCGCCGACCTCAACGCGATCGACGAAGCCCTGGGCTTCGCCTCGCTCATGCGCGATTTCAACCTCACGCAGGAAGCCGTCGCCGAACGTCTCGGCAAGCCTCGCACGAGCATCGCGAACAGCGTTCGTCTTCTCGCCCTCGACAACGAGCTTCAGGGTTACGTCCGTAAGGGTCAACTTTCCGCCGGCCACGCCAAGGCTTTGCTCGGCATCGAGAACGTCGCCCATCGCGTCCAGGTCGCTCGTCTTGTGATCGAGAAGGGACTCTCCGTCCGCGCTACCGAAGCCGAGGTCAAGAAACTCGTTTCGACCAAGAAGACCGATCGTAAACAGGCCGCCCAGACCGTCGTCGCCGACGTCCAGAAGCGCCTCGCTTCCCATTTTGCTGCGCCGGTCTCGGTCATCCGCAAGGGCACCAAGGGCAGCATCTCGATCCCCTTCAGCAGCGACGATGAACTCGCCCGCCTGCTCGAGAAGATTGGGATTAAGCTCTAGGGGGCAAGTGGGCAAGTTGACACGGTGACACGGGGTGATGAGGCGGCATTGCCGCCCATAGAAAGGAAGATGTCGGCCTCGCTTGGTGAGGTAATCCCCCTTGTCCCCGTGTCACCGTGCCAGCATGTCCCCTGCGCTTTAAGCACTAAGTTCCGCTGCGCGGAACTTAGTGCTTAAAGTGGCGCATCCCGGTGAAGACCATTGCCATGCCGCGCGCGTCAGCGGCGGCGATGACGTCGGCGTCCTTCACGGAGCCTCCTGGCTGGATGGCGCAGGTCGCACCCGCATCGGCCGCGGCGAGGAGGCCGTCGGGGAAGGGGAAGAAGGCGTCGGATGCGATGGCTGAGCCCGTCAGCGAGAGCTTGGCTTCGCCGGCCTTCCAGACCGCGATACGGGAGGAGTCGATACGCGACATCTGGCCGGCGCCCACGCTGAGCGTGCGTTCCTTGCCGGCGTAGACGATAGCGTTTGATTTCACGTGGCGGACGACGCGCCAGCCGAAGAGCAGGGCGGTCATCTCGTCGGCCGTTGGGGCGCGCTTGGTGACGATCTTGAAGTCGCGCGGGTTAGCAGGCTTCTGGTCGCGATCCTGGACGAGCACGCCGCCGATGACGGCGCGGACTTCGCGGAGGGTGTCGGCGCGGAGGCCGACCTTAGCGCGCATGAGGCGGAGGTTCTTCTTCTTGCCGAAGATCGCGAGGGCGTCGGCGTCGAATTCCGGCGCGATGATGACTTCAGAGAAGATTTCGGCGATCGCCTCGGCGAGGCCTTTGTCGACGGTGCGGTTAGCGACGATGATGCCGCCGAACGGGGCCTGCTTATCGGTCTCGAAGGCCTTGTGCCAGGCTTCGAGGAGGGTGTCAGCCGAAGCCACGCCGCAGGGGTTGGTGTGCTTCAGGATGCAAATCGTTGGGCGCTCGAACTCGCCGATGAGGTAGGTCGCGGCGGTGATATCGAGGATGTTGTTATAGCTGAGCTCTTTGCCCTGCAGTTGCTCGAAGGCCTCGTGGAACGAGCCGTAGAGGGCGGCCTGCTGGTGCGGGTTTTCGCCGTAGCGGAGGCGCTGCGCGATCGGCAGCGTCGAGGTGAAGCGTGAAGGCAAGCCGAGGACGTTGCCGGCGCCGGGCTGGGCCTGAGACTCGAGGTAGTTGGCGATCGCGGCGTCGTAGGCCGAGGTGCGCTGGAAGACCTTGAGGGCGAGTTCGCGGCGGAGTTCGCCGAGGGTCTCCGGGGCTTTCATTGCGGCGAGCACGCGCTCGTAGTCGCTGGGGTCGGTGACGACGGAGACGGAGGCGTGGTTCTTGGCCGCGCTGCGGAGCATGGACGGGCCGCCAATGTCGATATTCTCGATGGCGTCCTCGAACGAGCAGTTGGGCTTCGCGACGGTGGCTTCGAAAGGGTAGAGGTTCACGACGACGAGGTCGATGAGGTCGATGCCGTGCTTCTTGGCTTCGTCGAGGTGCTCCTGCGAATCGCGTCGGCAGAGGAGACCGCCGTGGACTTTCGGATGAAGGGTCTTCACGCGGCCTTCCATGATTTCAGGGAAGCCCGTGTGCTCGCTGACATCGGTCACCGGCAGGCCGGCATCGCGCAGCATCTTCGAGGTGCCTCCGGTGGAGAGGAGCTTGTAGCCGTGTTCTTTGACGAGGGCCTGGGCGAAGGGCAGGAGGCCGGTCTTGTCGCTGACGGAGAGAAGGGCGAGTGGCATGGTGAAAGAAAGGGCTAGGGGTAGGGGGAGGGGGTGGGGTGGTCAAGGAAGGAGGGGCGAATGAGGGGGCACGTGGGCACGGTGACACGTGGGCACGGCTGTTATGTCTCATACCTTCCTTACCATGCTTTGGCATCTCCCCCATGTCCCCGTGTCCCCTTGCCAGCATCCCCCCTTGCCTTTCTCTCCATCATTGACCCTCCCGCCCTTTTTCCCTCCCTCCTACCAATGTCCACCGCTCTCCTGTTCTCCGGTCAAGGCGCCCAAGTCGTCGGTATGGGTAAGTCCCTGTACGAAGGTTCGGCCTCTGCGAAGGATCTCTATGACCGCGCCGCCAAGGTGCTGCCGTTCGACCTCCGTCAGGCCTGCTTCGAAGGCCCGGCCGAGCTCCTGACCGAGACCCGCGTCTGCCAGCCGGCCCTTTACGTCCAAGGTTACGCCATCGCCCAGATTCTCAAGGAACGCGGTAAGCTCAACGACCTCAAGGCCTGCCTGGGTCTCTCCCTCGGTGAGCTTACGGCCTACGCCTTCGCTGGTGTCTGGGATTTCGAGACCGGCCTTAAAGTCGTCGCCGAACGTGGCCGCCTGATGCAGCTCGCCTGCGACCAGACCAAGGGCGGCATGGCCGCGGTCATCGGCGGCACCCGCGAAGACATCTTCAAGCTTTGCGCCGCGTTCGACATCGACGCCGCGAACTTCAACTGCCCCGGCCAGGTCGT
>CANHZL010000005.1 GCA_947465345.1 Opitutia bacterium | reverse complement strand
GAGTACATCATCCGCGGCATCCACACCACGATCCCGGTCTGCCGCGCGATCATGAAGGACCCGGCCTTCCGCCAGGGCGGCGCGACGACGAAGTACCTCGAGGACTTCTTCGAACGCACCCCGAAGGAACTCTGGTCCGCCGCCCCGCTCACCTAAGCGGCCCCGCCGCCGACGATGAGCGCCCCACAGCGCCCGACCCCTGCAGCCACCGCCCGCCTTAAAACGGGCGGTGATTGTTTACGCTTCGCCAACCGGCTGTTCAAGTCGGCTGGCATCGCGCATGGCCAAGGCTTAGTGAACGCCGAGGAAGAATCGCTGACCCTCTTGGGCCACGCCACCGGTCTGGCCTGGGAGAAGCTCCCTTCGTGCTTCAAACGCGCCCTGACGGCCAAGGAGAAGGCTTCCTTCCTCTCGCTGGTGGAACGCCGCGTCTTCGACCGCGTGCCCACCGGCTACCTCGTCGGCGAAGCCTGGCTGGGCGGCCTTCGCTTTCGCATCGATGAACGCGTGATCATCCCGCGCTCCTATTTCGTCGAGCTGATCCCCGAGGCCATCCCGCAGTGGATACCGCCCGTCACCCAGGTCACGGACGTAGCCGATATCTGCACGGGCTCAGGCTGCCTCGCCATTCTGCTCGCGAAGCGCTTCCCAAAAGCACACGTCCATGCGACCGACCTTTCGGCGCCGGCCCTCGAAGTGGCTGCGCTGAATATCGCCGACCACAAGCTGGCCAAGCGCGTAACGCTCCATGAGACGGATACGATGACGGCTTTGCTCAAGGGGCCGAAGTTCGACCTGATCCTCAGCAACCCGCCTTACGAGCCCGAAGGCATCTACCGTCGTCTGCCAGCCGAATTTAAGAAGGAGCCAAAGGGCTCGTTGGTCTCAGGTAAGGACGGCCTCGACGTCATTCGCACACTGCTCACGCAGGCGCGGGAGGCGCTGAAGCCGCACGGCATCCTCGTGATTGAGGTCGGCGGACTGCAGAAGGCGATGCACCAAGCTTGGCCGAAGCTGCCCATCATGTGGCTGCCGACGGCCGACGGGGCCGATTGCGTCTGCCTGATCCACGCCTCGGACCTTCGCCGCGAACTACCGTCACCAGGCGCGCGGCGCGGGCGTTGATTCCAGGCGTTCCTGCGTCGCCTTCGGCAGCTTAGGAAAGAAATCCAGCCCGGTCAGTTCCTCGACGCGACGGATGCTCACGACATAACGCGTGAGCTCGGCGTCGCGCCACTTCTCCTCATGCGGGACGAGGTAGGCGATGGCACGGATGCCTTGGCCGGCTTCGTCATACTCGGAGATGACCATCCAGAAGGACGACGGCACGGGGATGCGCCCGACTTGTTTGGCGGGCGGCGACGTGAAGACGGGGCCGACCTGCACCCAGACGGTGCCGTAGCGGCCGACGTAGCGCTTCATGATCCGCTGCTCCATGTCCTTCCAGAGACCGGCGTTGAGCGCGTGGAGCTGGGGGACGATGTTGCTCAAAAGGAACGTCTCTTTCTGGGCCTCCTCGCCGTAGCAGACCGAAATCGCGTAGTTCGGCGAAAGGTGCCCGCGGTCGTACCCCGAACGCACATACTCGGAAGTCGTCACGTGTGCGGACGTGCGCGGATCAGCCTTGAACGAAGAAGGCCGCTCGAGATGCACATCCTTATAGGGGAAGACGCGATAAGAGGACCAACGCGGCGAGGGGAGCGACTCATCGTAGCCGACCGAATAGCCGCGGTTCATGAGACGCTTGAGACCCAGGCGGTCGGTCGGCTCGCCATAAGGCGCGGTCGCCTCCTTGTCTGGCGCCGGCGCGGGGACGATGTCGCCCTTCACCGCTTCGGTGCCGTCGGCGAAGCGATCCAGAGCGTCGACGACCTTGCGCGGGGTCGTGCCGTCTTCGCGCACCGCGTCGACCACGTTCAGCACGCGATGTTCGATGGCGATCTTCTGTGGGCGTTCGGAAATTGTGTAGACTAGGCCCAATACGCCGACCGAGAGCAGGACGAGTAGGCAGACCCAGCCGAGGAAGCGCAGGAGATTGCGGATCATGTCAGCGGGTCAGGTAATAGCACTGCCATGCCCAATGGATGGCCAGTACGGCCACGAAGGCGATACGGAGTCGACGGGAGGCGGACGGCTCGACGTAGAGCCGCAGCCGAAGCGTGTCGCGGCGTAGCCAGAAGATCGCGGAATAAATCGTCCAGAGGGCGGCCAGCGTTACGACGAGGAAGAATCCCGGATGGAATAGGAATGCCTGTCCAAAATCCAGATGCATGAGATTGCGCGCACAGCGCGTACCCCCGCAGCCGAGACACGGCAGACCCGTGACCCGCATGAAGACGCACTGCGGCAGCTGCAGGCCGGAAAGAAACCAACCCCAGGCGAACAAAGCGCCGCCGAGAAACGCCGCCGGCCAGACGAGCTCGTGGTTGAGCTCGCCGGGATAGGCGGGTCGGCGGATTAGGCTTAGCACCGATTAACCCCCGAACGACATCCCGGACCGGCCCGCCAAGGACCAGGCGAACAACGCGACCGGAGTGACGCAACAGCAGCAGCAGAGGACGAACCAAACGAAGTTATCGATGCCGAACTGGGCCCAAGGGCTCACTCCCGTCGCGCCACCGAAGGCGCGGTAATAAATAACACAGGCGGGGATGAACACGACCGCGCTCAAGGCCATCTGCACGGCGAAGCTGAAGCCGAGTAGTTGCAGCGGCGCCATCACCACGGCCAGGATCGTGGTGGCGAGCAGAGATGCAACCACTGTTCGTTCCACGGAAACCCGGATGCGGAAAATACGCTGACCTACCCAATGCAGCAGGGCGAAGAAAGCGTAGACGAGTGGCGCGAAAGCCAACCCCATCACAAGGCCGACGAGCGTTAGCCAGACGGGCGCTGGCTCGGCGCTCACCATCTTTTCCGTCGCCTTGCTAAGTTCAGGTATATTTAAACTGCGGAGGAATTCGCCGAGCTGTGCATTCTTATCTCCGAAAGCCACGCCGTTGATCAACTGGAACGGAAGTGCGACCAGCACTCCCACATAGCAGAAGACCAGCCAGTCCCCGAAAGCGTAGCGCCCGGTCGAAAGGGAAGATGGGCTTACGATCGCCATCTTGATCGTCGCAAAGAAAGACCCGAGCGACTTCCCCTGCTCCCAAGGAATCGTCGAGGTAAGCGGCGCATCGGCCGCACGCACTCCGGGCGAAGGAGGCGGCACGCCGACCCCACGGAACTCAGACCAGTCGCCGAGCGGAGTCCAGGCTGGCATGCCGTCACGCCAAGCGAGGTCGGAGGCGAGGAAGCGACCCGACTGCAGGCCGGCGATGATTTCCTCGGTAGGAAAAATCCCAAGCTGGGTGGAGTTCCGGGCGACGTGGATTTGCATGACTTTGAGTAGTCCCGGCGTCGGCGGGTCGCAAGCCAAGGACATCCAGATACGGGCAGCCCGCCTCCCCGAAAAGGGCGGCGGGCCGGGAAAGTGGTGAGGAGGGCGGGACTCGAACCCGCGACCGGCGGCTTAGAAGGCTGCTGCTCTGAATCCAGCTGAGCTACCCCCTCATGAAAGTGACCGTATGACGGCCACCACGGATGGGCAAGCCGTCAGCAGACTAGCAGATCAGGTCTCTGAAGTTGCTGAAATCCGCCGAAAGACCGCTCGGCATGCCCTTGTTGATGACTGAGACGGCATCATGGGAATGGAGGGACTCGAGGTGCGAGCAGGCGATGACGAAGTCGCGTACACGCGCATCGGCGTCGAACTGCTCGTAGACGACACGGGCGGCGTCTTCGACAAACTTGGAATAGGCGCCGTTGAGTTCGGCGAAAGCCTGCTCGTCCTCGCGCTTCACCATGACCTGGGTCTCGGTCTGGAGGCCCTTGAGGCAGAGGTCCTTCATGTCCTCGACGAAGAGGGAACGGCCGGGCGAGACCTCGGCGACCACGCGGGCCTTGGAGCGCTGCGAGTGCGGGATGCCGTAGGCGGAGCGCTCTTCGCGGGCGTGCTCGGTGAGCTCAGCGGAGCAAGGGCAGGCGGACGAATAGACGAAGTCGAAATGGACGTAGCGGCGGAGGCGGTCGAGGTCGTCGATGGTGCCTTCGAGCACCGCGCGGTAATACTGCCAACCTTCGAGGCCCGAGCGCAGGGACTTCTGCAGGATCGGGTAGCGTAGCTCGACCATAATGCGGGCGCGGCTGCAATCGAGGTCCTTCTTGTAACGGATGAGCACCTCTTCGAGGAGCTCGTGCGAAAGCACGCGGTCCTTGAACTCGTAGAAGGTCCGCATGATGCGGGACATGTTGATGCCCTTACGGTCGGCCGCGAGGGACACCGAGCCGGTGACCGTGCACTCGAGCGTGATCGGCTTACCGTCTCGGGTGGCGACGAGCATCGGCAGGCGGAAGCCAGAGATGCCGACGTGCTGGATCGGGACGTTGGCGCCCTGAATCAGGGAGGCATCCTTGTTCTGCATGTCAGGCAACGTGGCGCGGTACGCGTCATCGGCCCGGAAATTCCGGTCGTAGCGGCGGGAAAGATCCCGGCTGCGGGGCGGATGGTCGGCGCGACTCATAGCGGTTAGGTTGGAGGAAAAGCCTGTACGGGCAAACGGGCGGAGAAAAATGCCCCCTGCGCTGGAGCCACCTGCCGGATTTGAACCGGCGACATTCTCATTACGAATGAGATGCTCTACCAGCTGAGCTAAGGTGGCGTCGCAGAGGAACGATGAACATGAGGAGCCCGGGGCGGAAATCAAGCCTTGGCGATGCGGGAATGCCCTCGCCAGCCTCGAAACTAACCGCAAATTAGGCCGAAAGCCCCATGCTAGCCGCCATTATCGCCCGCCAGTTCGACGTCCAGGGAAGGCTCGTGACCGTCGCGCCCTATGGTTCGGGCAACGTTAACGATACCTATCTGGCGATCTTCCGGACGACCTTCTCCGAACAGCGCTTCATCGTGCAGCGCATCCGCAAGTCCGTGTTCCCTCAGCCGGAAGTGATCATGCAGAACATGCGCGTGCTCACGGACCACTGCCACGCCAAGCTCGAGACTGAGGCCGAAGGCGCGGACCGTATCTGGCAGCTTCCTAAGATTATCCAGACGAAGACGGGCGAAGACTGGGTGACGGACGCCGATGGCGACCTCTGGCGCGCCATCTCCCAAATCGCCAGCGCGCACGCCTACGAAAAGGTGCGCAATCCGGAACACGCCCACGAAGCCGGCATCGTACTGGGCCACTTCCACCGCATGGTCAGCGACCTCCCGGCCGAAAAGCTCGGCTACGCCCTACCCGGCTTCCACGTCACGCCTGGCTACCTCGCCAAGATGGACGCCGCCCTCGCGACGCCCGGCGGTCAGGAGCGTCTCAGCGCCTCGCTGGAAGCCAAGCGAGCCGTCGCCTTCGTCGAAGCCCGCCGCACCCGTTGCTCCGTGCTCGAGGATGCGCGCGGCCGCGGCGACCTCGGCCTGCGCACCACGCATGGCGACCCCAAGGTCGGCAATATCATGATCGACGAGTCCACGGGTCGCGGCACGTGCATCGTTGACCTCGACACCGTACAGCCAGGCTTGGTCCATTATGATATCGGAGACGCCATGCGCTCCGTTTGCAATCCAGCCGGCGAAGACGCCAGCGAACTCGGCTCCGTCGTCTTCGACCTCGAGCTTTTTAGCATGATTTACAGGGGTTATCAGGCCCATGCGAAGGACTTCCTTAGCCAAGCCGACCACCGCCATCTCTTCGACTGCATCCACCTAATCCCGCTTGAACTAGGCATCCGCTTCTTGGCCGACCATCTGGCCGGCGACGTGTATTTCAAGGTGCGCTACCCGGGCCACAACCTCCGCCGCGCCCTCGTGCAGTTCAAACTAGCTGAGAGCATCGAAGTCCGGGAGCGATCCATCCGCAAGGTGTTGGGCGAAGCCTGATGACTGCCGAGCCCCCTGACCTCTCGCTGACCCTCTGGGTCGCCCTCGCCCTCCTCGCCGTGCTGATGATCCGTGGCGCTTGGCGGGGCTACCGCCGCGGCCCGATGCGCCAGTTGGCTGGCCCCGTGGCGCTCGCGACTGGGCAGCTGGTGGGATGGCTCTTCGGGTCGGACTTTGGTCACGCCTGCCTGCAAGGCACCTCCTATCCCTGGATCCTCCGCGGCATCACCGGCGTGATCGTGCTCAGCTGCCTCACTGGCCTACTCTGCTATGCAATCTTCTGGCGTCTCGGCCGGCTACCCGACGGCCAGAAAGAGGCTGAAAGTCCCGTGCTCGGCTCGCTCATCGGCTGCTGGACGGGCGCTCTCTACTTCCTGATCTTGATCGCCGCCCTCGCGACCGTCGCCTCGGTCTATGACCTTCTTGAGAAGCCCGGGGCCACCCGACACCACTGGACGGTCGACATCCGGAACGACCTAGCGGCCACTTCCCTCACCGCCGACCTCAAGGGATGGTCGCCCATCCCAGACAAGCAACGCACGCTCATCCGCCAAACCCGGCGTCTGATGGCGGAGCCAGAAGCCAGACGGAGGCTCATGGCCCAGCCCGAAATCAGAGCTTTGGCCGCCCACCCCACCCTTTACCAAGCGTGGGAAGATAAAAAGGTTCGCGAGTTGTTGAATAACAACGACTTAACTGGATTTATTGACCATCCCAAGGTTCGAGCCGTGCTGGCCGACGAACAGTTGCAAAAAGAAGCCGAAAAGGTCGATTTGGCCAAGATTATCGATCAATCCCTACAGGGCGCAAAAAAGTAACCTCTGGGGGGTTTTTTTTGTAGTCCAAGGGGCTGGCATCCATATGTTTGAACCTCCCTCCTCACTCACATGAACAAGTTCTCGTTCCTCCTGGCCGCCCTCTGCGTCTCCCTGAATGCTCAGGAAGCCAAGCCCGCCGAAACCAAGGCCGTTGCGCCCGCTCAAGAGGTCAAGCTCGCTGGCGGAGCCAAGACCGAAGCGAAGACCTACCTCGCTGAAGTCTGGAACGGAAAGACCATCCCCGAATGCCTCACCTTCCAGAAGAACGTCCAGGTCCTAGGCCAGCAGGTAGAAGAGCTCAAGCGCCTCCAGGTCTTCCTCGAGAACGCTCTCACCACCCCGGAGAAGGAAGCTCGCGGCCACGAGATCGCCGCCAAACAGGCTAAGCTCAAAGGAGACAATGAATCCATGGGTAAGCTCTACAACGGCTTCAGCATCGAGCGTCCCTACCAGCTCTCCTTCACCAAGGCCGTGATTGCCACCCCGATCTCCAACGAGGAGTTCACCAAGCTTTCGGGCGCTAAGGATTTCAAGCCCGAGACCATCATCGCCATGGGCGAAAAGAAGTACCACATCCGCGACACCATCAGCGGCCAGGGCGAGGTCGAGACCTTCGGTCTCTCCCTTAAGCGCATCACCGACGCCAAAGCCCAGCTCCAGCAGCTCATCGACCTCCAGCCCAAGCTGACCAAGGACGACGACAAGAAAAAGGTCGAGAAGGCCATCAAGGAAATCCAGGACGACCTCTCCAAGAGCCTCGAGGAGTTCAAGAAGAGCCGCGGCTTCGATTTCAACGCCGAAGCCATCACGCTTCCAGCTGAAGCCAAGCTCGCCGTCCAGATCACTGAGGAAGAAAAGAAGGCGATCGAAGCCAAGAGCGCTCCGGCCGCTGACAAGAAGTAAACCCTTACCCCAACCCCAACCCCCACCCCTAACATGCCCGCCACCGACACCCCGGCCGCCCCCAAGGTCGACGAAAACCTGCTGCAGCACGATAACAAGGTCTTCTTCAAGTTCGTCACCATCAGCCACCCCGAGACGCTTACGCGCTTCACCAACGACGTGAACGTCATGGTGGCCCAGGCCCAGAAGATCGTCGAACTCAACCAGCGCATCCAGAGCGCCCTCACGACGACCGAGAAGGACGCCGTGACGAAGCTCCGCGAAGCCGAACTCCAGGACTTCAACCAGAAGGACGGCATCTTCGAGAAGGTCTACGGCTTCAAGATGGATACCGTCGCGATCCGCCCGCACTTCATCCAGAATCAGGCTATCCAGCTGATGTCGCCGGTCACCGACGAACAAATCGCCGAACTCCGCAAGAACCCTGAGTTCAAGGAGAACGAGGTTGTCGCCCGCGGTAACCAGAAGATGATCCAGCTCTGCAAGATGACCGGTGAGCACATCCCCCTCTTCGAGCGCAACATCAACATCGTCCAGGCCCAGCAGAACGCCCTACTCCAGCTCCGTGCCGCCGAGCAGACCGCCACTGATGAAGACGCCAAGAAGCGTGCCCAGGATGAAATCGCTAAGGTGACCGACGCCCTTACCAAGAACGCCGAACACATGGGTAAGACCTATGGTATCTTCACCAACAATATCGTGTTCGATGTGCTGGAAGCCAAGTTCTGGGTCGCTCTGACGCAGGACGAAGTGAAGGCCTACGTCGAGAAGACCCACGGCGCTGCCCCGGTCGCCTCCACTCCGCTCGCCATCGAAGCCCCGAAGGTCGAAAAGAGGATTGAGAAGAAGAACTAAGCCTCGCGCTGACTCTTCCCGACAAGGCCCGCCGTTACCGGCGGGCCTTTTTATTGCTCAGAATAGTTCACCCTGCCGGGAGCCGTCCGTCGGCTTGGCCTTCGGCTTTGGTGTTTCAATCGGCTTCGGCGCTGACTCCGAGACGACACGCCCGTGCTTTACCTGATAGCGACGAAGGGTCGAATGCATCTCCATCTCCTCCAGAAAAATCTCCACCGCGGCGACATCCTCTGACACCGGTTGGCCAGGTTCGAAATCAAAGTCGGTCCGGAAAGTCACCAACGTCAGGTTACCGCGGATCCGCTCAGCCTCGGCCTTCACCTGCTCCCGGAAACGCTCCGGTTGAAGAGTCTCCGCAGCGGCGAGCACGCCAGCGAGGTCGCCGTATTCGGTGAGCCACTTCACCGCGGTCTTAGGGCCGACCCCTTTAAGGCCGGGAATATTGTCGGAAGTGTCGCCGACCAAGGCGAGGTAGTCAGCAATGCGATTCGGGGGCACGCCAAACTTCTCGGTGACGGCAGCGGAATCGAGGCGTCGCCATCCGGCCGCCGGATTCGCCGTCGGTGGTGGCGCCAGCTGGACGACCGGGCCGCCAACACACTGCCCAAAATCCTTGTCTGCGCTGACGATGACGCACGCATCACCGGAGGCCACGAGGATGCGGACTGCCGTGGCGATGAGGTCGTCAGCCTCGACCCCACGGCGCTCGAAGACTTGAAACCCTAACAGCGCGGTCAGCCGCTTGATCTCAGGCAACTGCTGGACGATCTCGTCCGGCGTTTCGTCGCGTTGGGCTTTGTATTCAGGGAGGACGGCAAGGTGACGGTCCGATCCGCCCAGGTCGAAGAAGACCGCGCAGCGATCAGGCTTCTCGCCATCCCGGAGGTCCAGCAAGGACTTCATCCAGCCGTGCAGAGCGCCAGTCGGGAACTGATCGGATTGCCGGCGGAGATTGGAACGCTCCATCGCGAAGTGGCTACGAAAGACCAGATTGAAGCCATCGATGAGCAGCCAGCGCATATGAGAGTGTCACTCGACCCGGTCGGACCATCGAGAAAAAAGCGGGCCCGCCTAGTGGCGGGCCCGAGATGGGAGTGGTGACGGAGCAGGCTTACTTGGCCGGCTCAGGGATAACCGTGGGTTTCAGCTCGGGCGTAACGGCCTCGATCGGCTCACGATAGACTGCGCCACCCGGAGAGATGAGCGTGGGGTTCGAGAAGGTCGAGCCAGCGCGCATGCCTGGGTGGGTGCTACGAAGGGTAGCGCCACCCGGAGAGACCAGGTTAGCGGTCACGAACACCATGAGGCTACGCTTCTGCACGGACTTTCCAGTCGAACGGAAAGCCGCACCGATGAGAGGGATGGAACCGAGAACAGGTACCTTGTCTTCGACGGTCTTCACTTCTTCGCGAGTCAGGCCACCGATGACGACCGTGGCACCGTCGAAGACGGTAACATCGGTGGTCACTTCACGGGTGCTGAAGATCGGCTGGAAGAAGCCCGAAGGGACGGACACGGTGACGCCACCGCTGATGGCGACCGAGGTGCCGCCGTATTCGACGAAACCTTCGAATTCGGTCACCTTCGGCTTGAGGTTAAGGGCGATGGAATCATCGGCCGCGACGGTCGGGGTGACTTCGAGATTCACACCGACTTCCTGAACGGTGAAGTCCTGGGGCGTACCTGCGGTGATCGTGACACCACCGCCACCACCGGTGGCGGTCGCAGGCGTCACGGTGGACTGCGTATCACCGTAAGCCTGAGGGTAGCGGAGCAACTGAGCCACGCGGATGACAGCCGTCTTACCGTCAAGGACGGTCAGGCTCGGGGACGACATCAAGTCGCTACCAGAGTTCTGCTCGATGGCGCGGATGGCGACGGCGAGGGTCTCTGCGCCCAGGAAGCCGATCGTGCCGCTATAAGCGTTACTGGTGCTGGCACCGAGGTTCGCGCCCGAGGGGAAGTTCGGAGGAGTCTGGAGAAAAGAAGACGTCGACGGGGTGCTGGCCGGGTCGGTAATAACAATAGACCGGGCGACGCTGTTGTTGGATTGGAAGACGTTGGCAATTGAACGGAGATTCGAAGAGGCGTTCACGTTGCCGCCCTGTCCGGCGGTGGGGGACAAGGTCCAGTTCACGCCCAGTTCGTTCAGGATCTTCTGTTCGACTTCCATGAACTTAGCTTCGATGTGGACCTGCTTGATGTCGGAGTAGCGGCGAATGATGTTCTTCACGCGGTCCAGGTTCTTACGGCTCTGGTAGACGATGAGGTTCGTGCCGTCGTACGAAAGGGTTGCCGGGGCTTCGAACGCCACGCCGGAACGGGTGAGGAAGTTCTTAATCGCGACTTCTTCCGGACGCTGACCGTCGCCAGCACCAGCACCACCGGCGGCAGCGCCACCGAAAGGATTGGCCGCCGCGCCACCGGCGCCGCCGGCAGCAGCACCCGCGCCGCCGGCGCTGAGACCGGTCATCTTGAGCACGGCTGCGGTGGAAAGCGGGTAGATTTCGGTCTCGAGGAGGCTGTCACCAGAATCCTCACGGACTTCGATGATCCCGCCGGAACCGACGGAGAAGCTGAAACCGACACGTTTGCAGATGTAGTCGAGGGCCTGGTAGACCGAGACATTACGGAGCTGCAGGCTGACCGTGGGGTTCTTGTTGGCCGGATCGATGAGGACAACGTTCACGCCCTTCTGGTCCTTGTCGTAAGAGGCGGCAGAAGTCTGCAGGAGGGCGAGGGCCCGGTCGAGGGGCTGGTCGCGGACGATGAAACCTTCAGGCAGCTGAATCGACTTCATCTTTTCCACGATCGGATCGTTGCCGTTGGCGGCATCGATCTTGATGTTTTCGCGATTGAAGACTTCCGGGAGCTTCCAGGTCTCATCGAGGAGCTCGAGGAGTTTACCCTTGGTCACGCCACGATTCCACTGGCCGGAATTCTCGGACAGCATCTGGCGGATGCGGATCTGGTAGGCCTTGGATTCGGAATTATTCGGCTGATACTGCAGCACCTCGCGGTAGGAATCGAGGGCGCCTTGATAGTCGCCGTAGAGGTAGCGGGCGCGGCCCTTGACGAGCAGCTCGTTGACCTTGTCGTCCTTGACGCGGAGGCCAGGCGAGAGCTCGTCGACGTTGCGGTAGGTCGGGTCGGTCCGCTTGGACGTAAATTCCTTCTGGAGGCGAATAACGCTGGGGTCTTCCTTGCCCTTCAATTCGGCATACTGTGCGATGAGCGAAGTGGCCTTAATCATGTCGCGGGCTTCGATCGCGATGAGCGTGCGGCGGGCGATGGCCGATCCTTTGACTTCCTTGATGCGATCCTTGAGCCCCTTGTTGGAGAGGGTCTCGTTACCGAGGGCGCGTTCGGCGACCTCAAGATCAGCCAGAGCCTTATCGATGGACTCAGCCGTACCCTTGCGGATTAGGCTTTCGGCGGAGGCGATGGCGTCGCCCTGTTTGCCGAGGGCCTCGTCATTGACTCGGGCGAGGCGCTTCACTTCTTCCTGAGCGGCAGAGGCACCGCCGGCATCACGTTGGATGACAATATCCTGCTTGGTCAGGGCGATGGTATCGCGGAGCTTCTGGGCGGCGGCGGTGGCCGGGAGGGCACCGTTAGCTCCATCCAGAATCTCAAGGGCACCCTTATGGTCGCCGGCCGAGGACTTCTTGCGGGCGAGTTCGATGGCTTGGGTGACTTCAGCGAAAAGCTTTTCGTGGACAGCGGCGACTTCTTCGAGGGAGGAGGCCGGCTTCGCAGCAGGGGCGTCGACCTTGGCGGCGGGCACATCAGCCTTGGGGGCGTCAGCCGGCTTGGAGGCATCGGCGGCCTTCTTGCTCGCTTCGGCTTCAGTGATGGCCGCATTGACGGAGGAGAGGCCTTCGGCGGCGCCGACATCCTTGGCGTCGATGGCGAGGATCGCCTCGAACTTGGCCTTGGCGGCCTGCAGGTTACCTTCATCGCGCGCCTTCAAGGCTTCGGCGAGGAGCTGCGGCTTGCGGGCGGCGGCATCGCCGTCTTGGGCGACAAGAGAGCCTGCGGCAAGAGCGAGGGCAAGGGCTACCCAGGCGAGCTGCGAACGGTGGAGATTTTTCATGAGTTTGGGGCTTTGAAAATTATTTCTTAGGGGTGACGGTCTTGGTGGCGGCAGGGGTGGCGGCCTTCGGCTTAGGAGCCGGAGCCACGGGCGCCGGGACGGTTAGCGTCTGTGGATCTGAAATGAGCTTCTTCGGCTTCTTGGGGTTGAGAGCGAAGGACTTATCAAAAGTCACGCTACGGGAGGGCAAGTCAATGACTTTGACCACGAAGTGGGCGCCATTGTAGGTGAACTTATCGCCAACAGCGTGCAGGGTGAGCGTCCACGCCGGATCGGAGGGCGAATTGACCAAGATATCAACCCGTCCCTTAAATTCCAAAGGCTTCTCATCGTCGACCTCGACCACTTGGCCGAACTGACGGTCATCAATGGTGAGGATATTGCGGACGAAAGGAATGCCGTCGGCATCCTTACCCTTGATGACCTTATAGGACTTAAGGGTGAGGTAAGGAGCCTCCGGGATCGGCTTGTTGAGCTTACAGTCGTCGAGGTACTGCTTGGTCTTCACGTTCTTGAGCGAGAAGAGGCGGTCCTCTTCCTTCTTGCCGGGCCCCAGGGTGGAGTGGCTAAGCATGAAAGTGTAAGTGGGGTAACCGACGGAAACCAAGCTGATGCCGAAGGGGGGCATCTCTTCTACCTTACGACTGCGAGGCACATACTCGCGGAGGGCAGGATCCCAGACGACGTCGATCGTCGTGAAGAGGTCGTAGTCCCAGTTGTCATCGTTCTCCTCGGGGCTGAGCCAGTCCTTGATATTGTCTTCGAGCGAAGCACGCGGGGTCGCGGGGTAGGCGCCGCCCTGAGGCACGGCTTCCTTGAGTTGCTTGAGCGCGAGGGTCTTGCCGTCTTCATCTGGCACCACCGGCGCGATCAGGCCCGGGCGAAGATAAGCGGTCGAACCCACGGCGAGCAGAAGTGCGCCAAGGATGACGAGAATGATGTCGTTACGGGAATTCATGTCCGGGATGCTTTATTTCTTAGGTTCGCCTTCGGCGGCGGCGGCCGGTTTCTCCTCGGGGATGGAAAGATAATCCACCTGCACGACGAAGGCGGAAAGCTTACGGGGGACGACCAAGACCCGTTTGTCCTCAGTGCTGGCAGACTTGGCGCCGTTGGTGGCCGCGGCGGGCTCGTCGCGGAAGAAGTTACCCAAGACGGAGGGGGCGGCGGGGCTGGAAGAAGCGGTCGAGGTGAGCGGGGACGGGGAGGAAAGCAACTTCTGGATATCGGGAGTCGTCAGGCCGACATCGATTGAGGAAATCGCCAGCGGACGGCCGGAGTTGCGGATTTTGTTGACGAAAGTGCGCAGCGTCGGCGTATAGCCCACGAAACGGACCCGGAAGGAGGCGGTCTCGACGAGGTCGCGACGGTCAAACGTCCGGGAGGCCAAGAACTCATCGATCTCATTGCGAGAAGTATCGGGCTCGGGACCATAGGTGCCAGCACCGGGCTTGCCTTCGGGGATTAGCACGAACGTCTCAACGGGCTCGCGGTCGATCGACTCAATTAAGAGCGGGGAGCCGCCGGGACGGGAATCGATAAGCTGACGGACGAGGAAGTCGATGATCTGACGCTGCTGGTCGACCTTCTGGAACTCACGCTTGGGAGAAGTCCCTTGATTATGAATGTAACGGCGGAAGCCGAAGGCGGTCGGATCGGTCGCCGAAAGCTTGATGCCGCTATCGGTTGCGAGCTTACGCCAGCCATCGACAGATTCACGGAGCAAGGCGCTCAACTCTGCCGAATTGGCGGAAGGCTTGCCCTTGATGGCGAGCTCCGGGTTGCCGGCGATTGCTAAGCGCAGAGAGCTCAGATGGACTTCAAGGGATTTCACGTCGTCCGCAGCCTTGGCGACATTATCCTCATTCAGCGAGATAGCCGGAGCTCCGGCCACAAAAGCGTGGCCCTCAAGCAGTGCGGACTGCTCCTTACGCGAACGCTGAAGCAAGAGTGCGGAGGAAGCGCCGCCCCGAAAAGCCAGATAGGCGAAAGCGCAACCCGCAACGAACGCGAGCGCCAAGGCGACAAGCAGCAGGTTGAACCCAAGGTTTTTCTTGAAATTCTGCATGACTTAGAGGGCCTTGTCCTTGCGGATGAGGAGAGTGAGGGTCGCCTTGGGCGTCATGCGGATCACGGTCTTGTTATCAGGGGCCTTGAGCGTCTGGTCGGTGACGACGATTTCGTTCTCCGGCACGGAACTGACGTAAGGAGATTTGCGGACAACGTCCAGCAGACGTCCAATGTTAGCCTTTTCCGCCTGCGCGCGGTACTGCGGCACCTCGAGCGGTACATCAGCGAAAAGGAAACGCACGGAGATGATGACCTTGGTGACGACCACCGGAGTAGGCGCGGGCTGTCCCTCGGCGGCCGGAGCCGCCGGCAGAGTCTCGTACTTGACGTGCATCTCTTCGATCCAGGTATTCTTGCAGGTGCCAATCCGGTCCTGCAGATCACCCAGGAAGGCAGGCCAGTTGGAACGGTTGGTGACGACGAATTCGAGCTCCTTGGCCTTGGCGGCGAGCTCAGCGGCTTTCTTCCTGGACTCCTCAATGGTCGTGCGACGGGCGGCGAGTTCGGCCTGTCGGCCACGGATGACGGCGGTCTGCTCACGATTCCAGTTCTCCGCGTCGGCGAAGGCCAGCCAGACGCAGAAAGGCGCCAGCGCGGCCAAGGCGGCCGCGGCGACCAGTCGAGGCTTGCGCGCATCGAAAGCCTGCTGTGAGGCGATGTCCCGCGGGATTAGGTTAACGCCGATCGGCTGAGGCAAGATGAGGCGCGCGGCTTCGCCGATGACCTCGGTAATCTGATATTTAGCACGCTCGAGCTGCTCGGGATTGATCCCGGCTCCAGGGGTGATGACCGCCGAGGGATCGAATACTTCGACCGGAAGACGCAAGGTCTCGCAAAGCTGCTCGGAAAGACCAGGCACCTGGGAGCCGCGGCCGGTGACGAGGATGCGGGCCGGCTGACGGCCGTTGGCGCCGCGACGTACGTTGATCAGGCGACGGTTGATATCCTGAGCGAGACGACGGATGAAGGTCTGCGCGTTGGCCTGAAGGACCGCGACCTGCGGATCGGATTCCGCCAGCTGCACGATACCGGAGAAATAGCCGACCTTGATGGCTTCGGAGACTGGGAAAGGCTGACCAGTATTATCCGAGACGCCCTGCGTGAGGAGATTCCCGCCGATGTTGGTCGCAGACTGGATATTGACGCCGCCTGGACCGACGAAACTGAGCGTCGTCGAGCGAGCGCCCACGTTGACGATCAGGGCCTCCTCGGCGGCGGAACCGCCAGCCAGACGGAATGCCTGGCTGTCGAGTAGCGGTGCGGCCTGGATCGACATCGGGCGAAGCCCCGCGGCAGTGACCATGGTTGCGATCTTGGTGGCGATTTCCGTGCGCAAGGCGAAGAGAAGGACCTCCGCCTCGACTCCGTCCGAAGCCATGACCTGACTATCCCAGATGACTTCGTTCAGCGGATAGGGAATCGCATTCTGCGCCTCGAAGGCCACGATCTGCGCTTGGCGGGCGCGTTCGACTTGCGGGACCTTGAGGGGCTTCTGCAACAGCAGGAAGGCGGGGGCGATGACCGTGACGCGTCCCTTGAGCTCGTGCGCGTTCACCAAGTTCGCGAGGGCGGCGATCGCGGCGTTCAACCATTCGTCGTCACCCGTGAGTCCGGGGGCGATTTCTTCGACATAGAACTGCTCCAGTACCAAACTTCCCGAGACGGCGGAAAACTGGGAGACCGAGACGTTCGACGCGGCGAGATTGACGATGGTGGCCTTTTTCTGGCTCATGCGTAAAACGAAAAAGGGGGTTAGCGAGAGACGGTGTCTTCCCGGAGAAACTCAGGGGACGGCGAACCTTGGGGAAGCGTGTCGAAGATAGCGTAAGGCACGAGATAATGGGGGCGCAGCATACCAGCATTGGCACTGACACCGCGGTCGGCGAGGTCGCGAGCTCCGTCGAAGGCTTGCTTATTGGCGAACTGTTTATGGACGGCGGCCTGCATATCCGGAGAAAGCCGCCCTGCCTCGTTGTAAAGAGGGATTTCGGTGCCGCCGACCTCAAGCTGCACATAATAGTAATCCGGCTGCATCTTAAGCCGATCGCGCTTTACGATATCACCAGGTAGGTAGAAGAAAACCGAGCGGGAGGAATTCACCTCCATCGTCAGGACGGTGGCAGTGGACCGGTAATAAGAGAATTCGGAGGCCTCCTTGACGGCAAGCGGCTTGAAGATTTGCGTCACGGTCACCTTGATTTTATCTACCCACTGCTTGTTCGCGGCCTTCTTCCCGGCCTTATCCTCGGCCGCAAGCTTAGTGTCGGGATTGAAGTTGGCCTGCAACTCGACCTGCATGCGAATCCACTCGTGCTTCTGACCGCCGATCTTGGCAGGGTCGAAGTGGACGGAACGGACAACAACGGGGCTTTTGCTAGCGTTAGCACCCCCTTCGGCCTTCGTCGACTGGGCGAAAACGCAGGAAACGGACAGGCAGAACGCCATTACGCTGGCAAAAACAGCATGTACTTGGGGCATGGGGAGAGGGAATCTGTCCCCGTAAGCCCACAGTGGCAAATGCAAAAAAACCGCACACAGGGAACAATTGTTAGATGCAAATTACTTGCAACTGGAGACCCCTGCGGCACTTTCACTTTCTGTGCGCCGTTATTTCCTGAGTATACTAATCGCCCTAGCCATGGCCTGGGGGTTGCCGTCCTTTGGCGCCCCGGGTAAGCCCCTCGTTGTGACAAGCTTCACCGTGATCCAAGACTGGTCTCAAGTCATTGGTGGTAATAGTTTTGAGATTTTAAATCTCGTGCCGGCGGGTAGTGAGACTCACGGATTCCAACTCGGTCCGCGCCATGTGAAGGAGCTACGAAGAGCCGACCTGATCATTGGCATGAGCCCATCCCTGGAACCGTGGTTGGAGGCTTGGGCCAAAGCCAATGACCGGACGAACCACGTCCTGTGGCTTCACTCAGATTATGTCCTAAAAAGTGCTCACCTCACGGAGGTAGACCCTCATGTCTGGACGAGCCCCGAAAAAGTAAAACCGATGGCTCAGGCTATCGCTGGACGTCTCGCCAAGTTGACGCCGGTAGAAAATTTGGAAATTAATGTTAATCAGTATCTTAAGGAAGTTGAGAGGCTCGACGCCGAGCTGACTGGTCTTTTTTCGAGCCTGCCGGCCAACAAGCGGCTTCTGATCACCCAGCACCCAAACCTTAGGCATTTCGCCCAACACTTCGGACTCAAAGTGGCTGGCACCATTCTAACCAGTAGTTCCGGTGAAGCGGCCGATCCATCCGCCCGACATTTCTCCGACCTCCTAGCCCTCGTGAAGAAAGAGCACATCCGCGTAATCGTGACCGACGCCGACCAGAACGACGCCTTCGCGCGGCGCCTAGCCCAAGATAGTCACCTGCCACCCCCTCTTACCCTTTCGTTCGAATACCTGGCTGCCACCGGCCAACCTGGTGACACCTGGATCAAGATGATGCAGCTGAATGGCCGCAAGCTCCACGCCGCCCTCCGCGATAGATGAGTCTCCACCGCTTACTCGCCCGCCTGACGGGCGACGCTGTCTTCGCGTTCTTGCCGACACTGCCCTACGCTCGGTCCGCCAAGCATGCTTGCGCCGGACTGGCCGTCCAGGCCAGTGGACTCGCGGCCGCCGCTCGGCCTGACGGACCAATCGCGTTCAGGGAGGCGACCTTCGAAATCCCTTGCGGCTGTCGAACGGCGCTCATCGGGCCTAACGGCTCAGGGAAATCGACCCTGCTCCGCGTGTTGGCAGGATTGTCGCCAATCAAGGGGGGCGAAGTCACCGTCGACGGGGGGCCACCTCGCCTCGGGCGCAGCCGGATCGCCTACCTCGCGCAACGACCCCAACTGGCTGAACACTTTCCGCTTAAGCTCCGCCGACTCGTCCAGATGGGCACCTACGCCCACCACGGCTGGTTCGAAGAATGCCGACACGGAGACGAAGCCATCGAGCGGGCCCTTGCCCAGCTCGGGCTCGCGGAACTGGCCGACCGTCCCGTGCGCACCCTCTCCGGAGGCCAGCTACAACGTGCGCTCATCGCCCGCGCCGTCGTGCAAGGCGCCGAGCTCCTGCTGCTTGACGAGCCATACGCGGCCCTCGACCAAGCGAGCCGTGAAATCGTCGACCGCTTCCTTTTCGAACAAGGCCATCCCTTCACCGTCGTCATGGCGACGCACGATCCGGCCGACCTCAGCCGCTTCGACCGCATCCTCGAGATGCGCGACGGTTCCATCTTCACCCGCCACGCCTGCGCTGGCCACGACCACCGCCATGCTTGAGCTCCTGACCCAGCCGCTGAGCGAACCCTTCTTCGTCCGCGCACTCGCTGCAATCGCGCTCTGCAGCGCGACCTGCGCCTGCCTAGGCGCCTACGTGGTTCTCCGACGAATGGCCTTCGTGAGCACCGCGCTCACCCACTCCATCCTGCCTGGCGTAATCGGCGCCCTCCTCCTCGGCTTCTCCCCCTATCTCGGCGCGCTGGCCGCTGCGCTCCTAACCGCGGCAGGTGCGGCCTGGCTAGCCTCGCGCCGGGGCACGAGCGAAGACAGCGCCGTGGGTGTCATGCTGTCGGTGATGTTCGCCGCGGGCGTCGCGCTTATGCAGCAGGCGAACTCCTGGCGTGATTTCGCGGGACTCCTTTTCGGTAGTGTCGTCTCGGTCGGCAGCGAGGACCTCATCGTCATCGGTGCCACAGCCGCAATCGTCCTCTTCGGCCTCCGAGCTTTGCACAAGGAACTCGAACTCGCATCCTTCGACGAAGAATACGCCTCCCTGCTGGGCGCCCGTCCGGCGCTCATGCGCGTCGTGCTCCTCGTGCTCGTGGCGCTTGGCTCCGTGGCCTGCGTCCGCCTCGTCGGTGCGCTGCTCACGACCGCCCTCTTCGTCATCCCCGCCGCAACGGGCGTACTCCTCGGACGCACCGTGCCTCAGGTCATGGCATGGGGTACAGGCTGCGCCCTGGCTGGCGGCGTCGGCGGGCTTTATCTTTCTTACTACCTACCGTCGGTGCCCTCCGGAGCCGGCATCGTGCTGTGCTGCGCGCTCCCCTACTTAGGCGCGCGACTCTTCGCGCCGCGGCGCTAATCAGAAACGCGGCGGACGAAGCGAGAGCGGCAGGCCGAGCACTTCGCGGGCGACAATCGCCTGGCGAAGTGCAGCGGAGCCGCGGAACTGGGTGCGCGTTTGCGCGCGAGCGGGGCGAGTCACCACGAGGGAGGAGGCGTCAAGATGAACGGCGGCGGCCGGGGCCGTCGGCTCCGGCACGATGGAGGCCAGCGCGGGCGCATTGCGGACGCGGCGGGTCCGGCGGGTCACGGGCGGAGGCGTCGCGGCCATCGGGGCCGGGATAGCCTGACCCTTCATCTTACCAATCACCCAGGCCGCAAACGCGACCAGGGCAATCACTGCCTTGATGACGAGCGCCGCTTCCATACTCAGGCCTTGGCGCCGGGCGCTGGGCCGTCACCAGCGATGCCCTTGCGCATCTCAGTGTCGGAGCGGAGGTTTTCGAGACGCTGGAAATCCATGTAACCCATCCGTCCAGAACGCAGCGCATCGGCGAGAGCCTGCGGGATCTGGGCCTCAGCTTCGACCACGCGAGCACGCATCTCTTCAACACGAGCGCGCATCTCCTGTTCTAGGGCGACGGCGGCGGCACGACGAATCTCAGCCTGCGCTTGAGCCATGTTCTTATTGGCGTTGGCCTGAGCCTCTTGGAGCATCGCTCCGATGTTGTCGCCGACGTCGACGTCAGCGATGTCGATGGACATAATTTCATACGCGGTGTTGGCGTCGAGCCCGCGTTCGAGGACGGTCTTCGAGATGCGGTCGGGGTTTTCGAGGACAATTTTGTAGCTTTCGGAGGAGCCAATCGTGGTGACAATGCCTTCACCAACGCGGGCGATGATGGTCTCTTCCTGAGCGCCGCCGACGAAGCGGTCGAGATTGGTGCGGACAGTCACACGGGCCTTCACCTTCACTTGGATTCCATCCTTGGCGACAGCGTCGATCGTGGTGCGGCCACTGGCGGGATTAGGCACGTCGATGACCTTCGGGCTGACGGAGGTGAGCACGGCCTCCAAGACGGATTTGTTCGTGCCGCGGGTGGCGATGTCGATCGCGCAGGCCCGGTTCCAGTCTAAATGCAGGCCGGCTTTCTGGGCAGCGATGAGCGCTTGCACCGTCTGCACGATGTTGCCGCCGGCGAGGTAGTGGGCGTCGATCTTCTCGACGTCGACCGAGAGACCGGCCTTGGTGGCGGCGATCTTGGCGTCAACAATCACGGTGTAGGGAACACTGCGCAGGCGCATGCCGACGAGGTCGAAGAGGCCGACCTCAGCTCCGGCGAGGCGCGCACGCACCCAGACGGCAAGGAAGGACAAGAGGAAGAGGACGAACAGCAGCAGGGCGCCGGCTGCGATCCAGATGATGATATTAGGCATGGTGGGCATGAGAGGGCAAAGGGAACTCAGCGCGAGCGGCGGACGGTCACGCGGCCGGAACCGGCCTCGGTGACGACGACGGTGGCGTTACGTTCGACAAATCCGTCGAGGGAAAACGCTTCGATCAGGGTGCCATCGATTTCAATCGTGCCCGACGGCGCGAGTACGGTAGCGGCCTTGCCGGTCTTACCGACATAGACGGCGTAACCAGCGGCGGCAGGGACGGCAGCGCCTTCATTGCTGCTGACGTTGATCATCGCGCGTCCGATGCCAGTCTTCTGGAGGAGGCTACGGAAAGCAAAGAACTCGAGGGTGAGCACGACCAAGAAGACGACGCAGAACACCGCGCAAGTCGTCGCGCCCGCCTCCGCTGAAAGATAGATACCAGCGAAGGAAATCACGGCGCCAAGGAAGCCGAGCACGACCGTGGGGAGGAAGAACTCCGCTCCAATCAGGACCAGGCCAGAGACAAGCAGGCCGATTGGCAGGACCAAGGAAACCTCCTCGGGGGAAGCGGCGGAAAGTATCATGGCGATGACGATGCGAATCCCCCTCCCGCTTTCCAATCTTTTAAGGCCTACTTATCTTACAATAAGGGCAAAAACCTATAATCTTAGCCTGACGCTTGCGGGCCGTACTCGGCCCGCCCTATTCTCGCCCATGGCCAAGAAACCACCCGCACCTCGTCGCACGCCAATCAAGGAAGCTCATCATGTGCTCCAGGACGCTCTGCTCAAGGCGGGCGAAAAGGAAGCGGGCAAGCATGATGAGATCGCCAAGTCCCTCGGGGTCTCCGCCTCGATGCTCTACAAGTGGAGGGAGCCGGCCACGCAAGGGAGCGGGCAACCCAATCCATTGCAGCGCACCGCACTACTGGTGGACCTCACCGGCGACACGCGCATCGTCGACTGGCTCGCCCAAAGGGCCGGCGGACAATTTAGCCCCATCGAGAATGAAGCCCCGACGGTTAACCTCGACAAGGCTGCGAACGCACTCGTCCGCGAGTTCGGCCTACTCATCGCCGACGTCGCGGACGCCATCGAAGACCATCGTATCACCGCCGACGAGACGCAGGAGTTGCGCGAAAAGTGGGACGGTATCCGCAAGCGCACCGAAGCCTTCGTGCGCCGATGCGAAAAGGGCGACTTCGGCTCCAAGGTTTGAGCGATTTCGCTTCCCCGGACGCCGCGAAAAGGTAACCAGAAGCTATGGCCGAATTCACCATCCGCCCCTACGGCGACCCGATCCTTCGGGCCAAGGGTGACCCCGTGAAGGAGTTCGGGCCTGCGCTCCGCTCTCTCGGCGACGCGATGCTGAGCGCGATGAAGGCAGCCAAGGGTATCGGCCTGGCGGCCCCGCAAGTCGGCCTGTCCCTTCAACTCTTCGTCATGAATGTGCACGACGAAGACTTCCTCCCGGTGCTGGACGGCAAGGCCCGCCAGCCCGAAGAAATCATGCCGATGCTCCTCGCCAATGCGACGGTGACCGTGCCGGCAGGCGAACCTGACACCTACACCGAAGGATGCCTTTCCTTCCCCGGCATCACCGGCGACGTCGAACGCGTCGAACACGCGATTGTCCGCTACCGTGACGCCGATGGCGCTCCGCACATCCTTGAATGCGCCGGCCTACTCGCCCGCTGCGTACAGCACGAGCACGACCATTGCCAAGGCGTCCTATTCATCGACCGCATGACCCGACCACATCAGCTACTCACCGCTGCCAAAGTGAAGAAACTCAAGCGGACGACGACGACGGAAATGAAGGCTGCCCGTAAGAAAGCCTGATCACTTCGTCGCGGCGGGGGCGCGGACCTGCAGAGTCAACTGACCGACCTCGATGCCATCGGCACCGTTCGGGATGCTCGTGACCTGGAAAGCACTGATTCCAGCCGGAGAAGTGACAGCGACGGCGCGCCACTTCGCACGCACGCCTTCAGTGCCGGCAGGTCCGCCACCGGCCACAATCACGACGTAAGGCGCGGCAGCGACGCCGAGCTTCGTCTGCGTAATAGAAAGATGAGCGAGCAAAGCGGAACCAAGCGGATGGCTTGCACGATCGAAACCGAGCACCCAATCGCCGCTTTCCGCCAGACGGGGAACGAAGCTGCGGTCGTCGCGCAAGGACACCTCGCACACGCCGGTCGGAGCCGCGAGCGCACCGACTTCGGTGTAGGCGACCTCGGAACCGATGAGGCGCATGGTAAACGCATCGGCGAGCCGAAGGAAAAATAACCCACGGTTTCCGTCGGCGGACAAGGCGTAGTATTCCGCCCAAAGGATTCCGATCTGCTTAGGCGCGGTCGGGGGCTTCAGGCCTTTACCCAATGAAGCGACCGCCGGGGCGACCGCCGGGATGTAAGCGTAGCCGTCTTCAGGCGCCGGTGCGAGGAGGCCGTCATCGCCCTTGGGCCACGCATTACGGATGGCGGTGGAAATCTCCAGAGGGCGGGCGAGCTTGCCGTCACCAAGGAGGCTGATTGCACCCAAGAGGTGGACCTTAGTGAAACCGGTGTCGCGCGCCTGCTTCTGCAGTCGTACGGTTGCGGGCGTCACGGCCCCACTCCAAGCGACGGGAGCAAGTTCGACCGAGAAATTAATCGGCTTGGTCTTTTCCGCCGCACGCAACGCGGCCGCCGCACGCAGACGGTTCAGCGAAGGTAGAGCCTGCTGAATCTGCGCATTGCCTTCGTCAATCAACTTCTGGGTACGGGCCTTGACCTGCTCTGGCGTCTCACTGAGCCCGCCAAACTTCGGGGTGTTCGCTGGTGCGACACCGCCTCCGCTCGTCTTGAGGATGCTCAGTCCCATCTTCGCACGAGTCTCGCCAGCCGAGTGAAGGCGCATGGCACCATTCCATTCAACGAGCTCGTTGGCCTTAAGGTAACGGACGACCTCCGCATCCGACACAGGCGGAGGCGGCGCCACCTCGCCGGCGGCGATTAGCATCAGGGAGGCGAGAAAGGCGTTCACGGGGAAAGGTTCAGGATTCGTCGAACTTGCGGGCGAAGAGGGCTTCCATCTCGCCGAGCAAAGTCACTCCGTCCTTACCACGGACCGAGAAGCGAAGCTTCGAACCCTGGCCGGCGGCCAGCATCATGAGCCCCATGATGCTCTTTCCGTTCACGGACTCCTCGTCCTTGGAAACGGTGATTTCGATGTCCGGGTAACGGTTGGCCAGACGTACAATCTGGGCCGCTGGGCGGGTGTGGATGCCCATCCGGTTCTGGACGGTGAATTCTCGGGCTAAAGCCTCGTGGGTTTCTTCCATATAAGGGGTCTATCCTGAGACTGGCTTAGGATAGAGGGAAAGGGAGGGTGGCGGCAAGTCGGGTCAAGGCAAATTGAGGCCAAGGGAGGGGACGCTTGACCTTCCCCGCCAGACCTCTCCAATCAATCCAAACGAACTACCGTGGCCAAGCCCGCTGTCCTTACCCACCCGGAATCCCTGAAGCGCCCTGCCGGCCCTTCGGAATACGCCAAAGATCCGGTCAACGCGTCCATGTCGAAGGCCGAGAAGATCGCCCTTTACACCAAAATGGCTCGTATCCGCCATTTCGAGCAGCGCTGTATCCGTATCTACCAGCAAGGTAAGATCGGCGGCTTCCTGCACCTTTACGTCGGCCAGGAGGCCGTCGCCGCTGGGACCATCTCCCTTCTTGGCAAAAACGACCATATTATCACGGGTTACCGCGACCACGGCCACGGCCTGATGGTCGGGATGGGTATGAACGAATGCATGGCCGAACTGACCGGACGCGTCACCGGCTGCTCCCAAGGTAAGGGCGGCTCGATGCACTACTTCGCCCCTGATAAGAACTATTGGGGCGGCCACGGCATCGTCGGCGGCCAAGCCCCCCTCGGCACGGGCCTCGCTTACGCCGTCAAGTACATGGGACTCAAGGGCAGCTGCCTCGCCTACATGGGCGACGGAGCCGTCAACCAAGGCGCGGTCCATGAAGCCTACAACCTAGCCTCCCTTTGGGACCTTCCGATGATTTTCGTCGTCGAGAACAACGGCTACTCGATGGGCACCTCCCAAGAGCGCTCGACCGCCCACCCAGGCTGCCTCGCGAAGCGCGCCGAAGGTTACAATATGGCCTGGGACGTCATCAACGGCCACGACGTCTACGAAGTCCGCGCTAAGACGGCCCTCGCCCTCAAGCGCGCCCACGAAGAATCCAAGCCGACGGTCCTTGAGATCTTCACCTACCGCTACTTCGGCCACTCGATGGCTGACCCGGACAAGACCTACCGCGACAAAGAAGAGATCAAGGAGTACCGCGATAAGAAAGACCCAGTCCTCGCCTTTGAGCAGGAACTTCTCCGTGAGAAAGTCCTGACCGCCGAACTCTCCCTGCAGATTAATGAAGCCGCGATGGCCGAGGCCGACAAGGCCGCGATCTTCGCCGACGAATCGCCGGACCCCACCGTCGCCGATATCACCAAGCACATCTACTGGGAAGAGGACAACCGCGGGCCAAAGACCACGAGCCGCGGCACCATCATCTTCGAATAACCCTTCTTCGCACACACTGTTATGGCTGTCATTTCCTACCGCGAGGCGCTCCGCGCCGCGATGCGCGAAGAACTTAAGCGCGACGACAAGGTCGTCATCATGGGCGAAGAAGTCGCCCAGTTCAACGGCGCCTACAAGGTGACCGAGGGCCTCCTCAAGGAGTTTGGCCCGAAGCGCATCGTCGACACCCCCATCTCCGAAGCCGGCTTCATCGGCCTCGGCATCGGCGCCTCGATGCTCGGCATCCGTCCCGTGATGGAGCTGATGTTCTGGTCCTTCTCGTACGTCGCGTTCGACCAGATCGTGAACAACGCTGGCAACATCCGCTACATGTCCGGCGGACTCATCAACTGCCCGATCGTCATCCGCGGTCCGGCCAACGGCGGTACCAACGTCGGCGCCACTCACTCCCACACGCCCGAGGCCATCCTAGCCTCCCACCCCGGCATCAAGGTCGTCTGCCCAGCCACTCCGTATGACGCCAAGGGCCTACTCAAGGCAGCCATCCGTGACAACGATCCGGTCTACGTGATGGAGAATACCATCCTTTATAACGATAAAGGCGAAGTGCCGGACGAAGACTACATCGTGCCGCTCGGCGTCGCCGACGTGAAGCGCGTAGGTACCGATCTCACCATCGTCGCCCACGGCCGTGCCGTCATCACGAGCCTCAAGGCCGCCGAGATTCTTGAAAAGGACCACGGTGTCAGCGTCGAGGTCGTCGACCTCCGCTCCATCCGCCCACTCGACGAAGAGACCATCCTCGCCTCCGTCCGTAAGACGCACCGCGCCCTGCTCGTCGAAGAGAATAAGCCCTTCTGCGGCGTCGATGCCCAGGTAGCCTACCTCATCCAGTCGAAGGCGTTCGACGAACTCGACGCCCCAATCCACCGCGTGTCCTCGATCGACGCTCCGCAGATCTATTGCAAGCGCATGGAAGATCAGCAGATGCCCAGCGTCGACCGCGTCGTCGCCGAAGCGCTCAAAGTGCTCGCCTAACCCCCACCCCTCTTACTTTTCAAATCCGATGGCTGAAATTATCGATATGCCGAAGCTCTCCGACACAATGTCGGTGGGGACTTTGGTGAAATGGAACATCAAGGAAGGCCAAGTGGTGGCCTTCGGCGACATCCTCGCCGAAGTCGAAACCGACAAGGCGACGATGGAACTTTCCTGCACGGTCCCGGGTACGATCCTCAAGATCTACGCTCCGGCCGGCCAGCAGCTGCCCGTAGGCGCACCGATCTGCGCCATCGGCAAGAAGGGCGAAGCCGCCCCTGAGCCCGCCGCCGCGCCAGCCCCCAAGGCTCCCAAGACCGCCATCCCGGCGATTCCCGAGAAGGCTGAAGTGAGCTGCGTCCCCGCCGCTCCGGCTTCCTCTGGTTCCGTGACTCCGCAGTCCGACGCTTCCCGCACCAAGGCCTCGCCTTATGCAAAGCGTATGGCCGAGAAGGCCGCGCTCAATGTCGCGGCTCTCTCTGGCTCCGGTCCTGGTGGACGCGTCGTCGGTCGCGATGTCGCCGCCGCCGCTTCGGCTCCGGCCGCTTCCGCTCCTTCTGGCCCGCTCAACGTCGCGGTCGCTCCGCCCGCTGACGGCAAAGGCATCCAGCCTGACGCCGACGTCCCGGTGGGCGGCATGCGCCAGACGATCGCTCGTCGACTCCTCGAGTCAAAAATCACCGTCCCCCACTTCTATCTCGAAGTCGAAGTCGACGCCGCTCCGCTCATGGCGATGCGCGAATCGCTGAACAAGCGTCTCGCCGAAACCGGTGCCGACGCAATCAAGCTCTCGGTCAACGACTTCATCCTGAAGGCTTCCGCCGAAGCCCTCCGTCGCGTCCCCGCGGTCAACGCTTCCTGGGCCGGCACGAGCATCCGCACTCACGGCGCGGTGCACCTCTCCTTCGGTGTCGCCCTCGAAGACGGCCTGGTCACCCCGGTCATCCGCGACGCCCACGCCAAGACGCTTAAGGACATCGCCATCGAAGCGAAGTCCCTCATCGGCAAAGCCCGCTCGAAGAAGCTCACTCCGAACGAGATGTCTGGCTCGACCTTCACGGTCACCAACCTCGGCATGTTCGGCGTCACCGGCTTCTTCGGCATCATCAACGTGCCTAACGCCGCGATCCTCTCCGTCGGCGCGACCATCAAGAAGCCCGTCGTCGACGCCCAGGACCGCCTGGTCATCGGCCACCGCATGGTGATCGGCCTGTCCGGCGACCACCGCGTGGTCGACGGCGCCAACGCCGCCCAGTTCCTCCAGGCGCTCAAGCAGCTCCTCGAAGAACCGGCGCTGATGCTGATCTGAGCGGAGCGAGCGCTCTTCCGAAACCCGGGCCCGCGAGGCGCCCGGGTTTTTTGTGCCCGCTCAGAACGTACGTACCGACGAGAGGCCGCCGTCCACGTGAAGGACCTGGCCGGTCATGAAACGCGAGTGCCCGGAAAGGAGATGCACCACGAGCGTGGCGATGTCTTCAGAACGACCGACCTGCTGCAAGGGGTGACGCTTAGCGGCGGCTTCCTTCTTGAGGTCCGAATTGAGTAACGCGCCCGCGAGCGGCGTATCGGTGAGCGATGGCGCGATGACGTTGACACGAATGGCGGGCGCCCACTCGGCGGCTAGGCTCTTCGCGAGCGCTTCGACGGCCCCCTTGGCCGCGGCGATGCTCGCATGCATAGGCATGCCCTGCGCGACGGCGACGGTGGAGAAGAGCACGACGGACGCGTTGCCCGATGCCTTGAGTGCGGGCAGCGCAGACTGCAAAGCGGCGATGGCACCGAACAAGTTCACCTGAAGGTCGCGTTGGAAATCCTCCGCAGTCAGGCGATGGAACGGCTTAAGCGAGATTGAGCCAGGGAAATACACCAAGCCGTCGAGTCGCTCGGGCCACGTCAGCGGACTGGGCGCAGCGGCGTCGAACGGCTGCGCGACGACCTCGAGGTCGGCGAGCTTCTCGGGCGAACGACACGCCGCATGGACCGTATGGCCGTCGGCTTGGAGTTGCGCGACGGTCGCGCGGCCGATGCCGGAAGTGCCACCGATGATCGCGTAGTGCTTGGACATGCCCCTAAGGTTGCCGTCCGTCGGCACAGGTCAAACGGGCCGCCGCTTTTCCGGGCACGAAAAAGGCCGGAGGCGAACCTCCGGCCTGATATTACGACCCGAGGGCCGCTTACTTCTTCTCGACGGACTTAGCCGGCGCCTTGCGCTGGCCCTTCTTGTCTAGGTTCGCCTTGAGTTCTTCTTCCGAGAACTTGGTAGCCACGCCCGTGGCAGGGACTTCAGCCTTCGCGGTCCAAATGATCGCGTTGAGGACGAGGGTACGCTGGCTATCGATGGACCAACCAGCATGGAAATGGCCGCCAGTGAAACCGAAGCCACGACCGCCGTCCTTGCGCTCAACCGCCCAGGCGACGACCGCAGGCTTCTTGTCTTCGAGGACCATCTTCTTCACGTCGGGGTTTCCGGCATGCGGGCCTTCGCCGCGCTTCATGGTCTCAGGGGGAGCGATCGCGGACAGGAGCGGCGTGACGCCTTCCATGTTGTCGCGGAAGCGCATGTTGAAATACCATTCATCATTGGAACCGAACGGCTTCACGCCGCGGCTCACGGGATGGTCGGGCAACGACTTGAAGTCGGCCATCCAGTGCGGATTCACGGACCAGTGCTGCTCGAAGTAACCGCCGAGCCAATCCTTGAACTCAAGGGCGCCCTTGCCCTTGGAGGAACGGCCCGCAGGCGCCGGACTGACGGGCTTGCCGTCGACGCTCAGCCAGCCGGCGCGCTCATAGGCGGGCTCGACGGCGTAGTGGAGGCAGACGAAGCCCGTGCCGGCCGCCATCTTCTTGGCGAGCTGGTCGAGGTGCGGGAGGGCCGGGTGGCCGCCTCCGCCGTCGGAGTAGATCACGATCGTGTCGGCCTTGGCGACGCGCTCGTCGGAAGGCCATTCGCCATTGAGGGAGACGTCGACGTTGACCAGGTCGGCGGCGGACTGCTTGAGGCCGGACGCGAGGAGCTGGATGCCGGCGTTGTGCTCATGCTCGCCCGGGCCATGGCTCGGACGGCCGGCGATGAGGAGGACGTTCTTCTTGTCCGCGGCCGAGACGAACGCGGCCGAGAGCAGGAGAAGGCTGAGGAAGGATTTCTTCATGACGGGTTACTTGATTTCCTTGAGGACGATATCCTTGAACTGGACCACCATGGGAGGGCCGGCATGGAGCTGGAGAGCGAGCAGGCCCTTCTTGGCGCCAACCGCCGTCTCGTCGGTGACGTCGACGGTCTGCACGCCGTTGATGAAGTGCTGGAGGTGGCCGCCCTTGGCGACGACGCGGTATTCGTTCCAAGCCTCGGCCTTGATCTTGGCCTGGATCTCGTCGGTCTTGCCGAGCGAGCCGGTGACTTCGATCTTCGGCTTCTTGGAGTCGGCGCCTTCCTTGATCACGACCTTCTCGCCACGCTTGGCGAGGATACCGCGACCGCGCTCCTCATAGAGGATGCCCGAGAAGGTCTTGCCCGCCTCGAAGTCGCCTTGGTAGCCGGAGATCACGAAGCCCTTCGCGTCGACGAGCTTGCTGCGATACTGGACGCCGGAGTTGCCGCCGACGATCTTGTACTGGAACGTGAGCTCGAAGTCGGCGACTTCGCCTTCCCAGACGAGGAACGTGTTGCCCTTGGTGGGCTTCTCCTTGGTCGTGCGGCCGGTGATGCAGCCATCTTCGACGGACCAGAAATCCAGGCCTTTCCAGCCCGTGAGATCCTTGCCGTTGAAGAGAGACTTGTCCTCGGCAGAAACCGACGCGCAGAGCGCGGCGAGAGCGAGGAAGGGGGTGAGCAGTTTCATAGGGGTAAGGGTCGGAGGGTTACTTCTGCTTGCCGAAGAAGCGGTTCAGGTTCTTCAGGCCCTTGACGGCGATGTCGTCGCGGTGCGGCTCCATGGCGCGCCAGATGGCGGCGGCGCGGGCGATCACCTTGACGTCGGTGGTGAAGGACTCGATGACGACGTCCTGCTTGTAGCCGATCTTCTTGAGGGCGCCGACAATCGGCTTCCAGTCGAGGGAGTCGCCGCCGGGGGTGCCGCGGTCGGTGCCACAGGCGTGGAAGTGACCGAGGTGCTTGCCGGCCTTAAGAATGGCGGCGGCCTGGTTCTTCTCCTCGATGTTCATGTGGAACGTGTCGAGGTGCAGTTTCACGTTGGGGAGGTTGATCGCCTTAACGAGGCGAAGGCCCTGGTCGCAGGTGTTAAGGAAGTCGGTCTCGAAACGGTTCAGCGGCTCGATGTCGAGCTCGATGCCCTTCTTCTGCGCGTACTTGCCGATGACCTTCAGGTTCTTGACGACGAGCTTGAAGTGCTTGGCCTTAGTCTTGTCGTCATGCGCGCCGATGAGGCCGACGACGGAATAGAGCGGGCCGATGATGCGCGGGCAACCGGCGACGGCAGCTTGATCGATGAGCGCCATGATGTACTTGCGGCCGGCGGCCTGATCCTTGGCGGAACCGCGAAGGTCGCGACCAGGGCCCATGCAGGCACAGATCGAACCGATGGCGATACCGGCACTGGCGGCGGCGGCCTTCAGGAACTTCGGGTCGGTATGCGACGGATCCTCGATCGGAATCTCGACGGTGTGGAAGCCCCAGTTCTTGAGCTTCTTGAAAAGGTGGACGCTCTCGTTGGTGAACGGAGAGGCATAGAGGAACGTGTTGAGGCCGAAACGCATGGTGGTGTGGGTGATTTGGGGAGGAAGCGAAGTTTTGGAGGGGGTCAGGGGGCGGTCAAGGCTGGGCGTCGTTCCGAGGTCTTTTAAGGAACAAGTTCCCCCTGAATCAGTAAGGCGCCCGGGAAGAAATACAGGGGGGCGAAGCGTTCGGGCTTATCAATCTGGTTCTTGTTCTTGGCGAGGACGGCGGCCTTGTCGATGGGGTCAGCCAAGAGCTCCAGTCGGACGGAGTGCACGCCTTCGGGCAGGTCGGTGCCGACGGTAAAGGTGCTGAGGCGATTATAGGTGCAGTAAGCGTCGATACGCTGGATGACGAAAGGCTTCTTGCCGTCGAGGGTCACGGCGACTTTGCCGCCGGCTGGGCCGACAATGTCGTAGACGGCGCAGTGCGTGCCTTTGAACTTAAATTCGATACTCTGGCCGGGCTGGGTAAGGCGGACCATGGCGGGCAGGCGGTTCGCCCAACCCTTAGCGTAATCGGTCGTCTTCATGTCCGCGGGGACTAACCCATCGGAGAGTTTAGTAGCGGTGATTGATACGAGCGTCGCGCGCTCGTAGTTCGCCGGATCAAGAGCCAGCTTGCTCACGTGGACGGTCGGCGCGTTGTTCGCGATGGCGAGGGCTGGCAGTGAACGGACGATGGCCTGCGTGTAGAGGACCTGCCCGGTCGAGTCATGCGGATGGACGCCGTCCGCCGCGAAGACAAACTTGTCGCCCAAGGCGGCCTTGTCGGCATCGGTCTTCGGCAACGGAGCCTTCCAAAGCAGTTTGCCTGCCTTGGCCAGCTTGGCGACTTCCATGCCAAGGGTGATCGTCGGGATGCCGTAATGATCGGCGACCTTCTCCATCGCGCTCGCGGAGCGCTGTAGCTTGCCCTCAAGCATCGCGGGGGAGAGCGCTTCGGTCAGGGTATAGACAAAGCAGATGTCGCACTTGGGATTCGCTTTCCAGGTTTGGCGGACGATGCCTTCCATGCAGCGGATGATGCGCTGCGGATCGGCGCCGCCGTCATTCACAGCGAACTCAACGAAGAGCAGATCCGGGCCCTTGGAGAGCACATCCTGCTGGACGCGGAAGACGCCGAGGTCCGAACCCGTGCCGCCGATGGCGGCGTTGATTTCGGTGAAGGTCGACTGCGGATAGGCCTTCTTGAAATGGGCGAGGGTCTGCACGCGCCAGCCATTCTGGGCGGTGATCGAGCCCCCCAGGTAACCCACCTTCAACTCGGAACCGGTGTTCTGGGCCTTCAGGAAGAAATTGGGCAGGCCTCCGCGGGCGCGGACCTCTTTGGCGTCGACCAGCGGGTATTCCTTGTCCGCCGCGTGACCGAGGATAGCGGCGCAGAGGACCAAAGCGGAGAAAAGGAGTCTCATGGGGTTCAGGATTAGACGGAGAGACGGCCCTAAAGTTCCAGTCTTTTCAGGCGAATCGGATAGAATTAAGAAACTCCGCCTTCCTTCCCGCGACAAGGCGCGTAAGTTCATCGCATGGATAATGTCACGCACGCCGCCTTAGGGATCGCCGCCGGTATCGCCGTGCACCGCCGCGGCGGCTCCGTCTCCGCCGCCGCCGTCGCCGCCCTGCTCGCCGCCGAAGCCCCGGACCTCGATATCTTCATCCGTGCCGCAGATGACCCCCTCGTGGCTTTCCGCTGGCACCGCCACTTCACCCACAGCTTCGTCTTTATGCCGGTCTGGGGCTTGCTCAGCGCCTGGCTCACGTCGCTTTTCTTCCACCGCCGGCACAACGTCGGCTGGCGCGAACTATTCCTGCCTGGCTTCGTCGGCGCGCTGACGCACCTGCTCTGCGATGGGTGCACGAGCTACGGCACGATGCTCCTGTGGCCTTTCACTGAGACACGCTACGCCTGGGATTGTTTGCCGATTATAGACCTCCTCGCCACCCTGCCGTTACTCGTCCTCGCGATCATGGCTTGGCGGAAGCATTCGGCCCGACTGGCGACCTACGGGCTACTCTGGTTCGCAGCGTACGCCTCTCTCGGGATCTTGCAGCACGCGCGGGCCGAACGTAGCCTGCGCACCTGGCTCGCCCAGCGAAACATCGAGCCTGAACGACTCGCCGTAAAGCCGACGATCTCGAATCTCATCGTCTGGCGAGCCGTCTGGCTCCACGACGGACGCTGGCAAGTCGCCGCGCTCCGCAACCTGCCTTTCACCGACACGCGGCTCGTAGTTGGTGAAAGCCGTGCAGCTTGGTCCGCGGCCTCCGCCGGCAATCCGCCCCCTTACTCTGAAGGCGCACATATTATCGCCGATTTCTCCCGCTTCACCGGCGGGTGGAACTCTTATGACGTCCAGCCCGGCTTGATCCTGGTCGGTGACATCCGCTTCGCGATGCTGCCGACGAGTAGCAAGCCGCTCTGGTCTGTCCATTGCGGCCCCAGCGGTAGCCTTGCCGATACGCGGCTCATCATGGACCGCGGCCTGCAAGACGGAGACTGGAATCGCTTCGGTGCCCTCCTCTCCGGCGCGGACTCCCGCTTCATCATCATTAAGTAGAATGACCGCATCGGGACTCGTCCCGATGTCGTAGTGACTCAGCGTAATTCAAAACGGTAGCTGGCGTCGGCTTCCGCCTCGACCGGCAGATGATTGCGCGAAGCCGGCGTGAACGTCGACGCACGGGCGGCCGACTCAGCGGCCTCGTCAAGCAGACGGCTACCGGAGCTCCGTGTCAGTTCGACGCGGCGGACGGACCCATCCGCTGCGAGGACGATACGCATCCCGACGACGCCTTCGACGCCCGCGCGACGCGCGCGCTCGGGATAGGCCGGCTCCTGACGGAAACGGAAGGCCGGCGGTACGAAGACTTCGGCGGCCGGGGCAGGGGCGGCGGCGAGCACCTCGCCCTTCGTCGCGAGGGCAAGCGAGGGCGCGGCCGGCGGCACGGGCGAAGCGATGGGCGCCATCACGACTGGTGCGACGGAAAGGGCGACGGCGACATTCGTCGCGACAGGGACGGGAAGACCGGCGCCAAGCGCAACGCCACCCTTAGCTTCGCCAGGCAAAGCGATGGGCTCCGGTAGCAGGGCCACGACGACAAGGCCGCCTTCGCGCGCCGGCTCACTGAGGCCGCGTGATCCGCCCAGCCAGACCGCTCCGAAGGCCGCGAAATGGACACACCCGACGGCGATCCAGATTAGGCGATGACGGCGGCTTTCGGGCACGCTGGCAGGGTCAGGGCGTGGTCGCGTTCAGTCAAGAACGGGGCGAGTCATTTCGCCAAGTCAGGTGGAATCATCCAAAGCAGGCTCCAAGCTCCGTAAGGACGCAGGCGCGTCGGCTTGGCCGTGCGCTCCAAGGCCATCAAGCCAGCCTTGCGGAAACGGATCGCCGCACCGCCCTCGGCGACGCCGAGCAATAAGGCCGCCAGTTCAGCGAGGTGCGGGTTATGCCCGACCAGCAGCCGACTGCGGCGGGACTTGCCAAGCAGCGCCGCCGTCTTCCGCGAATCGTGCTCTGGCTCCAAACCACCCAGCACCTTGAGCGGCAACGGCGAGCCCGTCGCCAGCCTCAGCAGCTGCGCCGTCCGGACCGCGCGGACGAGCGGGCTGTGTTCGATGGCGAGGACTTCTTCGAGCGCGACCAAGCCAGGCCCCTTGGCGAGTATGGCCACTTGGCGCTGACCATGGGCTGTCAGATCGCGCGAAGCATCCGGCGTCCCGGGGACGGCTTCGGCATGACGGAGCAGGTAGGCGCGCATCTGGTCAGGTTGAGCGGGGAATGATATTAACGCAAATCGGTCTTGCTCACCGGCGCGGTCCGTCAACCAATCCCACGTGCGCTTCGCCGCAATCGCCGCCCTCCTCCTGAGTCTGTCGTCCCCGGCCGAGGCGCTCGTCAGCAAGCGTTATTCCGCCGCGGGCATGAGTTTCGCTGGCACCATCTGCGTGGATGCCGCCACCGGGACGGTACTCTCGCAGGAGATGGCCGACTTCCCGGGCCACCCGGCAAGCGTCACGAAGCTCATGACGACCCTGCTCATCCTCGAGGATATCAAGGCCAACAAGCTGTCGATGCGCAGCCGCGTCACAGTGACCAAGGCCGCCGCCGACATCGGCGGGTCGCAGGTCTGGCTCGCCCCTGGCGAAAGCTTCACGGTCGAGGAGATGCTGTATGCGCTGTTGCTGAAGTCGGCCAATGACGTGGCGGTTGCCCTAGCGATCGAGCGCGAAGGGAGCGTCCCTGCCTTCGTCGTCCGCATGAACCGCCGCGCCGGCGAACTGGGTATGACGAGAACGACCTTCGTCACCCCTAACGGACTGACCTATGGCAAAGGCCCCCACGATACCACGACCGCGCGTGACCTCGCCAAACTTGCCGTCGCCGTCAGCCAATTCCCTGAGGTCTTCCGCTTCACCAGCACCAAGCAGTATATCTTCCGGCGGCCAGGTAAGCCCCTCGACCTTCTCAACCATAACCATCTCCTCGAAAGCTTCCCTGGCTGCGATGGATTGAAGACCGGCTGGACCGTCGCAGCGCACGCCTCGATGGTAACCACCGCCAAGGACAAGGACCTCCGAGTCATCGCCGTCGTCCTGGGCTGTCAAAGCCCCGGCGGCGCCAAAGCCGAACAACGCCTCCGCGACGGCCTCGCCGCCGATCTGATGACCCAAGGTTTCGCCAAACTAAAGCAGCTTGAAGCCGAGAAAGCCCTCCAGCTGGCCCGGCTACCGAAGCCCAGCCCTGTGCCTAAAATCACTGTAAAGCCCAAGAAAGAAGCGGGTTTATGGGATTGGCTGGTGGATTTGTTTAGCTTCTAACCCCTGCCCAAAAGGGGGGTGAAAGAAGTAGTGAACATTTGTTCATTTTGCTTGCAAGGACCACCGCCCTCCGCACCTTCCCTTACGCATACCCAACGCTATGTCCGCCAAATCCGAACCCACCGCTAAGGAAAAATCTGCCAACCAGGCAGCCGAGAAGAAGACCCTCGATCTGGCTCTCTCCGCCATCAACAAGCAGTATGGCGACGGCACCCTGATGCGCATGGGAGACGCGACCAAGATGCAGGTCTCGTCCGTCTCCACTGGCTCGGTCGCCATCGACCTCGCCTTGGGCGTCGGCGGCCTCCCCCGCGGCCGTATCGTCGAGATCTTCGGCCCGGAGTCCTCCGGTAAGACGACCCTCTGTCTCTCCATCATCGCCGAGATCCAGCGCCAGGGCGGCAACGCCGTCTTCGTGGACGTCGAGCACGCCCTCGACCCCCGCTACTCCAAGGTCGTCGGCGTGGACCTCGATAACCTCTTGGTCTCCCAGCCTGAATCCGGCGAAGACGCCCTTAACATCGTCGAAACCCTCATCCGCTCCGGCGCTGTCGACGTAGTCGTCATCGACTCCGTCGCCGCCCTCGTCTCCAAGCAGGAACTCGACGGCCAGATGGGCGACGCGACCGTCGGCGTCCAGGCTCGTATGATGAGCCAGGCCATGCGCCGCCTCACGGCCGCCATCAGCCGCACCAACTGCATCTGCATCTTCACGAATCAGATCCGCGAAAAGATCGGCGTGATGTTCGGTAGCCCCGAAACCACCCCCGGCGGCCGCGCCCTGAAGTTCTTCTCCTCCGTCCGCATCGACATCCGTCGTATCGGCCAGATCAAGGAGCCTTCCGGCAAGGTCATCGGTAACCGCACCAAGGTGAAGGTCGTGAAGAACAAGGTCGCCCCTCCCTTCACGGAGTGCGAGTTCGACATCATGTACACCGAAGGCATTTCCCGCTCTGGCTCCGTCCTCGACCTCGGCATCGAACATAAGATCCTCGAGAAGAAGGGCGCGTGGATTGCCTATAACGGCCAGCTCATCGGCCAGGGCCGTGAAGCCGCCAAGGACTACCTCATCAAGAACCCGAAAGTCCTGGAGGAAATCCAGAAGACCATCATGGAGAAGGTCCAGGTCGTCGGCGGCATGACCCTCGGCGTCGGCGTCGCCGATAACGTCACGGCCGAATAATCAATCGTTGTTGGCTAGCCATAGCCCGGGCCGCACGAAAGTGCGGCCCGTTTCATTGGCGGAGACCACTCAGCGCACCTCTTCGACCTTCAACGTCGAATCGACAGGCTTGATGACAGCCTTCAACGCGGCGGCCAGGCGGTCGAACTCGACCTGCGAGCTCTGCACGGCTGCCTCCATATCCTTCTTGGCTTCAGGGCTGCGGAAGATCGTCTTGATCTGCTTCGTCTCGTACGCCTGCTTATCGCCGACGGCCTGCCAGATCTTAGCGAAAGCGGGCGAGGTCGGATTCTGCGGAAACTCAACCGCCAGGTTCACGCCCTTGGCCAGCTGCTCGGCCGTAAACTCCTTGGAAACCTCACCCCAAGTGACTTTAACCTTGGCGGTCTTGACGCCAGAGGCCTTCAAGGTGAGCCGGTTCAGCTTCTTCTGGAAATCAGCCAAGGCCACGCCCGCGGCGATGGTGTTGTCCTTGGTGACGTCGCCAGGCTCGAACGAGAACGGCAGGCGGAAGCTGCGCAACGAAACCACGCCGCTTTCGAACTTCATGACCCGCTGACCGTAACGGGCCGTCGCCTTGCCCGAGGCGAGGTCGACTTCAATCTGGCCGATATCGCCGCGCAGGCCAAGTGCTTCAAGGTAAGCGGTAGCCATCATGACGTGGCCGGCCCAGCCGGGATGGACGCCATCATTACCTTCGAGTTTGAAGCCTTCGCCGAACTTCGCCTTGGACTCGTAGCTCTTCACGAGCATCGGCCAGTAGACGTCGGCAAACCCGACTTCCTCTGACTGGGCAATCTCGATATCGATATTGCGGAAATTCAAGAGCGCGAGGTTGAGGTCCTGCCAGGTGCCCTTGGCCGACTTCACCCAAGGCGGAACGGAGTGAATCGTGCCAGACGAGCCCAGGATGACGCGCGCACCAGCTGCCTTGAACTTGCGGACGACCGCGGTCTGATTCTGACGGTAGGTCGCGGCGATTGCTTCATCCTTCGGGACGTAGCGGAAGTCGTTCATGCCGTAACAGGTGGTGGCGATGGTCGGCTTGAAGCGGAGGACATCGTTATCCATGCGCCTCAGGAAACCACCGGCCTGCTCGCCGCTCCAACCATACTGGCGGACGGTGACATGGAGATCCGAACGGGCTGCGACGATGTAAGCCTCCATGAGGCGGCTATACATCTTCTGCTCGGTGATCGAGTCGCCACAGATGGCTAGGCGATCATCCTTCTGCAGGACGACGCCCGCCGGCTTGGGCGCCAAGAGTCCGACATATTCCGCGGGGACGATGTCCGGGCGGGCTTGGTGTTGCTGGCAGCCAACAAGGCCGAGGCAAAGGACGAGGAGAGCGCAGGGGTATCGCATGAGGCGGTTTTAGCCGATGGCGCCGAGAAATCACTCCTCTTCTCTCCCCTGCTTGCTTTTGGGGGCGGATTTAGTCATATTGACTATCCCCTGCAGTGTTCGACACCCGCGGCAGCCTCCCTTCCCTACGAACATAATATACGGGAGGTGCGACCCGACCGGCCTCGTCCGAGCCGTGGCAACGTACCGCCCACCTAAATCCAGGAAAAAGTGGAGCTCCAATCGGAATCGGCACAGG
>CANHZL010000004.1 GCA_947465345.1 Opitutia bacterium | reverse complement strand
TCGGTCTTGACGACCTTGTCGACCAGCGTGGGCTTGCCGACGCCGCCTTTGCCGTCGTCGAGCGTGACGAGGACCTGGGCGGTTTTGGCTTTGGCGGATTCTTTCATGGGCTTGGATTCGGGAGAGGGTGTATCCGCGGCCTTCTTGTCGCTGGCGGCGGAGAGGGTGTAGGTGAGGGCGGCGAGGACGACGACGCCGGCGGCGAGGAACCAGGTTTTCGTATTCATAGTCTTAGCTGAAGGATTTACCACAGCCGCAGGTGCTGCTGGCATTGGGGTTGCGGACTTCGAAGCCCTTGCCGTGCAGGCCGTCGTCGAAATGGACGGTGGAGCCGTCGAGATAGGCGTGGCTGGTGGGGTCGATGAGGATTTTCATGCCCTGGCTCTCGAACTCGAGGTCGTCGGTCTTACGCACGTCGAACGCCATGCCGTATTCGAAGCCGGAACATCCGCCGGTCTCCACGAGCACGCGGAGGACGGACTCAGGGTTGGCCTGGGCTTTCTGTAGCACCTGGATCTGCTGGGCAGCGGCTTCGGTGAGGTTGATCATGCCTACAAGTTTAGGGGCATTCGGCGGGAGTCAAGGGGCGGCCATCGTCCAGGGCTTTTCCTTGGCTAATCGGACCGTCGGGATAGGCTTCGGATACCCCGCCATGCCCCCCATTTTCGTCCGCGTTCTATCCTTGTCCGTGCTATTGGCCTTCGTGTTCCATTTCGTGATGATGGTGGTCGTCGCCCTCGTCGGGTGGGACGCTAACACCCTGAAGCTCAGCACTCTCCTTGGGGCCGGTATCTTTGAAGCCTCGGGGTCGGATTGGTTCTGGATTCTGCTGCTCTGGGGTTTCGCACTTCTGCAGTCCTGCCTGTTGCTGCTGCCCTTGCCGGTCGCTCCGTCGACGGGCGGCAAGACTCCGCTCGGGCCGCGCGTGCTCGCCGCCGCGTTCTTGGGCGGACTCTTCATCGTGATTCCGCTGCTCGCTTCGGTCGATTTTCTTTCAGCTAAGGCCGACCCGAAGGGTTTTGATTCTACGCCTTATATTGTCGGGGCCCTCGCCGTCTGGCTGGTGTCTTGGCTGATTTGGACGCCGATCCTGCTGCACCGGTCGCGCGGTCAGGCCGACGCGGTGGAACGCTTCGTGGGCAAGAATATCGCGGGCTCTGCGGTGGGCTTGGCCCTCTGCCTGCCTTGGTATTTCGTGCTGCGCCGCAAGCAGTCCTGTTTCTGCGGGCTCGGCACTTTCTGGGCGCTGGTGCTAGGACTCTGGTCGCTGCTGGTCATCGGCGGTCCATTGCTTTTCGTGCTCGCCCGCGACCGTCGCATTCGCGCGGGCGTGCGCGCGGGCTGAGCTCAGAGCGAGCAGCCCTGTTGTGTCTCGCGCGTCGGCCGGGCGATGAGTCCGCGATGCGGCTCGTCTGGGTAAGCTTCGCCAGCGCGCGCTCCCAGTAGGTGAGCGTCGCAGCACTTCAACAGATCCGGCAGGTTGTCGGTCCGGCGCATGTCGTGGAGGAACTTGCCTTCGGTATCCACGGCGAGTCCGATGAAGTTGAGGAATTTCTTGAGGCGTCCAGCCTGCTTGTCCGTGGCCTTTGCCGCGTCGCAGCATTCGTCGGCAAGCTCCTGAATATAGGTCCGCACGTCGGTGAGCGTGGGCGCGAACGGCGTCAGGCCCTGCTGGACTTCGCGCCACTGGCGGAAGATCCACGGATTCCGGATGGCGTGGCGGCCCATCATCATACCGTGGGCTTTGGTCTCGGTTGCGAGGCGTTGGGCCTTGGCGGCAGAGGTGACATCGCCGTTGGCGATGACGGGGCAGGGGACGGCCTGCACGGCCTTGGCGATGGCGACGTAATCCACTTCGGACCAATAGAGTCCTTTGACGGTGCGCCCGTGCACGGTGAGCAGGTCGACTTGATGCTTCGCGACGATCGAGAGGATCTCGTCAAAGCGTTCCTGGCCATCGAAGCCGATGCGCATCTTGACGGTGAAGAGGCCTGGGATCTCTTGGCGCATCGCGCCGATGAGTTCGTCGATCTTGGCCGGATCGCGCAGGAGGCCGCCGCCGACGTTCTTGCGATACACCTTGGGCGCCGGGCAGCCCATGTTGAGGTCGATGCCGGCGATAGGCAGCTTCCTTAGCTCGCGGATGGTGCGCAGCATGTGCGGGGTGTCCTCGCCGATGAGCTGCGCAAAGACCGGCCGGCCGGTGCCGTGATTGACGACGGAGTCGACGATATGCTTCTCGGGCGTGGAGCTCTCGTGCACGCGGAAATATTCGGTCACGAACCAATCGGGCGCACCGCGACGGCCGATGACGCGCATGAAGCCAGTGGTGGTGACGTCCTGCATCGGTGCGAGCACCGAAGGACGCGTGCCGGCGACGGCGGGGACTGGCAGCGATCCGCTCACGCCTGCTTGCGCAGGCGCGCGAGCATCTCCGTCATGTCGTCGCAGACGTCCAGGACACTCTTGGCGATGAACACCGGTCGCTTGGCCTTTACAGCAAGCACGAGGGCGTCGCTGGGACGCGCGTCGACTTCGGCGATCTTGCGGGCGACCGGGCCTTCCTGCCCGAGCAGGATGCGGGCGAAGAAGACGCCGTCTTTGACGTCGACAATGGCTACGTGGACCACACCGGCGTCCAGGCCGAGCAGGAGATGGAGCATGAGGTCGTGGGACTGCGGGCGATCGGGCACGCGGCCGTCCAAGGCGCCCTGCAGGGCCTCGCCGACGGCGGGGTCCACCTGAATGACCATGGCCTTCACGGCGGTCACAAGGAATACGGCGGTGCCTCCCTTGACGGGGATGACCTCGATGCCGGTGACGGGCACTGCCTCCAACTTGCTCATGCCTCAAAGTGTGCCCGCCGAGGCCTCCCCGCAAGCCCTCGCTGCTTGCCGACGTCACCGGACATAGGGTTGCCTTGAAATCGGGCCCCGTTCCCGCACGCTGGTGGCGTGCACCCTTTCCTCGCCGACGAGTTCCTTTTCGACTGGAGCAGCCTGAAGCCCGAACACGTCGAGCCGGACATTCGCGAGGCCCTGCGTCGCGCCCGCGCCAACGTCGATGGATTCAAACAGACGAAGGGCGCCGACCTGACCTACGCCCAGGTGCTGCTCGGCTTCGAGGCCACGACCAAGGATCTTTCCCGTGCCTGGGGTCTGGTCTCGCACCTCGACTCCGTTCTCAACTCGCCCGAACTCCGTAAGGCCTATAACGCGATGATGCCGGAGGTCACGGCCTTCTTCACGTCGCTGACGCTTGATCCGGAACTCTGGTCTGTCTTCAAGGCCTATGCGGCCACCGCCGATGCGAAGGCGCTCACGGGCGTCCGCCGCCGTTTCCTTGAGGAGACGATCGCCGATTTTGAAGAGAACGGCGCCGATCTGCCGGCGGAAGGGAAGGCGCGTCTGGCGACCCTCAACGCGCAGCTCGCCGAGAAGACGCAGAAGTATTCCGAGAATGTCCTCGATTCCACCAACGCGTGGGAACTCTTCATCGACGACGAGAAACGCCTCTCTGGCCTGCCTGCCGGCGCGCTCGCCGCGGCCAAGCAGTCTGCGACCGCCAAGGGTAAGCCAGAAGCCTGGCGCCTCACGCTGCAGTCTCCCTCGGTCGTCCCGGTGCTGCAATACGCCGACGACGAAGACCTGCGTCGCCAGTGCTGGGAAGGACTCGGTCAGGTCGGCCTGAAGGACGCCTGGGACAATACCGCGCTCGTCGGCGAGATCCTCGCCCTGCGTCACGAAAAGGCCCGCCTACTGGGCAAGAAGCACTTCGCCGACTTCACCACGGCTCGCCGTATGGCCCGCACGGGCGAGACGGCATTGAAGTTCATCGAGGACATCGGCCTGCGTATTCGCCCGAAATTCCAAGCCGAAGGCATCGAGCTTGAGCAATACCGTGCCGCCAAAGCTGGCGATGCGCTGCGTTCGCTGCACCCGTGGGAGTTTGGCTACTGGTCCGAGAAGATGCGCCGCGAGAAATATGATTTCGACGACGAGGCCTTGCGTCCGTGGTTCCCCGTCGACGGTGTGATTGCCGGCATGTTCCGCCTCTTCGGCGGTCTCTTCGGCATCCAGGTCGTCGCCCGTGACACGTACCATGTCGACACGGCTACCGGCGCCAAGACCGTCGCCCGCGCCGCCGAACCGCGCGTCGAAGGCGCGCCGATCTGCGTCTGGCATCCAGAAGTCCGCTTCTACGAAGTGCGCGACGGAGGCCGTCTGCTGGGCTCTTTCTACACCGACTGGTTTCCACGCGAATCGAAGAGGGGAGGGGCTTGGATGAACTTCTTCCGCACCGGCGGCCCTCGTCCGGACGGCTCGTTCGCTCCGCACCTTGGTCTGATGTGCGGCAACTTCACGCCGCCTGTCGCCGGCAAGGAGGCGCTGCTCAACCATGACGAGGTCACCACGGTCTTCCACGAGTTCGGGCATCTGCTCCATCACCTCCTCAGCGAGGTCGAAGTCGAATCCCTCTCCGGCGTGCGCGTCGCCTGGGACTTCGTCGAGTTACCTTCGCAGATCCTGGAGAACTGGTGCTGGGAGGAAGAGTCCCTCGCTATCTTCGCCCGCCACCATGAGACCGGAGCCTCGCTGCCTTCCGACCTCCTGGCCAAGCTCGATGCCGTCGCCAATTTCCGCGCGGCCTCCAGTTGCATGCGTCAGCTCGCCTTCTCGAAGCTCGACCTCGACCTGCACATCCGGGCCGAGGAGCTCCGCGGCCGTGACCTGGACTCCCATTGGAACGAGGACTTCGCCGACTGGCAGGCCCGGACCACCCGCCGGGGCCCTGCCATGGCCCGCCGGTTTAACCACTTGTTCTCGGACGCCACCGGCTACGCCGCCGGTTATTATTCTTACAAATGGGCCGAAGCCCTCGAGGCCGATGCTTTCACCCGCTTCCTCAAGGAGGGGGTCCTGAACCCCAAGGTGGGGCGGGAACTCAGGGTCAAAGTACTCTCCAAGGGTAACTCCGAGCCGGCCGAGAAACTATTTAGAGATTTCATGGGCCGGGACCTCGATCCGGAGGCCCTTTTGGAGCGCGACGGGCTGGCCTAAGACCGCCTGCCCCCGTCCGGTGCCCCAAAACCCGCAATAATTGGGTAACAGTGGCTTATTCCCCTTGCACAAGGGCCTATTTTCCTATGCGTAAGGCCTTTACAGATGAATCTCCGTAACATCGCAGTCATTGCTCACGTCGACCATGGCAAAACGACCCTGACCGACCGCCTCCTCTACCAGTCTGGCATGTTCCGTGCCGAGGACCTGGACAAGCTCGCCGGCGGCCAGCACGGCCTGATCATGGACTCGGGTGACCTCGAGCGCGAACGCGGCATCACGATCACCGCCAAGAACTGCGCGATCAAGTGGACCGACCCTCGCGACCAGAAGGAATACAAGATCAACCTGATTGACACCCCGGGACACGCCGACTTCGGCGGCGAAGTCGAACGCGTGCTCAACATGGCTGACGGTTGCCTCCTCGTCGTCGACTCCTTCGAAGGCCCGATGCCCCAGACCCGCTTCGTGCTTTCCAAGGCGCTCGCCCTCGGCCTTAAGCCCATCGTCGTCATCAACAAAATCGATAAGGCCTCCGCTCGCCCTGACGCCGTCGTCGACGAAGTCTTCGACTTGCTTGTTGCCCTCGACGCTCCGGAGTCCGCCCTCGATTTCCCGATCATCTACGCTTCCGGCCGCGAAGGTTGGGGCACCCTCGATCGCGCTAAGACCGTGGAAGGCAATCGCCCGAAGGACCTGATGGATCTCTTCTACACCATCGTCGACAAGATCCCTGAGCCCTACGCCGAAGGTTCCTCCCGTGGTGCTGCCGCCGGCTTCAAGTCCCGCGCCGAGGCTCTCGCCAATCCGCTCCAGATTATGGTAACGGCCATGCTTTACTCCGACTACGTCGGTCGTATCGCCGTCGGTCGTGTTACCGCTGGTAAGATCGCCCCCGGTATGCCTGTCATGATGGTCACCCGTAATGGTGAACAGTTCAAGCAGCGCGTCCTCGAAGTCGAAGTCTTTGAAGCTCTCGGCCGCGTCAAGGCCCAGGAAGTCTCCGCCGGCGACATCTGTGCCGTCATCGGCCTCGACCACGTCGAGATCGGTGCGACCATCACCGACCAGGAAGACCCCCGCCCGATGCCGCCCGTCAGCGTCGACGAGCCCACCGTGACCATGGCCTTCCGCGTCAACGACTCCCCCTTCGCCGGTCGCGATGGTAAGTTTGTCACCGGCCGTCAGGTCGGCGAACGCCTCATCAAGGAACTCGAGAAGAACGTGGCCCTCCGCGTTGACCGTGAAGCTGGCGCCGACTCTTGGAAGGTCTCTGGCCGTGGCCTGATGCACCTCGGCGTGCTCATCGAAACGATGCGCCGCGAAGGTTACGAACTCTCCGTGGGCAAGCCCACCGTGATCATGAAGCAGATCGACGGCGTCGAGTGCGAGCCCGTCGAAACCCTGGCTGTCGATTGCCCCGAAGCCTCCCAGAGCGATGTGATGTCCCTCGTCCTCGGTCGTCGTGGCGAGCTCCGCTCGATGGACGCCAAGGCCGGCACCAGTGGCTGGATCCACATGGAATTCAAGGTTCCGTCCCGCGCCCTCTTCGGTCTGCGTACCCTCATGCTCACCACCACCCGTGGCGAAGCTGTCATGTACCATAATCTCCTTGGTTACGAGCCGGTCCGCGGCGATGCCCCTCACCGCGCTGCTGGCGTGATGATCGGCGGAGAAGGAGGCGCCGTCACGGCCTACTCCCTTGACCGTCTGTACGACCGCGGCGACTTCTTCGTGAAGCCAACCGACGAGATCTACATGGGTCAAATCGTGGGCGAGCATTGCAAGGACAACGACCTCGAGATCAACCTCGTCATCAACAAGAAGCTCTCCAACGTGCGTGCTTCCGGTTCCGACGACGCGGCCAAAATCAAGCCGATGCGCCAGATGTCCCTCGAGGCCTGCCTCGAATATATCGAGTCCGACGAGATGGTCGAAATCACCCCGAACTTCATCCGCATGCGCAAGCGTTACCTCACGGAAAACGAGCGCAAGCGCTTCGACAAGTAAGCTAACCCGCGAGGGTCAGTTCAAATCGATGACCGCCATCCGCTAGGATGGCGGTTTTCATTTGCCACCGTGTTGCGGGGAGGCGCGCCGCGACATTCTCCGGCCATTCCACGACCACGTTCCAGGGAGACTTCGCCAGGTCCCAGATGAGCAGGTCGTCGAAGGCCTCTGGACGCGTCAGCCGATAGGCGTCGACGTGGAAGATCTGGCGCTTGCCATCGTAGACGTTGAGCAGGGCGAAGGAGGGGCTGGTGATATCGCCCGTCACGCCCAGGCCGCGCACGAGGCCGCGCACGAAAGTCGTCTTGCCCGCGCCTAGGTCACCCTCGAGGGCGAGGACGGTGTCGGCCGGCAGCAGGGCCGCGAACGCCTCGGCTGCCCGCTCGGTCTCTTCGCCCGAACGGGTGACAAGACCAGCGGTCCAGGTCGCGAGTGCGGCGGGTGAGCCCATGGGCGTAGTCTTTGTCGCGGTGTAAGCGGGGGCAACCCAGAAGCCCGATCAGGCCGCGGTGCGGATACGGCGTCCGAACTCTAGCGCGAGGTCGCCGGCGATCGCCTGGCAGTAGGCCTGGATATCGCCGAGGGTGAGTTCGGCGTCGAGGCGGTCTTCAAACTTGGAGACCCAGCTCTGGGTCCGGTCCATCCGTCGGGCCACGTCCTTCTGGGACAGCCCGGCGCTCAGGCGCTGGCAGACGAGGTTCGTGATGACTTTGGTCCGCACGCCGGCGGCACGGACGCGAAGAGCAGTCTCGGGCGAGATGATGCCCGCCTTGCGGAGGTCTTCCACGTTCCGGTAGCGGGTCGAGCTGAGGGGTGAGGTAAGTTTAGCCATGAGAGGGATCGAGGGGGATTCGCCTGATGATTTCGCGTACGATGCGTAGGTCGCGTTTCTGGGATGACTTGTCGCCGATCAGCAGGAGGTGAAGGGTGAGGGATTCGTCGTGCGGGTAGGCATACAGCCTGGTTTCGCTGAGGTTCCGACCTTGGCCGCTCTGGTCGATCGCGATGACGCCATGTCCTTCATGATGAAGGCAGCCGGCGTGGACGAGGCCATGGTGGCGGGCGTGGTTCAGTCGTGGCAGGTAGCGGTGGAGGAGGTTGGCGAGGGCGGCGGCGAGTTCGTCCGGATGCTTCTTTTCGTAGGCCTGAGAAGTTCGGATGAATTCAGGAGTCGGCATAATACATTCCAATTTGGAATACCGTCAAGCATCAAATATTCAGATTAATCCCTCAACCTAGGGAATCTGGCGGCGAGAGTGAGGGTTCCCCGCAAACAAAAGACCCGGCCGAGTGGCCGGGTCTGGTGGGTGGACTGGATCGTCGCTTACGAGACGATACCGAGGGGCTTGATAGTCTTCCAGCCGCCGCGGGTGAAGTCGGGGCACTGGATGGGCATGCTGCCTTCCTTTACGGAGCGGGCGGAGATTTCGAGAATCGCGGACCAGTCGGCCGCATCGTACACGGTCATGTCCGGGGTGATGCCCTGACGTACGCAATCGAGCATGCGATAGGCCATGACGAAATCCATGCCGCCGTGGCCGCCGACCTTCTTGCCCAGTTCGCCAATCTTGCTGATCAACGGGTGTTGATTGGCCTTCATGAACTTGGTGAGTTTTTCCTTCTCGTAGGTCCACTCGTGGCTGCTGCGCTTTTCGTTCGGATCAAGGATCGCGTGCTTGTTATCGGCATCAATCGCGAGGCGGCCGGGGTAGCCGAAGAATGTGGCCAGGGTGCCGCACAGCGCATTGATGCGCGTGTAGGGGCGGGGGCTCACGACGTCGTGCTGGATCATGATGGTCCGTCCGAGCTGCGTCTTGATGATTGAGGTGTTCATGTCGCCGCAGACGAACTTCTCGTCCTTGTGCTTGCCCTTGTTTGGCTGGTGCTTGTCGCGGAACTGGGTGAGGTTAAATTCCGGGGAAGAGACGGAGACCACGAACTTGAAGGCGTCGCCGCGGCCGATGTTCATGTACTGGGCCACCGGGCCGAGGCCGTGCGTGGGGTACAGGTTGCCGTCCATGAAGCGATGGTAGTCGCGGCGCCAATCGCCTTCGCTGCCGAGGCTCCAGAGAACCCCGCCGGCGAGGTTATGGATGTAGGCGCATTCGGCGTGCTTGAGGTCGCCGAAGAAACCCTGACGGGCTAGGTTCAGCACGAAGAGCTCTTCTTCGCCATAGCAGCAGTTCTCGATGATTGAACAGTGGCGCTGGGTCTTCTCAGCCATGTCCACGAGCTGCCAGCATTCGTCGACGGTGACCGCGGGTGAGACCTCGATGAAGGCGTGCTTGCCCTTGGCCATGACCTTGAGGGCCATCGGCACGTGCCACTCCCATGGGGTGGCCACGAAGACCACGTCGATATCATCACGCTCGAGCATCTTCTCCCAAGCGTTCTCATCGCCGAAATACATCGCGGGCTCCTTGCCAGTAACTTTCTTAACGTTGGCTGCGGCGCTCTTGGCGCGGGCTTCGACGATGTCGCAGACAGCGACGACTTCAGCGAAGGGGATGTTCGCGGTGGAGTTCACGTGGGAGCGGCCGCGGTTAAGGCCGATGACGGCGACGCGGACTTTCTCGGTCGGCTTGGTGGTCAGGTCCCAGACAGGCTTATTGCCGGCCGGGCGGGGGCGCGTGACGGAGATATCGCGTGCATCAAGCAGCTTGAGGTCGCGCGGGTCGGGCTTGGCTTCGGCGGACGGGACGGCGCTGAGGCCGAGCCCGAGGCCGGCGAGGGCGCCGAGTTTAAGGAAGTCGCGACGGTTGGAGTTTTCTGGGGGGGTCATGGTGGGGAAGGTTTTAGCGGTTGGCGGTTAGCGGTTAGGGAAAGTGAGGACACGAGGGCCGGAGGGCCTGAGGGCATGAGGAAATAATGCCGAGGTCGTATCGAGGTGGAGTTAAGAAATGATGGGGAGGGGTTTGAGAGTCTTCCAGCCGCCGCGCGTGAAGTCGGGGTAGGCGACGGGGATGCTGCCGTCACGGACGGAACGGTCAGAGAGATCGACCAAGGCCGACCAAGAAGCGGCATCGTAGACGGTGAGGTCAGGTGTGATCCCTTGGCGGACGCAATCGAGGAACCGGTAGCTCATCACGTGGTCCATGCCGCCGTGGCCGCCGACTTTCTTGGCTTCGGTCATCAGCTTTTTGAGAAGGGGGTGCATATTCTCGGCCATGAATTTCTTGAGCTTTTCTCCTTCGTAAGTCCAAGAGTGGCTGTTTCGCTTTTCCTTCGGATCGAGCAACACGCTCTCGTTGTCGGCGTCGATTGCCAGACGGTTAGGATAGCCGGCGAAGGTGGCGAGGGAGCCGCTGAGCAGATTGCCGCGTGTGTAGGGTCGCGGGCTGGTGTTGTCATGCTGGATGACGATGGTGCGTCCGAGCTCGGTCTTCACGATCGAGGTGTTCATGTCGCCACAGACGAACTGTTGGTCTTTGGAGCGGTCGCGGTCGGGCTTCACACGTTCCCTCAGCTGCGATAGTCCGAACTCCGGCGAAGAGACCGACACGGCGTATTTGAAGGCATCGCCGCGGCCAATGCCCATATACTGGGAAATCGTGCCGAGGCCGTGCGTGGGGTAGACGTTGCCTTGGAGTAGGGTGGAGTAGTTGCGGCGCCATTCGCGGCCGGCGTCGAGGAAGCTCGCGCCTGGCTTGCCGCGCTGGTCGTGGATGTAAGCGCACTCGCCGTGCTTGAGGTCGCCGAAGAAGCCTTGGCGGGCGAGGTTCAGGACGAAGAGCTCTTCCTCACCGTAGCAGCAGTTCTCGAGAATCGGGCAGTGACGCTGGTATTTTTCTGAGGCGTCGACAATGTCCCAGCATTCGTCGACCGTCAGGCCGCAGTTCACTTCGATGAAGGCATGCTTGCCGAGCTCCATGGAGCGGATAGCCATCGGCGTATGCCATTCCCAGGGCGTGGCGATGTAGACGACATCAATGTCGTCGCGGGCGACCATCTTCTCCCAGACGTTCTCGTCGCCGCTGTAGACGACGGGCGTCTTGCCGGTCTTCTTGCGGACCACTTCCGCCTGCGCCTTGGCGCGGTCGTCACGGATGTCGCACACCGCGACGACTTCGGCGAAAGGCGTGGAGGCAACCGACGCCACGTGAGAGGAGCCGCGGTTCAGGCCGATGATACCCACGCGGACTTTCTCGGTGGGCTTCGTCGTCAGATCCCAGACAGGCTTATTCCCCGACGGGCGTGGGCGGGGCGCACCGATATCGGTCGCCGCACGATGTTTCAGTTTCGCGGGATCCGGCTTCGCTTCGACGGAGGGAATAGCGGCGAGTCCCAAGCCGAGACCGGTGAGCGCGCCGAGCTTCAAAAAGTCGCGACGGTTACCGGGTTCGAAGGGCTTCATGGGGTATCATCAAGACAGCAAAGCTAGCCCCTAGTTGCAACGGATTTGGCCCCCCGCGCTCGTCAAATTACCAGCTTATGAAGCCTTGGGCTCCTTTAATCCCGAAGACCGCCAGATTACGAACGGTATGAGCCATAAAACATGGCAGCAGCGAACGGTCCGGATTCAGCGGATTGAAGCGCACGACATAGAGCCAGAGCGACGTGATGAAGGCGAACGCCGCATTCACTCGACCTTCGGGTTCGCTGAGGTCGAAGTTATGGATGAGCGCGAAGACGAGCGAGCCGATGATCATCAAGGCGAGCAGTTTGCGTCCGAACAATTCCCCAGGTGCGACGAAGCCGCGGAAGAGCATCTCTTCGATGATGGAGGCGCCGAGTAGCTGGAAGATGAAAATCGCCGGTAGGATACTTTGCTGGTCGGTGAGGCCGGCGCGTTTCTCGACGGCGGCTTCAGCGATGGTGATGAGGATAGCACCGGTCGCGGCGATGAAATAGGCTCCTGTTGGTGCGTACGTTGTTCCCGGCCAGAACTTCTCCGGTTCGCTGCTGAGGCGGCGCTTCCGACGTTCGCGCGCCCAGGCGAACAGCACGAAGAGGCCGAGGGCGCAGTACAGGAGGGCTTTGGCGGCGGACAGGTCCATGGAATCAGCGTACGCCGAGCACCCAGGCGCGGTAGCCGGGGGAAGTGTGGTCGGCTGCGAAGGCGAGCCATTGAGGCACGGCGTAAGGATGGCGGGAGTGGACCCATGCTTCGAGGTCGGCGCCCTTGGTTGCGGCGTACTTGAAGGTGACACGGAACTCCTCCTCGCTCTCGACCTTACCTTCCCAAGTGTAATGGGAGCGAATCGGTCCGTCGACCTGCGCACAGGCGGCGAGCCCGGCGGCCACCGCGTCGGCGGCGAGGCGGTCGGCTTCGTCGCGGGAGGGCAAGGTCGTCAGGGCGATACCGATGGCTTCAGTCATTCGCTTCGCTGTCGGGCTTCAGGTAGCGCTCCGTGATAATCTCGATCAGCATGTCGCGCGCTTCCTTCACGGAATCGACATGGATGTAGAGGTCGCGGTCTTCCGGTGAGACCATGCCCCATTCCTGGAAGGCTTCGAAGTTGATGGCGTTCTTCCAGAAGGCGGAGCCGAAGAGCAGTACCGGGAATTGCTTCTTGGTCTTCTTCGTCTGGATGAGGGTGAGCATCTCGAAGAGCTCGTCCATCGTACCGAAGCCGCCCGGGAAGGCTACGAGGGCCTTGGCGAGGTAGAGGAACCAATACTTGCGGACGAAGAAGTAGTGGAATTCTAGGTCGAGCTCGGGCGTGATGTAGGGATTGTGTTCCTGTTCGAAGGGCAGGGCGATGCCAAGGCCGACGGAGCGACCGCCGGCTTCATGCGCGCCGCGGTTGGCGGCTTCCATAATGCCAGGTCCGCCGCCGGAGCAGACGAGGAAGCGCTGCCACTCTGGAAGGGTGAGCGACCACTTGGTCATCTCGAAAGCGAGCTCGCGGCAGGCTTCGTAATAAGCTGAGCTGCGCAGGTCGATCTCGGCCACGCGGATACGATGCGCGCACTCGGCGTCGGCACAGGTGCCACTCGCGGCCATGGCCTTGGCTTCTTCGAGGCGCTTACGGGCGACTTCCGGGGGCAAGGTGCGCGCGGAGCCGAACATCACGACGGTGTTGCGTACGCCGTATTTCTTGAAGCGCAGATGCGGCTCGGTCATCTCCGTCAGCACGCGGATACCGCGGGCCTGGGGGCTAGTCATGAACTCGGGGTTCAGGTAAGCCCGGGGCGGGGTGGGCCTTAGTTTGCCTTTTTCCGGGCTCATGGGCCCATTCTCCCCCTCCTGAGGCCATCTGCCAAGCCGGGAAGCGTGGGGCTTGACACCCTCGGTGGGGTGTCCTTGGCTGTTCCTTTACAGCCATGCATCCGACCTATCGTCCGTCAAAGATCTCCCGCGCCCGCAAGTGCGGTTTCCGCGCCCGTTCCAAGACCCCCGGTGGCCGTAAGGTTCTGGCCAAGCGCCGTGCCATCGGTCGTAAGCGCCTCGGCGCCTCCTAAGACCCATGCGTCTCCCGCGGGAGCGTCGAATTCGCGCCTCGGCCGACTTCAACCGCCTCCGCCAAGAAGGCTCGCGACTGGATTGCGGGCCTTTTCTTTTGAATTTCCGCCAGACGGGTGAGCGGGGTAAGGCCCGTTTCGCTGTCATCGCGGCCAAGAAGAACCTACCTCTGGCGGTCGATCGGAACCGGGCCAAGCGCCTAGCGCGTGAGCTTTTCCGGACCGACGAGGCCGCTTTCCCGGCGGGCTGGGAGGTCGTGCTGGTCATCCGTTCGGGCATGCTGAAACGCTCGCTGGCCGAGCTTCGCAAGGTCTATGCCGCGGCGGCCGTCCGTATCTTGGCAGCGAAGTCCGCGCCATCCGCATGAGCGAGCCTCGCCCATCGTTACTGGCGATGCTGGCATTGGTTCTCGTCGGTTTTTATCGGCGCTTCCTTTCGAAGCCTTTGCATCTCATTCCAGGCTCTGGTTGCCGCTATCATCCTACCTGCTCCTGCTACGCGGCCACGGCCTTGGCGCGCTTCGGTTTCTTCAAGGGCGGTTGGATGGGCTTCCGGCGAATCTGCCGTTGCCATCCTTGGGGTGGTTCGGGTGTCGACGAGGTGCCGGAACGGTGAGGTCTGGCAGCGGCCGTTTAATTGGCTCGCCCTGAGGGAGCGATTTTCCGACTAATCACCCCGTGAAATCGTTGTTCTCGAAGGTCCTGGGTTCGCGGCAGGGTGGCACGTTGCTCCTCGCCACCAGTTACGTCCTTCTCGGTTCGCTCCTTCGCCTTAGTCTTCTCGTAGCCTCGGCCGGCGGCGTCTCCTGGGGGATGCCAACTTTTGCCGCCCTAATCGTTGGACTGCTGTTTGATCTCTTCATGGCTTGGTTCCTGACCTTGCCGCTGGGGCTGCTCAGCACGGTGTGGCCTAGCGCTTGGTCCGCTTCCCGCTGGCTGCGCCTACCTTTGCGTGCGGCTTGGATCTTCGGCGCGTTCCTCTTCTCCTTCTGGAAGATTTCCGAAATTCTCTTCTGGGAGGAATTTGGCGTCCGATTCAACTTTATCGCGGTCGACTACCTCGTCTACACGACCGAGGTGGTGAAGAACATCAAGGAGTCATACAACCTTCCGTTGATTATCGCCATCGTGTTCGCAATCGCGACGGGGCTCTTCCTGCTCTGGCGTCGCCTGGGCTTGGTGCAACGCTGGGAAGAAGGCGCCGCCGCCGACGTCACGCCTCGCTGGCGCAACGCCGCTGCGCTGCTCGCGCCGCTGCTAGCTATCCTGCTGGTCGCTTACTTCGTCGGCCGCCGCGACCTCAAGGCGGCGTCGACGGCACACACTTCCATCGGCGAACGGCTCACCGCCGGCCTTCGCCACATGGGCGATCCGCAGCCGGGCTGGGATAACAGCTACGACACCGAGCTCGCTAAGAACGGTGAATACGCCTTCTTGGCCGCCTTCTGGGCCAACCAGCTTGAGTGGAAGCGTTTCTACCCTTCGCGTCCGGACGCCGTCGCGCAGCTCCGCGCCACGCTCCTCGCCCAGGGCGGTACGCCGACGGGCACCGACCTTAATGATATCACCCGTCGGATCAAATCCGCCACACCTACCCGTCGGCTGAACGTAATCCAAATCACGATCGAGAGCCTCAGCGCCGAGTATGTGGGCTGTTACGGTTCGCCGCTCTACCAGCCGAAGAACCTGACGCCGAACCTCGACCGTGTCGCCCGCGAGTCCCTGTGGTTCTCCCGTTGTTATGCCGGTGGCACGCGCACGGTGCGCGGTATGGAAGCGCTCTCGCTGTCTATCCCGCCGATCCCGGGCCAGTCCGTGCTGCGCCGCAAGGGTTGCGAGGACCTCACGACCCTCGGCTCGGTGCTGCGCACCCAGGGCTATGACACCGCCTTCATTTACGGCGGTGACGGGTTCTTCGATAACATGAACTACTTCTTTGGGGCCAATGGCTACCGGGTCGTGGACCTTCCTCGTCAGGAAGCCGCGGGCAAGAAGGCGACTTTTGGCAATGCCTGGGGTGCCTGTGATGAAGACGCCTTCGCGTGGTCGCTTGAGGAAGCCGACAGGGCCCATGTGGCCGGCAAGCCCTTCCATCACTTTGTGATGACGACGTCGAACCACCGCCCGTACACGTGGCCGGCGGGTAAGATCGACCCGAAGCTCATCGATCGCGAGGGCGGGGTAGCCTATACGGATTACGCCATCGGCGCCTTCCTCAAAGCCGCGCAGGTCAAGCCTTGGTTCAAAGACACGGTCTTCGTGATTGTTGCCGACCATTGCGCTTCCGTTGCCGGCAAGCGCGAGCTCGAGATTCGCAAGTACGAGATTCCGCTCTTCATCTGGTCTCCGGGAAATATCGCCCCGCGGAAGTTCGACGCGATGATGAGCCAGATCGACACCGCCCCCACCGTGCTCGGCCTGCTGGGTATGGACTACCTTTCCCGGTTCATCGGCAACGACGCGCTTAGCCCGTCTTTCCGTCCGCGAGCCTTCATCAGCAATTATCAGAAGGTCGCCGTGCTGCATCCGGACGGTTTGCTCACGGTGCTGAAGCCTGTGCGCCAGTCCGTTCAATATAAAGCCGATCTCGCCACCGGTGCGTTGACGCCGGTGACGGTGCTTGATTCCCCCGCGGTGGACGAAGCGATCATCCACTACCAAGGCGCCGACGCCCTTTTCAACCATGGCGGACTCCAGAATCCCGCACGTTAATCTCCGCTCGCTCCGGGCGCCCGCGCTTGCGGTCTCGGCGGTCGTGTTATTCTTCGGCTTACCTGGTCTCGGCGGTGAAGCGGTTGATTTCTGTTTCCAGTCTTTATTCTGGGACGGCAAGGCCTGGCTGATTCCGCGTACGAACGCCCTCGGCCTAGCGCTCGCCTACGACGGCCCGAAGGCGCTCATCATTATCTGGGCCGTGCTATTGATCGGTGCGGCGCTCTTCGCGAAGCGCGTACGTGTCCGCGCCCTATATCTGCTTGCCTGCCTTGCGTTGGTCGCGGTCGTCTGCACGCAGCTCCGCGCAGTCACCGGTATAGCGACGCCGCTCGAGCTGAAGGCCTTTGGCGGTTCGTATGATCATCTGCTACTTTTCCAGGCTAAGCCCGTGGGCTATCCGAGCCACGCGTTCCCGGCTGGACACGCCAGCGGCGGCTTCGCCTTGCTGGGTCTTTACTGGATTCTGAAGGCCCGCGGTTGGCGCGGCCTAGCACTCGGCTTGGGCGTCGGGTGTTGGATGGGGTTCTATCAGATTGCCCGCGGCGAACACTTCCTCTCGCACACCCTTGCCACCGCCGCACTGGCGTGGCTGCTGTGCGTCGGGCTGGCGTGGCTGCTGCGGAAGCCTCTCGAGCGAGAGGTCAGTTCGACCAGTTGACGATATTATCCGCGCGGAAAGGTCCGGTGGAGGTCGTCGCGTCTTCGAAATAGGGGTAAACAATCGGCGGCCCAGCTACGAAAGGAATCAGGCCGTTCTTGGCCATCTTCATGCCGCCGGTGAGGGTGGTCTCGTCCCAATATTCTTTGATATCGGGCATGACGCCTTCTCCTTTATCGACATAATTCGCACCACAGGAGACGAGGAGGAAGTTGGGCGACTTCCAGTCGGCCAAGGTTCCGGAGTAGGTGCCGTCGGTTTTTTGGATCGGCGAGCTGGCGGAGTTTAGCACGCGGTAACGGTAGTCGTAAGGGTTATCCCAGGCGTCTCGGAACTCGACGGTCAGGCTCCACGTGGTGCTACCGAAATTAGCGTCGTCATTGGTCTTGATCTCTCCGTAGCCGATGAACGCCTTCTGCTTGCGACCTTGGGACCCAGACGGCAGGCGGGTGTCGTTGTAGGCGATAAGTTCAATGGCTGTTCCGGTCGAGATGGGGAAGGACTTGATGATACGGCGACCGATCAGCTGGTCGAACATGTCCTTACGGTAGGTATCGTCGCTGCCTACGTCCTTTCGGCAGGGATAATCGCCATAGGTCTTCTTGTAGTTCTCGCAGGCCATCGCGATCGCTTGGACGTCGCCTTTGCTGCGTGCTTTACTGCGGGCGGTCGTGGCTGCGCGGAACAACGCGAACGTCGCCATCGTCAGGATGGAGATGATCGAGATGACAAGCAGGAGCTCGATGAGGGTGAAGCCGGGTCGGCGGACGGAGGGGCGGCGCATGGGGGCGTTACTTAGATATGGCGGGAGTCGTTCTCGTCCTTTTTGACGTAACCGGAGTCCTGCCGCTGGTGATTGACGGCGTTCTTCTTTAGGTAGGCCTGGTAGACGTCGTCAGCGGACATGCCGAGCACCTGGGCGATGGAGATGAGGAAGTGGAAGAGGTCGATGACCTCGACTCGGGCATTCTGTTCGTCGAACTTCTGGTACTTGGCCCACCATTTCCAGGGCACGGAGTCAGTCAGCTCGGCCATCTCCTGCTGCATGGCGCGGAGGTAGTTGAGGACCCACTTGATCTTTTCTTCCTCGGTCATGCCGGCGGTTTCGACGCCGATGCGCTTGTTGAGCGCCTGCTGCATCTGGAAGATTTCTTCGAGCTTGTCGGACATAGGTTCGATTAGGGAGGGAAGGCCGCCCTGGGGCAATCCCGGAAGCGCCGCGGGGCCTTCTGGGGGCCTTAATTGCTCTTTGCAGGGAAGGGCGGACTGTGCCTTCCTTGCCCCGTGTCCGCTACCAGTCTCATCGCTCCCCTTCGTAAACCGGAAGTCCTCGCCCCGGCCGGGGAATGGGATTGCGCCCGCGCGGCGGTCGAGAACGGCGCCGATGCCATCTTCTTTGGCGTAGGCCGCTTCAACGCTCGCGTCCGGGCCAAGAATTTCGAGGAGGCCGATCTTCCGGAACTCATGGCCTATCTCCACGGCCGCGGGGTCAAGGGCTACGTGACCTTCAACACGCTGATCTTCCCCGATGAGCTGGCTGAAGCCGCCCGCACGCTGCGCTCAATCATCGCTGCCGGCGTCGACGCTGCGATCGTCCAGGATCCGGGTATCTGCCGACTGATTCGCCGCATCTCGCCTGACTTCCCAATCCACGCTTCGACGCAGATGACGGTCACGAGCGCCGCCGGCGTCGACTACGCCCGTGACCTCGGCGCGTCTCTGGCCGTTCTCGGTCGGGAGGTTTCGATTCCGGAGATGCAAAAGATGCAGTCCGAGCAGGCCACCAAGGGTGCACCTCTCGACCTCGAGGTCTTTGTCCACGGCGCTCTCTGCGTCGCCTATTCTGGCCAATGCCTGACGAGCGAATCCCTCGGCGGCCGTTCGGCCAATCGCGGCGAATGCGCCCAGGCCTGCCGTCTGCCCTATGAACTCGTGGTGGATGGCGTGGTGCGCGACCTTGGCGACAAGGCCTACCTACTTTCCCCGCAGGATCTGGCGGGCATCGAGGTCGTCCCTGATCTTATCCGCGCGGGTATCCGTTCGCTGAAGATCGAAGGACGCCTGAAGTCTCCGGAATATGTAGCCGCAATCACCCGGGCCTATCGCCGCGCAGTCGACGCCGCGTGGGATGCGTTCGCGAAGGGTGCCGACGCCGATCGTGCCGCTGTGCAGGTCCGTCAGGAAGAGGACTATGCGATGCAGATGACTTTCTCACGTGGCCTGTATCCGGGTTGGCTCCGCGGCATCGACAATCAGCACCTCGTTCACGCCCGCTTCGGCAAGAAGCGCGGCGCCTACCTTGGCACGGTCGTCGACGTCGGCACGAATGGGGTGACGATGCGCCTCGAAGGCCCGCTCAAGCCCGGCGACGGCGTGGTCTTCGACCAAGGTAAGCCCGCCGAGCGTGAGCAGGGTGGCTTCGTCCACGGCCTTGAGCCTGCCCGCGGGGGTCTGACGTTCATCCGCTTCGGCCGCGAGGACGTGGATTGGTCACAGGTGAAGCCCAGCGCCATTCTCTGGAAGACCAAGGACCAGGAACTCGATAAGCGTCTTCATGATTCTTGGGATCGCGAGAAGGCTAACTATCGTCGCCCGCTCCATGCCAAGGTGATCGGCCGTCTCGGTCAGCCCCTGCGCGTCGAGTTCAATGACGGTGAAGGCCATGTCGTCGCCGGTGAGACCGCGATGCCTTGCGCCGCGGCCGAAAAGCGCCCGATGGATGTCACCACGCTGCGTGACCAGCTCGGCCGCCTCGGTGATACCGGTTTCGAGATGGGCGAGCTGCAGGCCGATCTCGAAGGCGCCCTCATCATTCCCGTCAGTGAACTGAACCGTCTCCGCCGCGACCTCGCCGAACAGATTACCAAGCTCCGCAGCCTGCCGCTCCGCTGGACGCTCCTGCCGTTTGAAGAATCCGCGACGAAGGTCGCCCCCTTCGAGTCAAAACGCCCTGGTGAAGCTGAAATCATCGTGGTCATCCGCGAGCCTGAGCAGCTGGATCCCGCTCTCGCGAGCGGCGCCCGCGTCATCTACGCCGAATACGAGGACCCCAAGAAATTCCGTGGTGCCGTCGCCCGCGTCCGCGCTTACGAGCAGGAAGCCGGCCGCAAGGTCGAGTTCTGGGCCATGGGGCCGCGCATCCACAAGCAGGGTGAAGAACGTATCAGCGAGATCGTCCTCTCCTGTGAAGCGGACGGCTATCTCGTGCGTAACCACGAGGACCTGCGTGCCTTCAAGGGGAAGCGCCTCCGTGCCGACTTCTCCTTGAATGTCGCCAACGGACTTACCGCCGAATGGCTCATGCGCGAGCATGCCCTCGAAGGCCTCACGGTCTCCTACGACCTCAACTCCGAGCAGGTGACGGCCTTATTCCAGTCCGCTCCGCCGGAGTGGTTCGAGGTCACGGTGCATCAGCACATGCCGATGTTCCATATGGAGCACTGCGTATTCTGCGCCTTCCTCTCCAAGGGTAAGGATTACCGCGATTGCGGCCGCCCCTGCGAGACCCACCGGGTTAAGTTGCGCGATCGCGTGGGCGCCGAACACATCCTTAAGGCCGACGCGGGCTGCCGTAATACGCTCTTCAATTCGCGCGCTCAGACCGGTGCCGAATATGTCACCCAGCTGCTGTCCCTCGGCGTCCGCCGCTTCCGCGTCGAGTTCGTCGACGAGGATGCTTCCACCGTCACGCGCACGCTCGAGAAATATCAGGCTCTGCTCAAGGGCGACCTCGACGGCACCGCACTCTGGAACGACCTTAAGGTCCTGAATCAGCTTGGCGTCACGCGTGGGACGATGCGCGTGCGGATCTGATCACTCCTCGCCACGCAGGCGGGGGAGCAGGCCGGTGATTCGACGTGAATCCGACGCGTTGCGCACGGCCATTGCGTAGGCGGTGGGGTCGCCCACGAGGATAACCTGCTTTCGACCCCGCGTGACGGCCGTGTAGACGAGGTTGCGCGCAAGCATGATGCTGTGCTGGCGGAGCAGGGGCACCACAACGGCGGGAAACTCCGAACCTTGGGACTTGTGGATACTCACCGCGTAGGCGAGGTGCAGGTCGCCCTGTTCCCCGCGTTCGAGCTCCACGCGCGCGCCGTCGAAATCGATCAGCAGCGTGCCTTCTTCGTTCTGGCCGAGGACTACGCCGAAGTCTCCGTTGAAGACGTTTTTGTCGTAATTATTGCGGGTCTGGATGACCTTGTCGCCAGGTTGAATCCGACCTGGTCGCGCGTCGGCGCCGCGTAGACGGCCTTGCAGCGCTTGGTTGAAGGCCTGGATGCCGCCGGTGCCCTTGTGCATCGGTGCGAGCACTTGGATGTCGCGCAGGGGGTCGAAGCGGAGCGCCTTCGGCAGGATGTCGCAGCAAAGCTTCGTGACCATCGCGACGCAGGCTTCCGGGTCGTCGACGCGCACGAAGTGGATGTCTTGCGTGAAGTCGAGCTTCGCGGGATCCTCGACCGGGGTGGGTGGGGTGGTGTCGGCATGCAGGATGCCGTGGGCGACCGTCACGATACCACTGCGGGCGCCTTGGCGGAACACCGTGTCGAGACGCGTCACCGCGGCCGCACCGGAATCGATGAGGTCGCCGAGTACATTGCCCGCACCGACAGAAGGAAGCTGGTTGACGTCGCCCACGAGAAGCAGGTGGGCCGTACCGGGGACGGCCCGCAGGAGCGAAGCCGCGAGCTTGGTGTCCAACATCGAGGATTCGTCGATGATGACGAAGTCCGTCGCGAGCGGGCTCTCGGCGTTGGCGGTGAAGCCGCCGGCCGCAGGATCGAACTTCAGCAGCCGATGGATCGTTGAAGCCTGCACGCGTGTGGCCTCGGTCATGCGCTTAGCCGCGCGGCCGGTGGGCGCACCCAGCGCCATGCGGACGCGCTTCGCGCCGAGGATGTCGCAGAGGGCCTTCAGGATTGTCGTCTTACCCGTGCCGGGGCCTCCGGTGAGGACGGTGACCTTGTTCTGAAGCGCCATGAGGACGCCCGCCGCCTGCGCGGGCGAGAAGGCGAAGCCGGCGCGGGCCTGAGCCCATTCGACGGCCTTGTCGGCGACGATGGTGGGCAGGCTCGAAGGCGTGGCGAGGAAGCGCTGGATGGACGCGGCGATCGACTTCTCAGCGTTCTCTTGCGAGCGGAGCTGCACAAGGCGGACGCCGCGCGTGGAGAGCACGCCGACAGCCTTTTCCTCCATCAGTTTACGTAGGCGGTCGTGAACAATCGTCTTGTCGACCTCGAGGAGCTCGGTGGCTTTCTCCAGCAGACCTTCGTCAGGGAAGGCGCTATGGCCTTCGCCTTCGAGTTCTTCAAGCGTGTGTAGGATGCCGGCGTCGACGCGCTGCGGGCCGGCGGTGGGCAGGCCGAGATTTCGCGCGATCTTGTCGGCGGTCTTGAAGCCGACGCCTTCGACCTCGCGGCACACACGATACGGTTCGCTTGTGAGGACCTTCTTGGCGTCTTGGCCGTAGGCCTTGACGATACGGATACAGAGGGCGTTGGTCACGCCGTAGGTCTGGAGGAAGACCATGACTTCGCGCAGGGCTTTCTGGTCATCCCAGGCGGCCTTGATGGCCTTGGCGCGCCCGGGGCCGATACCATCGACTTCGCGGAGGCGGCCGGATTGATTGGAGATGATGTCGAAGGTGCGGACGCCGAACTTCGCGACAATCTTATCGGCGTAGGTCTTGCCGATGCCTTTGATGAGACCGCTGCCGAGGTATTTGCGGATGCCGTGGACCGAAGAGGGCAGGCGCGAGCTGAAGGTGCGTACGCGTAACTGCGGACCGTGTGAGGGATGGCGCTCCCAGTGGCCGCTGACGTCGACGGTCTCGCCGCACTGTAGTCCAGTCATATTGCCGAGGATGATGACCTTCTCGCCGGCTTCCGGCGCGAGTTCGGCGATGGTGAAATGCGTCTCCTCGTCGAGCCACAGGATGCGCTCGACCACTCCCGAAAGGGTGGTTTCGGGTCCGCGCGGCGGTTCGCGTGGCGGCGACATGGGGGTAGCCAATCACCCCTGCGAGGCGGGGGCGAAACGAAAATCAGCCCAAGCCGAAGAGCTCGCGGCCGAGTTCAGCCAGACCGGCGTGGACGGTATCCGGGGCGTAGGGGGCGAGTTCCTCGGCGGTGTGGCTACCGGTCGTCACGCAATGAATCGCGGCCAGCTTACCGTTGCGGGCCGTGGCGATGTCGAAGGGCGAGTCCCCGACCATGACGGTGGTTTCAGGCCGTGCTTTGAAGGATGAGAGGACGAAATGGGTGAACTCCGGCTGGGGCTTGCGCCAAGGGTGCACGTTGGTGCCGTAGACGGCGTCGATCACATCGTCTAGGCCGAGGTGCTCCATGATCTTCTTAGAATTAGCGTCGTCCTTGTTGGTGTAGACCGCGACCCGGACGCCTTTGGCGCGGAGGGCGACGAGAATCTCGCGGCAGCCGGGGTAGGCGCGTAGGCCGTGATACATCACGGAAGGGAAGTGCTCGCGGAAGAGGCGGGTGGCGGTGGGCGCATTGGCTTCGCCGGCCAGTTTGACCACCGTGACATTGACCGACCCGCCGACCGCTCGCCGAATCTGCTCCAGCGTGACGCCGGGGAGGCCCATCATGCTCATCACGTCGTCGTAGCACCGATGAATGGCCTCGAAGTTGTCGACCAGGGTGCCGTCGAGGTCGAAAAGGACGGTTTCAGGGAGCGGGCGGGCCATAGTGAAGCCCTTATGAGGCGTGGAACGGGGCGGTTTCCAAGTTTGGAATTGAAGGAAAGGGCGGGCGACCTAGGTTGCGGCTTCGCACCATGAGCTTCTCGCTGGATCTTACCAAGCCCCTCGGCCGCCTCGGCCTGGCTATCAACACTGTCGTCCTTGGCGCCGTCTTCTACGGTGTCTCCGTCGGCGCCTACCACTACATGAGCCATACTCTTCCGGAGTCTGACGCCCATGCCAAGGAGGCCGCCACCAAGGTTGCCCTCGTGGAGAAGGCCGTCGCCAAGGCCAAGACCGCCGCCAAGGGTAAGGCCTTCGACGAGAAGGCTGCCGTCGCCGCTGCTGAAGCCGCCGCTGAGCCTGAGCTCAAGAAGCAGGCCGAAGAGATTCATCACCACGCCGTCGAAGGCTGGGCCCCGTTCGCCGTCTTCCTGCTGATCCTCTCCGCTGTCTTTTTCGCCGGCTTTCTTTCCGTGTATGTTCAGCGTCGCGCCAACGACGGTGGCCTCACTGGCCTCTGGATCTTCACCAATCACCTTGGTGCCTGGGCCTTCGCCAGCTACGTCGCCTTCTATCCTTTCCTCGCGGCCCATGGCCTGCGCAACGCTTATGCGCCTGCCTTCATCGGTGGGCTGGTGCTCCTTCTCCCGGCCCTGTTCGCGGGCGAAGGTCATCACGACCACGACCATGATCATGGCGACGGCCACGATCACGGCCACACGCACTAAGCTGGCTTAGAGCGGCGCAGTGCCGCCGAAGTCGAAGACCGTGTGACTAATCAGACCTCGCTCCAAGACGGCGAGGTCTGATTGTTTATCGGTGGTAAGGTTCTCGCCGTCGTTCCAGGCAAACGCGAAGCCTTGGGCCGAACGCTTGAAGAGAGAGCCATGGCGGACCAGCGCGGGCGTGCTGCGTTCCATCGCGGTGGCGTCGGTGACGTTCGCGGGGTAGTTGAGGCTATGCACGAGCAGGCTATCGCTGGGCTGGCCGACGAGTCCCTTGGCGAAGCGGGCAGCGTGTCGGCCGGCAGCCTCGAGGTGTGGGCGGAGCGCCGGAGGGCAGAAGGAAGAGTTCCGGTGGACCAGTTCAAAGAGGGATTGCTCGAGGTCGAGGGAGCAGGCCACGGCCGGCAGGCCCCAGGCGGTGCCTTCGGTCGCCCCGGCGAGCGTGCCAGAGCTCAGGCAGAGGGGCATGGTCGCGTTAAAGCCGATATTGATACCAGAGAGTACCACGTCGGGCTTTACGGGCAGGAGGTGGCCGAGGGCTATGTTCACGCAGTCCGAAGGGGTACCGTCGATGGACCAAGCCTGGCGGCCGAGGTTCGGGTAGTCGGCGAGGGCGACTTCGCGGTGGCGGCTGAAGGCGCGGCCAATCCAGCTGCGCTCGCCGGAGGGTGCGGCGACGACGACGTCGAAGCCTTCGGCCACGCAGGCGGCAACCAAGGCGTGGAGGAACGCGGCGTTGATGCCATCGTCATTGGTCAGCAGGGCTAAAGGCTTCATCCTAAGGTCAGGGTTTGGCTCCAGGCAGGCCGGCTTCGAGCTCGGCAATCTGATCCCGGAGGACCGCCGCGGTTTCGTAGTCCTCTTCCTTCATGGCGGCTTTCAAGAGTCCGCGCGCCTTGGTCAGCTTGGCGTCGCGGTCGGCCGCGGCGTCGTAAGGCCGGCGGCCGTGGTGCTCGAGACCCGGCTGGATACGGGCGATGGTGGCCAGGGCCTGAGGGGCGTGGGCTTCGTAGCAAGTCGCGCAGCCGAAGCGGTGGACCCGGTCAAAGTCGGCCCAGCGGAAGCCGCAGGAGGGGCACTTGCCCCGGCCGACGGGGGTCGGTACGGTCAACTTCAGCCCTAGCGCGAGGGAGGGAAGGATGGAGTCCGCAAGCAGGGAGGGGCACCCTTGGCAGCAGGCATAGGTCTCCGCCTTGCCCCCGGCTACGAGGGTGAAGTACACGGCGGCGTTCTGGATGCAGCCTTGGCAGGATGGCGGACGAGGAATCAAGCAGGGTCACCATGCAGGCGAATGGCCTCCGATTCAAGTGCGACAACGAACCTTTTCAGGTTGAAGCCATGCCGTCGGCGGATTGCCTATGAAAGCGATGCTTTCTCCCGTACTCATGCTTGTGCTGGCCGAGACCGACAAAGGCGCACTCTGGTATTTCAAGCAGATGGACTCCGCCGGCATGGCCGTCGCCGTCGTCCTCCTCATCTGCTCCTTCATCGGTTGGGGTGCCATGATCCAGAAGTGGTCCGACGTCCAGGAGTTGCGCCGTCGCAATCATGCGTTCGAACGTCGTCTCCGCGACGAGGCCTCTGTCGTCGCGCTTAATTTCCCGCGCGGCTCCAATCTCGGACCTTACGAGTTCCTTGTCGCCGAAGGCGTCTCCGCGGTGCAGCGCCATAAGGGGCGCCTTGTGCGCAAGTCGGACGTCACCCTTTGCATGGGTCACGTCGAGAACGCGATCCAGCGTGGCGTCGCCCGGACGATGGTGAAGTACGAGGACAAGATGGTGCTACTCAGTTCACTGGTCTCCGGCGGTCCGTTCCTCGGCCTGCTGGGCACGGTTTGGGGCGTGATGGTTACCTTTGGAGCGCTCACCGAAAAAGCGAGTATCGCGCAGCTGGCTCCCGGCGTCTGCGGTGCGCTCGTGACCACGACCCTCGGCCTACTCGTCGCGATTCCCGCCACCTTCGGTTATAACTACCTCCTCACTCAGGTGAAGATCATGACGACCGAGCTCGAGAACTTCGCCAGCTCGCTCGCGGACCGGGTCGAACTGGAACTCGAAGGCGAAGCTCGCCGCAACTTTGAAGCTGCGCAGGAACGCGATCGCCTGCTTCGTGCCGCCGCTCCGGCCACTCCCGCCGAGGCCGCCCCGCTCCCCGTCGCCGAATCTCCCTCCTCCTTGCCGGGCTGGGAAGACGCACAGTAAGCCCGCATGGCCCGCTCGTTTTCCAGACCCAACCGGCTCCACGTCATCAGTGAGCTGAACGTCACGCCGATGCTCGACCTCTGCTTCGTGTTGCTGATCATCTTTATGATCTCGACGCCGGTGCTTGAACAGACCACCGCGGTCAACTTACCCAAGGCCGAGAAGGGCGCGGGCAAGACCCCGGATACCAAGGTCCAATATCGTTTCGTGAGTATCGACCGTAATGGCGGTTACTCGATTGGTTCCCGTTCCGTGACCTTCGCCCAGTTGGAGACCGAGTTCGCCGCCATCGCCGCCATGCCGGAAGCCGAGCAGCCGGTCCTGCGCATCCGCGGTGACGGCGTGCTGTCCTACCAGAAAATTATCGACGTCCTTTCCGCCGCCCGGGCCAAGGGGCTCACCAAGGCGGGGCTGGACACCGAGACGCGCTGAGATGTCGACCGGAGGCAAAGGTTGGGTCGGTTCCGTCGCATTACACCTCGGCATCCTAGGCGCAATTATCGGGTTTTCTTGGTACGCCTCACGTCATCCAGGTGAGGTCATCGAGCCGGTGGATCCGCTCTTGGTCGACCTCAATGGCATCCCGGGTAAGCGACCCGGCGAGATCGGGAAGAAGGCGGGTGTTGCGCAGGGTTCCGAGGTTGGCTCGAATAATGGCGTCACCCGGATTCACCTCAAAAAACTCGACGTCGATAAAATCCTTAAGGAGCGCGAGCAGGCGGAACAATCGGCGGCGACTTCCCAGAACTCAGCCAAGACGATGACGAAATCCACCGCTAAGTCGGGCGCGAGTAGTAGCACAGGCAAGACCACGCTAGGCGAATTCATGAAGTCGAAAGGCGGCAAGTCCGGGTCCGGTAAGACGGGCGGTATCGGCGGCGTCTCAGTGAAGAAGGGGCGCAGCTTCGGTGCCGGCGACAATGGCGGCGAAGGCGGTTCGGCCTCCGAACAGGCAATCTATGCGGGCGAGGTCCAAGCCCGTCTGCGGACGGCCTGGAATGATCTCGTTGCGGCTGAAGGTTCATCGATTGCCACAGGTGGTTCCTGCGGTGTCACGCTTTCCATCGATGCCGCCGGCTTCGTCTCTTTCTCTGGCTGGCTGACGAAACCTGGCGACGCCCGAATGGCCGAGCTGGTGAAGCGAGCCTGCGGTATGGTCGGAAACTGCGGTAAGCCGCCCAAAGGGTCGGCCTTCAAGATCGACTTCACCAAGATCAGCCTGTCCGACGGCTGAGTGATCTCAGTCGCGGACTTCGAGCACGATTTGGACCTCGACGGAGACGCCGAGTGGCAGTCCGTTGACGGAGACCGCGGCGCGGGCGTGCTTGCCGGCATCGCCGAAGACTTGGAGTAGGAATTCCGAGGCGCCGTTAAGCACCTTGGGGCTGTCGCTGAAGCCGTCGACGCCGTTTACGAAGCCGTTAACCATGACCACGCGCACCACGCGGTCGAGCGAGCCAAGGGCGGCTTTGGCGTTGGCCAGCGCGTTGAGCGTGCAGAGCTTGGCGGCTTCGGCGGCTTGGACGAGGTCGACCTCGCGGCCCACCTTGCCGAGCGAAGCGACCTTGCCATCCTTCATCGGCAATGTGCCGGCGAGGTACAGCAGGTTGCCCGTACGGACGGCGGGGACATAGGCGCCGGCGGCGGCGGGCGGAGTCGGCAGGGAGAGGCCGAGTTCGGAGAGGCGGGCTTCGATGGAGGACATAAGTTTAGAACCAATATTTGGGCCAGCGGGCCTCTCGGCGCAAGTTGTGATAGAAGAGGGCGACGACGACGATCAAGGCCGCGCCGGCCAGGGTGGGGAAGAGTAGGAAGGTCCAGCTTGGCTTAATGGCGAAGATGATAAGGGGGTTTGAGCAGGCCGGTGGGTGGACGGTGCGGGTAAGCTTCATTAAGCCGATGGCCGTGCCGACGGCCAGTGCGTCGCACCACCAAGAGATGGGGCAGAATTGCAGGAAGACTAATCCGGCGGCGGTCCCGATGAGATGACCTAGGATGACGTTACGAGGCTGGCAGAAGGGCGAATCAGGGTAGGCGAACACGAGCAGGGAGCTGGCGCCGAAGGTGCCGAGTAGGAGCATGAGCTCCAGTTCGTGGGTAAGGTAAGAGAGTCCACCGATGACGGCAATCGCCGCAATGACAGTCGTGATGATGACCGATAGCGAGGAACGTGGCGGCGGGTTAGCCCCGTCGCCACGCATCTTCTTCAGGAGGTCCAAAGGCGAGGCCGGTGGCCTTACTTAAGGGACTTGATGCCCACGATAATGTCCTGCACCAGTTCGCGGCTGCGGGCCTTGATCTCGCGGTTCAGCGTGGCCTCGGAGGTACCACTCGCGCGCTTCGACTGCGCGTAAGACTGGGCCAGTACGGCTTCCTTGTTGCGGGTGATTGTGGCGTTATCGCGCACGGCAAGGACCACGTCGGCGTCGTAGCGACCGAGGCCGCGATTAAAGCGGACGTCGATGGAAAGCAGTGGGGTAGACACTTCCGGCGTCTGCGGGTTGAATTCCTTGGGCGTGATGCCCGCGCGACGCATCTCGAGCTCCATGGCATCGCGGATCTCTCCCCGGAGGTCAGCGTCTTCGGGGCGGCTTTCGGAGGTGCTGACGTCGATAAAGAAGAAGGTGATGCCGCGAAGTTTCGCGAAGGCCTTGTCTTCCCCGGGTACGGCTGCGCGCAGAGGGTCAGCTTGGGCGGAGCCAGTGACGGCGGTCAGGGAGGCGAGGAGGGCGAGGGCGAGGAAGCGCATAGGAATAAGATGAGTGGAGTAAGTCTGGCCTTCAATCCCCTTTCGCGGGGACGAGCCGGACGGCGGTGAAAGGGTGCTGGTCCAGTAGGGTCGGATACCAGCCTTGCACCTCAGGGCGGATGAGGAACTTATTCTTATTAAAGACGACCGGCAGGACGGGGGCCTGCTCAATGAGCCTAGCCTCGGCTTGCTGGAAGTAGCCGAAGCGCTTGGCGCTATCGGTCTCCTTCGCGGCGAGGCCAAGGAGGCGGTCATACTCGCCATCATTCCAATGCGAGACGTTCAGCTCGTTGCCGCTGATGAGCATCTCGAGGAAGGTATTCGGGTCGTTGTAGTCGCCGACCCAGGCGCCGCGGCAGAGGTGGTATTCGCCCTTGCGCATCGCGGTCAGGTAGACCTTCCACTCGAGGTTACGCAGCTCGACTTCGACGCCGAGTTCGCGGCGCCACATCTCCTGATAGGCTTGTGCCGTCATCTGCTGGCCTTCGGAGGTCGCGTACAGGTAGTCGAACTTCGGCAGGCCCTTGCCACCTGGGTAGCCGGCTTCGGCGAGCAGACGGCGGGCCTCTTTTGCGTCCTGCTTCCAGAGTGCGTTCGACTGGAATCCTCCCGCGCCAGGCGGCGTGAAATGGAGAGCGGGCGACTCGCCGGCGCGCAGGACTTTTTCGGCGATCAGGTTACGGTCAATCGCCATGCCGAGGGCGCGGCGCACGCGTGGATCGGTGAGGGCTTTGCGGGCGGCGAGGTCGACTGGCTTGGTGCCCTTGATGTCACAGTTCACCCAGACGAACGCCGTGGAGAAGAAGGGGTCGAGCCGCAGCTGCGGGGCTTTCTGTTCGCGGAGTTTGGCGACCTTGTAGGGCGGTACCGCGCCGGTGATGTGGAGTTCGCCGCCGCGGAAGGCGCGTTCCTCAGCAAAGAGATCGGAGATGGCGCGGAACTCGACCGCGTTGAGTGAGACGGTCGCGGCGTTCCAATAGCGGGGGTTCTTGCGCACGACGACGCGGCGGGCGACTTCCCATTTCTCGAGTGTGAAGGCTCCGTTGCCGATCAGCGCGCCGGGCCGGGTCCACAGCGTGTTGAGCGAATCCATTTTGCCATACTTGAGAATCGTGGCTGGGTGCACGGGGATCCAGCTATGATGGCAGAGGAGCTGGAGGAAATACGGAATCGGATCTTCGAGCTCGATGACGAGCGTATGCGCGTCAGGGGCGCGGACGCCGACCGACTTGAAGTCCTTGGTCTTGCCGCTGTGGAAGGCCTTGGCTCCGCGGATGCCGTGCAGCATCGAGGCGTACTCGGCGCCGAAGCTCGGCGTGAGCATGCGTTCGTAACTGAAGAGGAAGTCGGCCGAGGTGACCGAATCGCCGTTGGACCAGCGGGCATCGGCGCGCAGGCGGAACGTCCAGGCCTTACCGTCTTTCGACATCGTCCAGCTCTCGGCCACGCCCGGAACGGGATGGAGATCCTGGGGGTCGTAGTTTACGAGCCCTTCGAAGAGTGCCGCGATGATGTGGCTTTCGCTGAGGCCGGTGATGGTCTGCGGGTCGAGGCCGGAGGGCTCGGCCATGTTGTTGATAATCAGGTAGCCCTCGGCGGCTTTTCGTTCGGCGGTAGTCTTGCCGTCGCCGCAGCCAGTGAGCAGGCACGCCAAGGCAAGTAGGGCGGCCGTCCATCGGAGCGCAGGGCGAAGCATGCGGCAGATTAGGCCTGGGGTCGGCCGGAGGGCAAGGCGTCTGGATGGGCTCTTTACTCTCCTCGGCAGGTTTCCTATGAATGATCCATGACTACCCCAACCCGTCGCGACCTCGTCGTCGCCTCCCTGACCGCCTCCGTTTGCCTCGGTCTCTTCGGCTTTATTGGCTCGGATCGCCTCGCCGCGACCGTGGCTGCGCCCAAGCCCATCATGGGTTCTATGGCCTTTGATTGGGAGAAGCTCGTCGTGAAGAAGACCAAGGTCGGCGAGTCCCGCACGGTCTGTCGTGCCCCGACGGCCACCCTCGATGAGCTCGAGATGCATGTGACGACTTTGGATAAAGGCCAGATGCCGCACCCTGCTCATCGGCATGCCGACGAAGAACTACTCATCGTGAAGGAAGGGACCGTCGAGGCACTCGTCGCTGGCGACTGGGTAAAGCTCGGGCCAGGCTCCGTCATCTTCCAGGCCGCCGATATCGACCATGCGATCCGCAATGCCGGCGACGGGCAGGCAACCTATCACGTCATCAAGTGGAATTCGCCCGGCATGCTGGCCAGGCGCGACGCCGCGAGGGCCGCGGCCAAGGCCGCCGCGAAATAAGCCAAAGAAAAAGGGCGTCCCGAGGGACGCCCTTCTGCTTGCTCCGAACATGGGACTTAGATGGCGGCAGGGCCGCGCTCGCCGGTGCGAATGCGGATGACGTCGGTGAGGCCGAGGACGAAAATCTTACCGTCACCAATCTTTCCAGTCTGGGCGGCCTTGGAAATCGTGGCGATGGCCTTCTCGACCTGCTCGTCAGCGACGGCAGCCTCGATCTTCACCTTGGGGAGGAAATCGACGGTGTATTCGGAACCGCGATAGATCTCCGTGTGACCCTTCTGGCGGCCGAAGCCCTTGACTTCGGTTACGGTCATACCCTCGATGCCGATTTCGGCGAGGGCGTCCTTAACTTCTTCAAGTTTGAAGGGTTTGATGATGGCGACGACGAGCTTCATGGTGGTGTGTTTAGGTTGGGTTAGGCGTTCGGTTGAGCAAGACCACTTATGCATCCCCCGTGCCAAGTGCCGGGAAAGGGGGGAGGGTCTTACGATTGGCTAATTTTAAGCAGCACTTCCGACACGCCAGCCAGTTTTTCGGCAGATTTAAGTCCAGGTGCTAGTTCCACCCCACTGTTTAGGTCGAAAAAGCCTGCCCCAGACTTTGCCGCCGCGCTGATGTTTTCTGGTCCGAGGCCCCCCGCAAGAATCCACAGGCTTTGAGGGTGTTTTTGCAGGAGTTTCTGGAAGCGGGTCCAGTCGGAGACTTTGCCGGTACCTCCGAAGGCATCCTTGGCGTGCGCATCGTGTACGAAGCCCTCGGCGAGGGGGATGAGGTCGGAGGGCCATTCGGCACCGTCGGCGAGCTTAGGCGCCAGCCAGAGGTGTTTAGGGCCCAGCTTGGCGGAGAGGGCCTTGAGGTCGCACTCCTGTTGGGTAGGGTCGAAGTGGGCCTGGACGATAGCGAAGCCTTCGGCGATGAGCGCCGCGGCTTCGGCGACGGAAGGATTCACGGTCACGGCCACGCGCTTGTCCGCGGGGATTTCGCGTAGCAGCTCGGCGCGGGCGGCCGCAGGGACGAAACGAGGCGAGCCGCTCCAGCAATTGATCCCGAGATAATCGGCACCTTGCGCGAGGGCCATGGCGGCGTCGGCGGCGCGGGTGATTCCGCAGACCTTGATGCGCGCCGTGCCGATCATGTGAGGGCTTCGATCACCGCGTTGCGGATGGCGACGGCGGTTGGGGCGGAAGCGGTGCCAGCCAGCGGGATGCCGGCCTTGCGCAGTGCGTCGGCGGTGGTGGCGCCGATGGCGATGGCCTTGGGCTGGCGCGCACCGGCGTCCGGACGCAGCGAAGCGGCCTGGTGTAAGAAGGATTCCACTGCCGAAGGGCTGGCGAAGACGATGATGTCGGCGCCGCGGCGACGGAACTCGGCGGCCTCGGGCGACTCGGCGACGGACTTCTCCTCGGTGGCGTAGACCTTGATCACGTCGACAATCGCCATGGCGCCTTCCATGAGGAGGCGCGGCAGTTCGGGCGTGTTGAGGTTGCCGGTGACGACGAGGACCTTCTGGTTCTCGATGTCGTGCTTGGTCATCAGCTCGCGTCCCAGCGAGAGCGCGTCGTTCTGGGTCGCTGTAAGGTCGGAATCGAGGTGGTACTGGCGCAGGGCCTTCTCGGTCGCGGGGCCGAGGCAGGCGAAGCGCACGCCGCCGACGGAACGGATATCGGTGAAGCGTTCAAAGAAGCGGTCGAAGAAGCCGCGCACGCCGTTGGCGCTGGTGAAGACGAGCCAGTCGTATTCACCCATGGCATCAAGGACCTCGCTAAGGACGGTGTCATCGGGCTCGAACTTGATCTCGAGCAGCGGAAGCTCCGAAACCGCCGCGCCGGCGTCAACGAGGGCGGTCTTCCAGTCAGCGCCACGTCCTTCCGGACGGGTGAGGACGACGAGACGGTCGCGAAGGGGGAGTTTACTCATGGTCAGCGGGGCAGGATCTGGCGGAGGATGTCGTCAGTGCGCGTGGAGGCCGCGGCGAGGTCGATGACAGGGAAGTCGAAGTCGCAGCGACCGAAGTCCGCGCGGAAAAGGTGCACGCGGCCCGCGGCGTGGTGGCAGGCGAACGCGGTGTGGCAACCTTCGCCGAGCTTGGCGAGGAACAGGCGCTCTACGGTCACGGAGTAGGTCGTGGCGGCGCAGCCGGCGGCGACATACTGAGCGACTTCGGCCGAGCGAGATTGGATGGCGACAGCGCCCTGGCCAGCGGCGGGCACCATGGCGTCGAGCGAGACGGGCTCGAATGAAAGGCCGGGCCATTCCTTGATGCCGAGGCGATTAAGGCCGGAAGCGGCGAGGTAGGAAGCGTCGGCCTCGCCGTTGGCCAGCTTCTTCAAGCGGGTGTCGACGTTGCCGCGCAGTTCCGTCCATTGCGCCTGCGGGAAGGTGAGGGCGCCCTGCGCTCGGCGGCGTGGGCTGCCGGTGGCGATGAGCTTCGGGCTGGTAATCTCACTTCGTCGCACGAGCACGTCGCGCGCGTCCTGGCGCTGCAGGCAGACCGCGATGGCGAGGCCGGCCGGCATCTCCGTCGGAAGGTCTTTTGAGCTATGGATCGCGAGGTCGGCTTCGCCGCGCAGGAGGGCCTGCTCGAGTTCGGCGGTGAAGAGGCCTTTGCCGCCTTGCTTCTCGAGCGACCAGCTTGCCTGGCGGTCGCCAGTGGTCGTCAGGATGCGAATCTCCGTCGGACGGCCGAGCGCCGCCTGCAGGCGAGCGGCGGCGTCATGCGTCTGCTGGAGGGCCAGCGGGCTACCGCGAGTGACGATGACGATGGGGCCGGGCATTGCGAAAAGAGATTATCCGTGACGGATGAGCCAGAGCACGCCCCAGGCGGCGGGCACGGCGAGATTGCCGACGAGGAGGATCGTGGCGGCGATGCGGAGGAGATCCCAGCGCCGGTTCAGCGTGGCTTGGACGGCGATCACCGCGCCGCAGAGGGCAACGGGGATGCCCATGCCGACGCCGAGCCAGACCACGCGGTCATAGGGATCCTGGACGAGGCCGAGGAAGACCTCGGCGCCGCGGTAGGTCAGCAGCGTGGCGGCGTAGAGTGCTCCGCCGGCGAGAACGAGCGAGAACGCCTGGACGACGCCATAGGCGCGGGAGTCGTCTTCGGTAAGTTCGTTCGGCACGCCGTCAGCAAAGACAGCCCCTGCCGGACTTCCAAGTTTCAAGTTTCCCGGAGCGGGAATAATCCGCCCCGGGAAGCCGAATCAATGACCGCCGAGGCCTTCGTGCTCTTTGATGTATTCCTGCTTCAGGCCCAGGGCTTCCGGGGCATGTAGGACGAGCATCTTCATGCGCACGTCGGACGGAATTGTTGAGGCCGTGGCCTTCGAGACCACAATCATCAGCAGGATCGAGAGCGGCACGGCCCAAATGGCGGGTTGTTCGCAGAGGATACGGGCGAGCGGGTGCGCGACCCACAGGTCGGCCAGCGACTGGACGGCGTAGACGTCGGACAGTGTGGTGAGAAAGATTGAGCCGAGGGCGAGCAGGCCGCCGACGAGCATACCGGTGGCCGCGCCTTTCATCGTCATGCCGCGCCACCACACGCTCATGAAGAGCAGGGGGAAGTAGCTGGCCGCCGCGATGGCGAAGGCCTGGCCGACGAGGTAGTTGATATTCAGCTTCTCGACCTGGGTGCCGAGGCCGACGGAGACGACACCGATGATGACGGCGGCCCACTTGAAGGCCTTGAGGCGCTGTTCAGGCGAGGAGTCAGGCTTGAGCATGCGGCCGTAGATATCGTGCGCCAAGGCGCTGGACATCGAGACGAGCAGGCCGGAGAAGGTGGACATGAATGCGGCGAAGGCGCCGGCGCAGGTGATGCCCGAGAGGACGGAGCCGAGCAGCGGGTGGTCGCGACCGGCGAGCAAGGTAGGCAGTTCGAGGACGACCTTGTCGGTTCCTTTTGAGCCGATGGCTTCGTAGAGTTCCGGCATGAGCGAACGGCCGATAACGCCATAGACGGGCGGGAAGACGTAGAAGACGCCGATCAGGATCATCACCCACATCGTGGTGCGCTTCGCGGCGACGCCGTCCGGGTTGGTGTAGAAACGGACGAGGATGTGCGGCAGGCCGGCGGTGCCGCAGACGAGCGCGATGATCAGCGAGTAGGTGTAGAGGAGGGAATAGGGCTTCTTGTTCGCCTCGAGCGCGGCCTTCTCTTCGGGGGTCTTGGCGGCCTTGATGGCGGTGTCGACGGCCTTGGTCGTCAGGCTACCGAAAGGCGCAATCCACTGTTCGTCCTTAGGTGCTTTGGCCGTGAGGGCCTTGCGCTCGATGCCTGCGGCGGCGGTGGCGACGGTTTCCTGGGCGGTCTTGTTGGCCGCGAGGTGCTGCTGGTAGTGGCCGACGATGGAGGCCAGTACGAAGATGGGTACGGTGATGGCGAAGACCTTGAGCCAATACTGGAAGGCTTGGACGAGCGTGATGCCCTTCATGCCGCCGAGGGACACGTTGAGGGTGATGACGGCGCCGACGACGATGACGCCGACCGAGTAGTGGAGGCCGGGGAAGATGTAGGCGAGCGTGGTGCCGGCGCCCTTCATTTGGGGCATGGTGTAGAAGAAGCCGATGAACAGCACGAAGCAGACGGCGATCTTGCGGAATACCGGCGAGTCATAACGACCTTCGGCGAAGTCCGGGATGGTGTAGGCGCCGAAGCGACGCAGCGGGCCGGCGATGAAGAGCAGGAGGAAGAGGTAGCCGCACGCATAGCACACGGGATACCAGAGCGCGTCGTAGCCATTCAGCATCACCATGCCTGCGACGCCCATGAAGGAGGCGGCGGAGAGGTATTCGCCCGAGATGGCGGAGGCGTTCCAGCCGACGGATACCGAGCGGCCTGCGACGAAGAAGTCGCCGGCGCTCTTGGACTTGCTGGCGGTCCAGAAGCCCATGCCGACGGTGATGACGACGGTGACGAGGGAGCAGACGGCGATCCAGGGATCAATGCTGGCGGCGGCGAGGAGGGCGTTCATGTTACTTGGTCAGGCCGTCCTTCGCGGCTTTGGCTTCGGCGTCCTCGAGCGCGATGGAGCGCTTGATGAAGACATAGGAGATGATCCACACGAAGGGGAAGAAGAGCACGCCGAGGATCAGCCAAGTCAGCGTGAAGCCGAAGACGCGCTGGGCCATGAAGGTCGGTTGGAAGTAGTTCAGCAAGGGCAGGGCGACCAGCGCGACGACGAAGCACAGCGCGCAGGCGATGGAGAGCTTCAGCTGGTCGCGCATCAGGCGGGCCAGGAAGGCATCCGAATGGATGGCATCAGGGGTGGGGGAGGACTCGCTCATGGGGTAGGGCAGTAGTCCGTGCAAATGCGGCCGGACTGCAACCCGAGGATTTTCCCTTGCCCCTCTTTTTTGCAACAGTATTGCAATAAGGAAACCCCGCCGATGAGCCTACTCCGTACTGCCTTCCTTCTCGCTGCCTCCGCGTTGGCCGTTTCTGCGCAGGAAGCGTCACCGCAGAAGCTTAAGACGGTGGTGATCAAGGGTTCGGCCATCGGTAGTGAGATTACCGCGATGACGCCCTCCCTCCAGCTCAGCGGGGCCGGCCTGGAGTCGCTCGCCACCTCGACTCTCGGTGACGTGCTTGCCGATATTCCGGGCGTGGCTTCGAGCTACTTCGGTCCCAACTCGGGCCGCCCAGTCATCCGCGGACTCGAGGGCGACCGCCTGAAGATTGCGCAGAACGGCACGAGCAGCCTCGACGCCTCCAGCGCCAGTCCCGATCACGCGGTGAGCGTCGACCCGCTGACAATCCGTGAGGTGCAGGTACTCCGCGGCCCAGCGGCCTTGCTCTATAGCTCCAGCATTCTCGGCGGCGTGGTGAACGTGATCGACAACCGCATTCCGGTCGAACGCCTGCCCCATGCGTATACGCTCTTCGGTCGGGCGGGTACGGCCGACGGGCTCCGTTCGCTCTCGGCCTTGGCCGAAGGCAGCGCCGGCGACTTCGCGTTCCATCTCGACGGATTCACGAAGTCGACGACTGACCTCTCCACGCCGATCGGCCGCATCGCCGATACGGCCAGCGACAGCCAGGGCGCGGGGTTCGGCGTCTCGCGCGTGGGCACTTCCGGGTATGTCGGACTTTCCTACTCCGGCCTGGATTCGACCTATGGCGTCACCGAGCCGGGCATCGAAATTGGCCTCCGGCAGCGTCGCTGGGATCTCGCTGGTTCGGTTAGCGCGCCGGCCGCGTCACTGAAGTCCGTCAGTTACAAGCTCGGGGTTTCTGACTACGAACACTCCGAGTTCGATGGCGGCGTCGCCGGAAGCACCTTCACCAACCAGGGCTGGGACGCTCGCGTCGACTTCGAGCTGACGAAGGTCGGCCCCCTCGAAGGCGTCGTGGGCATCCAGTCGGGCCGCTTCGATTTCGCGGTGACCGGCGACGAGGCCTTCCTGCCCAACACCCGCAACGCCAACGACGCGCTCTTCGGCTCGTTCGTCCACTCGCTCTCGACTGACACACGCCTCCGTTACGGCTTCCGCGTGGAGTCCGCCAAGGTTTCCGCCGACGCCTGGACGCACGAAGGCCTTTTAAGCAATCCCGCCGCGGGCTCCGCTTCGTTCACGCCGGCGAGCTTCGCCTTGGCTTGGGTCAAGGACCTGAACGCCCAGTGGTCGGCCACGCTCAGCCTGACGCGCACCGAACGCGCTCCTAACTTCCAGGAACTCTTCGCCGACGGCCCCCACATGGGGACCGATGCCTACGAGGTCGGCGACCGTTCGCTGGGTAAGGAGAAGGGCGTCGGTCTCGAACTCGAGCTCGCCAAGACGCGCGGCACGATCTCGGGTAGCTTCTCGGTCTACTACAACCGTTTCAGTTCCTTCATCAGCCAGCAGGCGAACGGCTTCGGGCCTGATCTGACCGGCGTCGGCGGCCCGGATTACTCCACCGGCTCCGACCAGCTCGCGCGCTATGACTTCGTCGCGGTGCCGGCCGATTTCTATGGCGCCGAGGCGAAGGTGAATTTCCAGCTGCAGGACGAGGCGACCACGAAGTGCGGCCTCGAGTTCTTCGGCGACTCCGTGCGCGCCTCGAACCGCGATACCTCCGAAGCGCTCCCGCGGATCTCGCCCGGCCGTATCGGTGCGGCCCTGCACGGTTTGCAGTCCGGCTGGTCCTGGCGCCTCGACGCCACGTATCACCTGGCGCAGAACCACCTCGCGACGGACGAGACCCCGACCGCGGGTTACACGATGGTCGGCGCCAGTTTCGGTCGCGACTTCCAGGTCGCCGGCGCCGCCGCTCGCTTCACGCTCCGCCTGACGAATCTCTTCGACGTCGAAGCCCGCAATGCTTCCTCTTTCATCAAGGATGCCTTGCCGCTGCCCGGCCGCGGCGTCGAAGCAGGCTTGAAGCTCAGCTTCTGATCCCTTGACCCACGCCGCCTCCATCGCCTCGCACGACCGTCTCTGCGCCTGGGCCTCCGCCCTTGGCGCGGCGACGGTCGCGATCTGCGTACTGGGCGAGCTGGCTGGCCCGGTCCGTGCTCCCCAGGGCGATCATCATGACCACGGAGCCGGGGCGCCGGTCCAGTATTTCACGCCACCGGCCCAGCCCGCTTCGCAACCGTCGGTAAAGTTGGCTGCACCGTCGGCCACGCCGGCTCCCGAAGTCGTCACGACGGTCGCGCCGCTGGCCGCCGAGCCGGTGACGGCCATGGCTTCCTTGGTGCCCGTCGCTGCGGTGCGTCCGGTCGCTGCGGCCTCTCATGCCGCGGTCTCCGCCACTCCTTCCGCCGAGCGTTTCGTGCCGGACATGCCTGGTGAATTCCCGGATCCGCCTTACCCTCGCTGGGCCCGCCAGCAGGGCGTCCAAGGTCGTCTGCTCGTCCTCGTCGACGTCGCGGCCAACGGTACGGTCTCTTCCGTCGCGGTCCGTGAATCCAGCGGGCATCCGCCGCTCGACCAGCATGCCATCGACTGGGTCCGCCAGCGTTGGTCGTGGTCGGCCGGTGTGCCTCGCCGCTACCTCGTGCCTCTCGTCTTCGAACTTCAATAACCTAACACCATGTCCCTCCCTCTCGCCAATGCCGCGGTCGACCTCTTCCTGAAGGGCGGCCCGATCATGTATCCGCTGCTCATCGCCGCGCTCATCGCCATCGCGATCGTGGGCGAACGTCTCGTCTGGTGGTTCCGCGCCGCCGGTCGCCGCGACTCCGTCGTGGTCGCCGCCGCGCTCAAGGCCGCCGAAGACGGTGACTGGACCGTCGCCGAGCAGGCCGTCGCGAAGTCCCAGGATCCGGTCGCCCGCGTGCTCCGCGCGGGGCTCGCCCACCGCACGGGCTCGTTCGAGGGCGCCGTCCAAGTGGCGTCCGCTGCCGAATTCCGCGAGGCCTCCCGCTTCATCACCGCCTTGGATACCTTGGTGACGCTCGCGCCGTTGCTCGGCCTGTTGGGTACCGTGACCGGCATCATGGGCTCCTTCAATTCCATCGGCGCCGACGAGCTTGCCGTGACGAAGGTCACCGGCGGAATCGGTGAGGCGCTCATCGCGACCGCCGCGGGCCTGGGCATCGCCATCGTGACGCTCGTCCCGCTGAACCTGCTGTCGAGCCGCCTGAGCGGCCTGCAGGCCGACCTCGAAGCCGCCGCGACGACCCTGCAGGTCGCCATCCAGAAGGGGAGGGTCTCGTGAAGATCCCGTCCCCATTGCCAAACCGGCGCGCCCGGCTGGAGATCATCCCACTGATCGACATCATGTTCTTCCTGTTGGCGGCGTTCATGCTCGTCAGCGTGACGCTCCATAAGAACCACTGCATGCCGGTGAATCTCGAAGGCGCCACCACCGGACATTCCGAGCTCAAGCCTGACGCCGTCACGATCTCGGTTGACCGCACCGGCCAGGTCTTCGTCGACCGCACGGCCGCCACCTTGCCTGACCTCCGTCAGGCGCTGCTCATCCGCGTCAAGGCCAACGCCGGGGTGGCGGTCTACATCGCAGGCGACGCGGACACCCCGCATGGCCGCATGATCGACGTCCTCGATTTCGTCCGTAGCGCCGGCGTCCAGAAGGTCGCCTTCACCGTCAAGGCCGCTGTCCGATGAGTTCGCGCTGGCCTCTCGTCCTTGCCGCCCTCTGCTTGGCGCTGTCGGTGTTCTGCGCCTCCCAGTGGGTCCGCGAATCCGAGCTTCGGGCTGAGCTCCGGTCTGCCCGCGTGGCCGAACAGGAACTGCGCGAGCAATCCGCCGAAGCCCGTCGCCTCGGCGAGACCTACGCCGCGGAGATCCGCCGCCTCGATGCCCGCGTCGGCGAGCTGAAGCGCGCCGAAGAAGTCGTGCGCAAGGAGCTGGCCGTCTCCGCCGCCGCGCTGGCCTCGGCCCGGCAGGCCGCCGCCGAACTCGCGCCGCTCCGCGCCGCCGTCGCGCAGCAGAACGATTCGATCCGCCGTCAGAACGCCGTGGTCGCGAAGCAGAACGAGGCCATCCGCGCCCAGAACGAAGGAATCCATAAGCTCGTCGAAGAACGCGACGCCGTCGTGCGCCTGCTCAATGAACGCACCGAGATGCTGAACAAGCTCAACTCGGAGCGATCTGCGAAGTAGGCGGGCACGAAAAAGGGCCGACTTGCGTCGGCCCTTTGCTTTCCGGTTTCCCGGCGACCTTTACTTGGTCGTGTACTCGGCCTGAGCGCCGCGGATGTTGCGCTTCTGGACCCAGGGCATGAGGGCGCGGAGACGCTGGCCGGTCTTTTCGATCGGGTGGTTCTCGCCCTTCTTGAGGAGCTTGTTGTAGTTCTTAAGGCCGCCCTTGTATTCCTTGACCCACTGGGCGGTGAACTTGCCGGACTGGATCTCCTTGAGGATCTCGCGCATCGCCTTGCGCGATCCGCTGTTGATCACGCGGGGACCACGGGTGATGTCGCCGTACTTGGCAGTCTCGGAGATCGAGAAGCGCATGCCGGAGATGCCGGATTCGACCATCAGGTCGACGATGAGCTTCAGCTCGTGGAGGCACTCGAAGTAGGCCATCTCAGGCTGGTAGCCGGCTTCGACGAGGGTTTCGTAACCCACCTTGACGAGCTCGGAAGCACCGCCGCAGAGGACGGCCTGTTCCCCGAAGAGGTCGGTTTCGGCTTCTTCCTTGAAGGAGGTCTTGATGACGCCGGCGCGGGTCGAGCCGATGCCCTTGGCCCAAGCGAGGGCGGTCTTGGTGGCCTTGCCGGAGACATCCTGCTGGATGGCGATGAGGGCGGGGACGCCCTTGCCTTCGACGTACTGGGCGCGGACGACGTGGCCTGGGCCCTTGGGGGCGACCATGGCGATGTCGACGTTCTTGCCCGGCTTGATCAGCTTGTAGTGAATCGAGAGGCCGTGGATGAAGAGGACGGTCTTGCCACCCTTGCCGAGGTTAGGAGCGATGTCCTTCTCCCAGACGGAAGCCTGCTTCATGTCGGGGATGCCCACGAGCATGACGTCGGCGCGACGGACGGCTTCGGCGGTCTCATAGACCTTGAAGCCCTTCTTCTTCGCGGCGGCGGCGGACTTGGAACCCTTGTACAGGCCCACGATGACGTTGAGTCCGCTGTCGCGGAGGTTCATCG
>CANHZL010000003.1 GCA_947465345.1 Opitutia bacterium | reverse complement strand
GTTTCCCCTCAAGCGAGAACTCGTAGATGAAGTTCGAGCCGTAACCATCGGCGATGAGTAAAGTTCCGGCGGGAGTCCAGGCGACCGCGCATGGCATGAACTTACCGTCGCTCAACCCGAGCTCCTTCGGCGTCGGGAATTTGCGCACGAGCTTGCCGTCTGTCGTCAGCAGGGTGATCCGACCCTCGACAGCGGAAGGATTCCAGCCTTCGGCCGCCATGTGCCAGCCGGAGTCGACGTGCACCAGGTACTCCACGCCGTCCTTTTCGAAAATCGCGAGGCCGTGCCCGCCGCCAAGTCCCGCACTGATCGAACGGACGTAACGACCGTCCTTCTCGAAGACGATGAAGTCGTTCTTCGGGTGATCCGTGACCAGGTAGATTCGGCCCGCCTTGTCTTCGGCCAGCGCATGCGAGTTGACCACCGGCGCGACCACCGGGTCGGCCTTGGCCCACTTCAGGTCGACCGAATAGCGCAGTGCGCCATGACCGAGGACGGGGGGCTTTTCTTCGGCAAAGACAGCGAGGCAGAGCAGACAGGCAAGGTGACGCATGGAGACGGGGTGATGGATGGACCATGGCTGCGCGCCGGAAGCAGGCAAGAGCCGGCGTGCCTCTTCTGGGACTCTAGTCGAACTCCCCTTGCCTTCACCCATCCAGCGGGTTGGATGAAGCCAGCTCCCATGCGCCGCAACCTCCTCCGGCTCCGTCCTTACTTCATCGCCGCCTTTGTGGGGACGATTCTCGTCGTCGACCTCTCTAACCAATGGGAGGTCCCCATCGTACAGCTGCCGGGCGAGCTCTACGATCGATACATCAGCGAGCTCAAAGCAGACGCAAAGCAGGAAGAGCTCCTCCGCCTCGCCGAAGCCAGCAACTCGCAGGCGCAATACATCTACGCCTTGCGGCACACCAAATACGCGCCGCCCGACCTCCTGATTCGTGAAGATATCGACGTCGCCTTCAAGTGGACACAGAAAGCCTCCGAGAACCGTCACCCTCGGGCGATGGCCGTATTGTCCCTCTACTACTTGCGCGGCCTCGGCATCACAAAGGACCTAGACAAGGCCAAGGAATGGGCGAACCGAGCAGCCGACAAGGGACAGCCGATGGGTTACCGCATGCTGGGCGACATCGCCATGGCCCAAGCGGAGGCCATCAAGCCGTTGAAAGGCGCTCCCGACTTCAAGAAACTCCAGGCCGACCGCGAAGCCTTCCTCAAGGAGGCCTACGTGCAGTTCCAGCGCGGCGCCAACGCCGGCGATCGACATAGCCTCCGGGAGATGGCCAAGGCCTACGAGGTCGGACAACCCGAACTCCCGCAGAACTACCGACTCGCCGTCGATTACTACACCCGCGCCGCATTACGACGCGACGGTAAGTCGATCCGCATCCTCACCGACCGTTACGAGTCCGGCGAAAAGACGCCGAAGGATCTTCCGCAGGCCTACGCCTGGCGCCTGGTCCTCATTGAAATCGAGGATAATCCCGATGACGTCTTGAAACTCAGCCAATTAGAGAAATTGATGGTACTGAAAGACGTCCAAGCCGGGCAAGAGCTCGCCATCAAACTGATCAAGGACCTACCCTCGGAATCCTCCGACGCACTCGCCCGCCTGAATCCTTCGCGCTGAACCATGACGCCGGCCCAACTCAAGGCCTCCGCAGCAAGCGACCCGAAACCTCCCGCAAGCCTTTCACGCGAGGCGAAGTCACTCTGGTTCACCAAGAAGGGCGATTGGATTGCGGCGCACAATATCGCTCAGGATATCGAGACGCCCATCGGATCATGGCTGCACGCCCTCCTTCACCTGATCGAAGGCGACCTCGGCAACGCCCGCTATTGGTTCGCTGAAGCGGGTAGGCCCGTGAAGAAGGCTTCCCAGATCGACGAACTCTGGGACGAAATCGCCGGCGAAGTGCTGAAGTAAGGGGTTGGGTTTGACGCATCGGAGCTTACCGCCTCGATAGCGTCATGTCCGCTCAGCCACGCCGTGCCCTGACCGGCGTGCCTTCGCACGCCTGGGCGGCCTGCGCCTGCTCGGAAGGCGCCGAACGCGGCGTCATCGTCTTCCTAGCCTCGAACCTCGGCGCGGCGGAGACCTTCGCGGAAGAGACCGCCCAGCTGCTGACGTTGCTCAACGCTGCGCAGCCGGTCGCACGCACCCTGACCGAAGCCGACGCCGCCGTGCCGGCCTTTGAAGCCGACTGCGATCTCTTGGGCGTCCTCTCGCTCCTCCGCCACGGCCACCACGATGCCAAGCGTCCGCTGCTCATCGCTTGCACGCCCGGTTCGATCGCCCGCCGATCGCCGGCCCCCGAGGCCACCGCCAAGGCCGAGATCGTCGTCCGCAAGGGCGACAAACTCGCCCTGCACGATTTCGCGAAGCGTCTCGCCGAGGACTTCGGCTACGCCCACGAAGCCCTGTGCGAACAGCCGGGAGAATACGCGCTCCGTGGCGGGATTCTGGACGTCTATCCGCTCAACGCGCAGATGCCCGTACGTATCGACCTCTTTGGTGACACGGTCGAATCGCTCCGCCCCTTCGACCCCGCGACGCAGCGTAGCGAGGGCGAAGTCGACGGGCTCGTGATCTGCGCGCCGCGCGACGACTCTGGCTCAGCCCCCGAGGCTCCTTTTTTCCGCCACCTGCCGCCCGACGCGCTCATCATCTCGGTCGACCGCTGCCATGAGGACGTGCTCTGCGCCGAGCTGCACGCGGCCAAGGTCGACGAGCTCATCCTCGAGGAGACCGACGACGCGCCGCTCGGCTACGCCGCGCACGCCCTCGAATCAACGCCCGCGGAATCGCTGCTCATTGGCTCGGCCTCAGACAGCGCCGATACGCGCCCCGCCCTGCTCCGTGCCGCCGCGTCATTGTCCAAGGACGGGCGCCCGTGCCTGCTGGCAGGCGACACCGACGGCTCCGTTGATCGGCTGAACGCCGACGTCACTGCAGCCAAGATTCGTGGCTTCACCCCGCGCGTGCTGCAGGGTCGTTTCGGCGGCGGCGTGGTCATCGCCCCCGGCAAGCTGCCCGGCCTCCTCAAGGACGGCCTGCTCCTGCTCACCGAGCGCGAACTCTTCGGACGCCGCAAGCGCCCGCTCGCGGTCCTGCCTCGCCGCCGTACCGCCATCCGCGCGGCGGTCGGACGAGCACTCGACTTCGGCGAACTCGCCGACGGCGATGCGCTCGTGCACGCGACGCAAGGCGTATGCTTGTTCCGCGGTATCAAGGCCCATGAGCACAACGGTCGGACCGAGGACTTCATCGGACTGGAGTTCGCGGAGAAGTCGATGTTGCACCTCCCCGTGCGGGAGTCGCATCTCCTCACGCGTTACATCGGCATCGGCCGTGCGCACCCGAAGCTATCGAAGCTCGGTGGTGGAGGCTGGGAGAAGTCTCGCAAGGCCGCCGAGAAGGCGACCGCAGACCTCGCCGCTCAGTTGCTATCCATGCAGGCCACACGCTCGACCCAACCTGGCATTGCGCACCCCAAGGACGCCGACAACGCATGGATGGGCGAGTTCGAGCGCTCGTTCCCACATCGCGAAACCCCCGACCAGAGCCGGGCAATCATCGACGTGAAGGCCGACATGGAACGTCCCGCGCCCATGGACCGCCTCGTCAGCGGCGACGTCGGCTTCGGCAAGACCGAGGTCGCCCTCCGCGCCACGTTCAAATGCGTGCTTGGCGGACGCCAAGTCGCGATTCTAGCGCCCACGACCGTCTTGGCGCAGCAGCACTTCGAAAGCTTCAAGGAACGCCTCGCCCGCTGGCCCGTCTCCGTCGAGCTCCTCAGCGGCTACCGCACCGCCAAGCAGAAAGCGGACGTCCGGGCACGCGCCGAAGCCGGCACGGTCGACATCGTCGTCGGTACGCACGCCTTGCTCTCGGACGGCACCCGCTTTGGCCGGCTCGGGCTCGTCATCATCGACGAAGAACATCGCTTCGGCGTGCGGCATAAGGAACGCCTCAAGCAACTGCGCACCGAGGTAGACGTCCTCGCCATGAGCGCCACACCAATCCCGCGCACGCTTTATCTCGCGCTGGTCGGCGCCCGAGACCTCAGCGTCATCGAGACGCCGCCGCGCGAGCGCCTGCCCATCCGCACCATTGTGCGCAGCTACGACGAGAAGCTTGTGCGCGACGCCGTGAAGGCTGAGCTCGCCCGTGGCGGGCAGGTGTTCTACCTGCATAACCGCGTCGAGACGATCCAAGCCGTCGCCGAACGTCTCGCGGCATTACTGCCTAAGGCGCGCATCATCGTCGGCCACGGCCAGATGCCTGCCGGCCAGCTCGAGGAGGTCATGTCAGCCTTCGTCTCTGGGGAATACGATGTTCTCGTGTGCACGACCATCATCGAGACCGGTCTGGATATCCCGAACTGCAACACCCTCATCATCGAAGGCGCGGATCGGTTTGGGCTTGCTCAGCTTTACCAGCTACGTGGTCGCGTCGGCCGCTTCAACCGCCAGGCCTACGCCTACCTCTTCCTGCACCGCCATGCCGTGCTCGTCGGCACGGCCCATCGGCGCCTTTCCGCCATCCGGCAATACAACCAGCTCGGGGCCGGCTTTCGGATTGCTATGCGCGATCTCGAGTTGCGCGGGGCGGGCAACATTCTCGGAGCGGCACAGAGCGGCCACGTCGCCACCGTCGGCTTCGACCTGTACTGCCAGCTCTTACGCCGTAGTGTGGCTAAGCTGCGCGGCGACAAGGGCGCCGTCATCGACCGATGCGAAGTGCAACTGGACTTCATCGATCATACCCAGGCCGCCCTCGGCACCGAGCAGGCGAACAGCAGCGATGGCGAGGTCGCCCTGCTGACCGCCACGCTGCCTTCCGACTGGATTCCAGAGACCCGCCTGCGTATCGAGGCCTTCCGTCGCGTCGCCCTCGCACTGGATGCGGCTGAAGTCGCCGAACTGAGGGCCTCGCTGAAAGACCGCTACGGCAAACTCCCGCCCGAAGCGGAGGCCCTACTCAGCCTTGCGGAGATTCGCTGCCTGGCGGAGGAGAAAAGTGTCGTTTCGGTGACGACCGACGGGGCCGTCATCCGCTGCCTATCGGCAGCAGGAGGCCGTGCGCCCGAGCCTATTCTGGTCGGCAATCGGTTTCCCCGCTTGACCGTGCGAGACCCCCTGCGGAAACTGAAGGAAATCCACGGCTTCCTCTCACGGCTGCCCGCTCCTACCGACCGATGAAATCCTTCCTGCTCACCAGCCTACTCGTCCTGTCCGTCGCCTCCGCGCACGCCCAGCTCAAGAAGCCCACGTTGGAGGAAGCTGCGGCCAAGCGCTGGTCTGAGATGCACAGCGATCGTGTTGCCGCCGATGCCGATGGAAACGGTATCACCGTCTCCGACATCCGCCGCCAGATCGACCCAATCGCCGGCCAGCTCCGCACCGCCACCAAGAGCGATGCCGAGTTCGACAAGGCCCTGGCGAATGCCGCCGAAGAACAGCTCAATTCCATTGCTGAGCGCCAGCTCGTCATCGCCGAGTTCCGCACCAGCACCGCGCGACTACCTGCCTCATATATCGACGCCGACATCGAAGAGACCATCCGCCGCGACCATGGCGGCGACCGCAACCGTTTTGTCGCCTCACTCCGGGCCTCCGGCACCACCCCCCTAGCCTATCGCAAGTACATCGAGGATCGCATCATCTTTGAATACATGGTCAGCCAGGTCCGTCGCACCGCTTGGGACGTCAATCCCGGTAAGATCCTTGAGTACTACGAGAAGAACAAAATCGACTTTGTACGCAAAGAACAGGTCAAGTTGCGCCAAATCACGATTAGGCAGGGCGCCGCGGAAAAGCCTGAGGAGACCGCCGCCCGTGCCGCCGCCTGGTCCGATGCGCTCCGCCATCCCGAAAAAATCGCCGCCACGCTCCAGCGTTTTAAAGTGGCCGGGAAGCCAATTGCCGGGAAACCGACCTTCGCGGACATCGCGAGCCGCATCAGCACGGACGATTTCGCGAGCAAAGGCGGCGATGCCGGTTGGCAGAACCTCGAAAATCTCAACGAGACCGTCAACGCCAAGCTCAAGACCCTGAAGGCAGGTGAAGTTTCCGAGCCGCTGAAATTCGATGCGGGGACAGGCCCTATCTATGTGATTGTCATGCCCGAGGCCGTGCGCGCCAAGGGATACGCCTCAGTCAACGATCCAGAAGTGATGGCTGAGATCGAGGTTAAGGTTCGCCAGATTGGCATGAATATTGCCATCAAGAACTGGCTCGATGACATCCGCTCGAAGCACCTCGTTCAATCCAAGGCCCACTGAGATGAGCGCCTCCCGAGGCGCCCCAGCGGCAGGGACCGACGTCGACAAGCCTTTCACCTGCCACGCCTTCCCACGACGTAGTGCAGGCGTACTGCTGCATCCCACCGCCTTACCCGGCAATGGGCCCGTAGGCTCGCTCGGTGCTGAGGCCCGACGCTTCGTCGACATCATCGCCTCGGCCGGCTTCTCATGGTGGCAGGTCTGTCCACTCGGCCCAACCGGCTACGGCGACTCGCCCTATCAGGCCCTCTCCGTCTTCGCCGGCAATCCTTACCTCCTCGACCTCACGGATCTCGGCGCGCGTAAACTACTGACGATCGAAGAGATCGACTCACTCCGCCGCGGTAGCGATGGACGTACCGATTACGGCCGACTCTGGAACGACCTACGCCCGATGCTGCAGACGGCTGCACGCCGCGGGGCGGCCATCCTAAAGCAGAACGCCGCCTTCAAACGTTTCCGCGAAAAACAGTCTAGCTGGTTGGAGGCATGGTGCCGCTTCGCCGCGCTGCGCGAAGCCAACGGCTTCACCGCGCCGGAGAAGTGGACAATTGATGAAGCCCCCGCCGGTCTTATCGCCGAAGCCGAGGTGCTGCAGTTCCTCTTTGCGGAACAGTGGCGCGCCCTCCGCGAATACGCGCAGGGGAAAGGCATCCGTTTCTTTGGCGACGAACCCATCTACGTATCGGCCGATGGCTGCGACGCCAAGACGCGCCCGGAGCTCTTTCAGTTAGACGCCGCCGGACGACCACTCTCCGTGGCCGGCGTGCCGCCGGATTACTTCGCGGCCGACGGCCAACTCTGGGGCAATCCGTTGTACGCCTGGGAACGCCACGCCGCCGATGGCTTCGCTTGGTGGAAGGCGCGCGTACATCACGACCTCGAACTCTTCGACGCGATCCGTATCGACCACTTTCGCGGCATCCATGATTTCTGGAGCGTGCCGGCAGGTGCGCCGAACGCTCGCGAGGGCCAGTGGCACGATGGACCGGGGCTCGCCTTCACCGGGGCATTGGACGGCCTGCCGCTCGTCGCCGAAGATCTTGGCCTGCTCTCGCCTGGCGTCGACGTCCTCCGCAAAGCCTCAGGCCTACCCGGCATGTCGGTACTGCAGTTCGGCTTCGGCGGACCGCCTGAAGGGAACCCCCACTTTCCAGAAAATATCACCGTGGATCGCGTCGTCTACACCGGCACGCACGACAACGATACCGTCGTCGGCTGGTACGCGCAGGCCTCCGCCGAGGAACGCACGCGCGTAGAGGCCGTCTTCGGCGCGATGGACGCGCCCCACATCACGCTCGCTGAAGCGGCATTAGCTTCGCCAGGCGTCGCCGCCTTCATCCCTGTGCAGGACCTACTCGGGCTGGGCGCCGAAGCCCGCTTCAATACGCCCGGCAACCCTCAAGGCAACTGGGGCTGGCGGATGAGCGACCTGCAACTGACCACCCTCGCGGCTTCGGCCGGCGCGTGGAAGCAGCGACTGAAGTCCGCGCGGCGGCTCAGCGCGTAAGGCGTCGGTATTTCGGGCGACGGGGCGTATCCGAGTCGAGGCCGAGGCGCTTACGACGATCTTCGAGGTAGTCGCCGTAATTGCCTTCATGCCAGACCACCGTGCTATCGTCCTCGAAGGCGAGGATGTGCGTGGCCACGCGATCAAGGAACCAACGGTCGTGGGTCACGATCACCGCGCAACCGGCAAAACCCTCAAGGGCGTCTTCAAGCGCGCGAATCGTATTCACGTCGAGGTCATTGGTCGGTTCATCGAGGAGCAGTACATTGGCACCAGCCTTGATCAGGCGGGCTAGGTGGATACGGTTGCGTTCACCACCGGACATCACGCCGACCTTGCGCTGTTGCACATCTCCAGTGAAACCGAAGCGGGCCGCGTAAGCGCGGGCGGGGACCATGATCTTTCCGAGATGGACCATCTCCTGACCGTCGGAAATGGCGGACCAGAGCGGCGCATCAGCGGGGAGTGAGTCGCGCGACTGGTCGACATAGGCGAGCTTCACCGACTCACCGACCGTGAGCGTACCCTTATCTGGCTTCTCTTGGCCGGTAATCATGCGAAAGAGCGTCGTCTTGCCGGCGCCGTTGGGGCCGACCACGCCGACGATGCCGCCAGCGGGGAGTGTGAAATTGACGTCATCCATCAGGATCCGGTCGCCGTAACCCTTGGAAAGGCCGCGGGCCTCGATGACCGCGCCGCCAAGGCGCGGGCCGGGCGGAATCCAGATCTCGGCCGCCTTCTCCTGCTGGTTCTGGTCCTGCGTGAGCATCTGCTCGTAGGCCCGTAAGCGGGCCTTATTTTTGGCCACGCGGGCCTTGGGCGAAGCGGCGGCCCACTCGCGCTCGCGTTCCATCGATCGGGAACGGGCGGCGGACTGCTTCTCCTCCATCTCCAAGCGCTGCTGCTTCTGCTGGAGCCACGAGGAGTAGTTACCCTTCCAAGGAATACCGCGTCCACGGTCGAGTTCGAGAATCCAGCCGGCGACGTTATCAAGGAAGTAACGGTCGTGCGTGATCGCGATGACCGTCCCCTTGTAGCCTTGGAGGTGACGCTCGAGCCAAGCGACCGTATCGGCGTCGAGGTGATTGGTCGGCTCGTCGAGCAGGAGAATGTCCGGCTCCATCAGCAGCAGACGGCAGAGTGCCACGCGGCGCTTCTCGCCGCCGGAGAGTGCGGAGACCACCGCGTCGCCAGGCGGGCAACGCAAGGCTTCCATCGCCATCTCGATGCGGGCGTCGAGGTCCCAGCCGCCGCGCGTGTCGAGGATCGTCTGAATCTCGCCTTGGCGGGCCATGATTTTTCCCTGCTCCTTCGCGTCGTCGGTCTCGGAGACCTTGACGAACGTCTCGTCATACTCCTCGAGCAGGGCCTTCATTGGGCCAGCGGCCTGCATCACGCACTCCTGCACCGTGAGATGTTCGTCGAGTCGCGGCTCCTGGGCTAGATAGCCGAGCGTGTAACCGGGCACCTGGCTGATTGCGCCGTCGAATTCCTTATCCTCACCGGCCATGATTTTGAGCAAGGTAGACTTGCCTGAACCATTGAGCCCGAGGACGCCGATCTTGGCCCCATAGTAGTAAGAAAGGGAAATATCGCGGAAAACGGGTTTCTTTTCGAAGTACTTCGTGACCCCCGTCATCGTGAAGATTACTTTTTCGTCAGCCATGGGGGAAGGTTCTGAGAACGCCCCCTGGGGGCAAGCGGAACCCTCCATTCCGGCGGGCTTACCGCACTTGACATCCCCGCAGGGGGGCCCAAGGTAGGCCTCAGTTCACCTTTACCGAGGTGGGTCCTGCCGGACCCGCTTTTTTTGTCCCCAAATCATTTCACCGAAAACCCGCACCCATCATCATGAGCGTCGATATCAAACCCTTCCTCCAATATCTCGAAAAGGAGAAGAACATCAAAAAAGAAGAGGCCTGCGCCCTCATCGTCGAGGCTATCAAGTCCTCCGTCGAGAAGTCCGTCATGGCCGGCCAGAACGTTGAGATCAATGCCGACCCCGTGTCCGGCAAGCTCGATGCTTTCGTCGTCCTGCGCGTGACCGACTCCGTATCGGACCCGCTCCAGGAGATCAACCCAGTCGCCGCCTCCCTCATCGAAGCGGACGTCAAGGTCGGACAGGAAGTCCGCAAGCCCATCAACGTAGCCGACCTCGGCCGTATCGCCGCCAAGACCACCCAGCAGCTGCTCAACCAGCGCTTCCGTAAGATCGAGAAGGACCAGGTCTTCCAGGAATATAAGGATAAGGTTGGCGACATCGTTACCGGCACCGTCCGCCGCACCGAACGCGGCAACGTCGTCATCGAGCTCGGTACCGCCGAAGCCGTCCTCACCCACAAGGAACGCTGCCATGGCGACGAATTCCGCACCGGCGACCGCATCCGCTGCCTCCTCCTCGAAATCCGCGAAGACCCGCAGCGCGGCCGCGAGTTCGTCCTCTCCCGCGCCAACCCGGCCTTCGTCCGCCGCCTCCTCGAGCTGGAAGTCGCTGAAATCGCCGACAAGACTGTCACCATCGCCGCCATGGCCCGCGACCCTGGCTACCGCACCAAGATTGCCGTGGACTCCCGCGACCCCAAGGTCGACCCCGTCGGCGCCTGCGTCGGCGCCCGCGGTGCCCGCGTCCGTAATATCGTCAAGGAACTCGGCGGTGAGAAGATCGACATCATCCGCTACCATGCCGAGCCGCTCAAGCTGCTCGAAGAAGCTATTCGACCTGCTAAGCCTCGTAACGTCCGCATCGACGAACGCACCCGCTCCATCCACTTCGAAGTGGACGAAGACGATATGCGTATCGCCATCGGCAGCAAGGGCCGCAACGCCCGCCTGACCTCCAAACTCATGGGCTGGGGCCTCAACATCCAGAAGGCCACGCATGCCGCCGAAAGCTTCGAAGCCAAGGCCGGTGACGCCGCCGTCCGTATCGCCGAGCAACTGAGCCTGCCCGCTGAACTCATCGCGAAGTTCGTCGGCCTCGGCATCTCCAGCGTCGAAGCCCTCGAAGGTGCGACCGTGGAAGACTTCAAGGAAAGCGGCATCCCGACCGAAGAGGTCGAAGCCGTCCTCGCCGCCTACGCCAAGGGCCGCCGCTCGTAATCCTTCCGCCTCCACCCCTCCCGACACCCTTCGCCAGCGCACATGACCGAGAAGAAGAAATCCGAAGCCAAGAAGCCCGCGGCGACGCAGCGTTTCAGCGACGTGGCCAAGGAGCTCGGGCTCGAGGTCAAGGCGCTGCTCGCCCTAGTCGACCAGTTCGTGGCTGCCCGCCCCGACTACAAGGATTACGTCTTCACCGACGGCAAGAAGCCCGCGGCCTCGAGTAATTTTGGCAAGATCTACCGCGACGACTTCATGACGTTCGCGGCAGACAAGCTCCCGAAGAAGGCTGAAGTCGCCCCGGAACCTGTCGTCGAGGCCCCTAAGGCACCTGAGCCGGCCAAGCCCGTCGCTCCGACCACTCCAGCCGCCAAGGCCGGCACGCCGCCCCCGGTGAGCATGCCTCCGCGTCCGACCATCGCCCCGACGCCGACTCCGGTCGCCCGTCCGCCGGTCACTCCCATCATCCCTCGTCCGGCAATCACGCCGACGCCGGCCAAGGCCGACCTGCCCCCCGTCGTCATCAGCAGCACCCCGCCGCCCGTCCCCTCGCGTCCAGCCAACGTCCCTCCTGTCGTCCGTCCGCCGATCGCGCCGGTCGTCAATCGCCCTGCCGCCACCGGCAACCAGGCCGCCCCGGGCAGCAAAGGTGCCATTACCGTCCGCCCGCCAATCGTCGTCCGCGACTTCGCGATCGCACTCAATCTAAAGCCCTTCCAAGTCATCGGTAACCTGATGGAACTGAATAAGGTCGTCAGCGTCTCCTCCGTCATCGAGGAAGCCGACGCCCGCAAGGTCGCCGAACGTCATGGTTACACGCTGGAGATCCGCCACCGCGGCGAAGGCGTGCAGCCCGTGAAAAAGGTCGAGAAGCCTTCCGAAGACGATCCGGCACTCATGACTGCGCGTCCGCCCGTCGTCTGCGTGCTCGGCCACGTCGACCACGGCAAGACCACCCTCCTCGACTTCTTCCGTAAGACCAACGTGGTCTCGGGCGAAGCCGGCGGCATCACCCAGCACATCGGCGCCTACTCCGTCTCCTATCAGGGCGAGAAGCCCGAGTATAAGGGCAAGACCGTCACCTTCCTCGACACCCCCGGCCACGCCGCCTTCGCCAAGATGCGCGAGCGCGGAGCTTCTGTCACCGACATCGCCGTGCTCGTCGTGGCGGCGGACGACGGCTTCATGCCGCAGACGGAGGAAGCCCTTAAGTTCGCTCAGAAGCACGCCAGCGCCATCGTGGCCGCAATCAATAAAGTCGACTCAAAGGGAGCCAACATCGACCGCGTGAAGCAGCAGATGCAGCAGCGCAACATCACCCCCGAAGATTGGGGTGGCGAGACCATCACCAGCCCGGTGTCGGCGCTCAAGGGCACTGGCATGACGGAGCTCCTCGAATCCATTCTCCTCCAGGCCGAAGTGCTCGACCTCAAGGCGAACGCAAAGTGCCCCGCCCAAGGCGTCGTCATCGAATCCCAGATGGAGACCGGCCGCGGCCCCACCGCTACCGTCATCGTCCAGAAGGGCACGCTCAAGCCCGGCGACTCGTTCGTCTGCGGCGAGACTTGGTGCAAGGTGCGCGCGCTCATGGATGAGCGCGGCAACCGCATGACCTCCACGACGCCCGGCACCCCGGCGCTTGTCCTCGGCTGGGACGCTGTCCCGGCCCCCGGCACCAAGTTCAAGACCGTTAAGAACGACCGCGAAGCTCGCGAGATCGCCGAAGAAGCCGCGCTCGCCGCCCGCAAGGCCGCGGAAGCCGTGCAGCAGGCGCCGAACACCGGTGCCCGCCCTGGCATGTCCGACCTCGAACGCCTCATGGCCGCCCTCGTCCAGGACAAGGAGAAGGTCCTCCGCGTCCTGCTCAAGGCCGACGTCAAAGGCACACTCGAAGCCCTCGAAGGTTGCCTCGTCGAAATCAAGTCGGCCAAGGTTCGCCTCGAGATTGTCGGCGGCTCCGTCGGCCCCGTCTCGCAGGGCGATGTCGCCCTGGCCGAAGCCTCTAAAGCCATCATCGTCGCGTTCGACACCAAGCTCGAGAACGGCGTCCAGCCGCAGCTCAAGCGTACCGGCGTCCGCCTCGTCACCCATGACATCATCTACGAGCTGATCACGCTCGTAAAGGAAGCCATGACCGAACTCCTGGACCCCGAAGTCCGCGAGAACAAGCTCGGCGCCGCCGAAGTGCGCGCCGTCTTCCCTCTCGGCAAGGAACACAAGGTCGCTGGTTGCATGGTCACCGAAGGCCTCATCCGCCGCGCCGCCAAGGCGCGCGTGGTGCGCGGCGGCAAGATCATCCACAACGGACCGGTCGAGACCCTGCGCCGCTTCAAGGACGATGCGTCCGAAGTCAAAGCTGGCTTCGAGTGCGGCATCAAGCTCGGCGGCTACGACGAGTACCAGCCCGGCGACATCATCGAAGCCATCGAGATGCTGCAGACGCGTCCGTCGCTCTAAGTTTTATGTCCCAACGTCAGCTCCGGGTCGCCGAACTGGTCCAGCGCGAGGTTTCCACCGCGCTGCGCCAGAACTGGCCCACGGAAGCAGCGCTGATCACCATCACTGTCGCGAGCGTCTCCCCCGACCTCCGGCAGTGTCGCGTCGGTTACGCCGTCTCGGGCGACGACGCTCAGCGCAAGAAGGCCCGCGCGTTCCTGAAGCGCGTGCGCACCGAGCTCCGTTCGACCGTCGGAGGTATCCTCCAGATGAAGCATGCGCCAGACATCCTCTTCACCGAAGATGACATCACTGGCGGCGTGGCCCGCGTCCAAGCCTTGCTGGATGAGATGACCCGCAAGGATCGCGCGGCCAATCCCCCCAAGGCCGACTAAGCGGTCGGCGGGACGACTTCGGGGAAATCCTTCAGCGCCTCGCGGACCACGGCGGCGCGGCGGCGATCACGACCGTCGCTATCAAGTTCCTGGCCGGCGCGCGCCTGCACGTGGGCGGGCTGGCCTTCAATCATCAGACGGTCAACGAGGTGGCGGCGTTCTTCCGGCAAGCAACCCATGTCGCAGGCCAGGCGAAGGTGCGAAAGCATGTTCATCGCCTCGGAACTCGTGAGTAGGCGGGCCGAACGAAGGAGTCCGAGCGAGCGGGCGAGGCGGTCGACAAACTTCTCGCCCTCTTCCTGCGCAAGCTTGCGACGGGCGTTCCACTCCTGTTCAACCACGTTCTTAATCCAGCCACCGAGGTGCTTGAGGATCGCCTCCTCGGAGAGGCCGAGCGTCTGCTGATTGGAGATCTGGAAGACGTTGCCCGCCGCCTCGGTGCCTTCGCCGAGCCAACCACGGACGGCGAGTCCGTCTTGGTTCAGCGCGCGCGAGACCTTGTCCATATGTCCGGCGAGGCAAAGCCCCGGCAAGTGCACCATCGCGGAGGCACGTAGACCCGTGCCGACGTTGGTAGGGCAAGCCGTGAGATAGCCGAGGCGATCCGAGAAGGCTAGTTTCAGGGAGCCACCGAGGGCGTCATCGAGTTGTTCGGCGATATGCCAGGTGCCGCGAAGGTGCCAGCCAGCCTTCACGACTTGGATGCGCAGATGGTCCTCTTCATTGACCATCACCGAGCAGGTCTGGTCACGACTGATCACGGCGGCGCCGCTCTTGCCGGAAGCGAGTTCCTTCGAGACGAGGTGGCGCTCGACGAGCACCGAACGGTCACGATCGCCGAGCTCTCCCATCCGCAGGACGTGGCCGCGACGGAACTTAGGCAAAGCCTCGAGCGCTTCAACGCAGCGATCGGCGATCTCCTTGCGCTGCGGCACCTTAGCCCAACCGGGGAAAGGCGAGCCATCCAGATTGCGGGCGAGGCGGATGCGCGTGCTCAGCACGACCGCTTGCTGCGCGCCCAAGAGGTGCGTCAGTTCGTTTTCAGCGGCAAGGATGTCTTCGACGGAGGACATGATCAGAGGGTCGCGAGTTGTTTTTCGAGTCCGGCGATCTCATCGCGCAGGCGCGCGGCGGCTTCGTAATCCTCACCAGCGATGGCCTTCTCCATCTCGCGGCGGGCATCATCCAGGCGGCGGCGAAGCTGGCCGGAGGGTAAGGTGCCGGCGGGCACCCGGCCGACATGTGCGGCCTCATGTTGCACCTTGAGCAGGAGTCCGTTCAGGACGTCCCCGAACGTCTCCCAGCAGGAAGGGCAACCGAGACGGCCGCGCTTTCGGAAGTCGATGTCCGTGAAGCCGCACTTCGGACAAGTGAGGGTCGGGGCGGGGGAAGCCGAAGTCAGGGCGTCGGCCAGCTGAAAGACAGCCGGGTCGGTGGCCCCACCCTTCTGGGCGCAAGCCTCGCAAAGATGCACCTTCGTGACATTGCCATGGACGACCTGGGAGAGGTGGACCGTGGCGGCCTCCTCGCAGAGCGAACACTTGATCGGCTGGGACATCTGTCCTTCAGAGAATGGCAAGGGGGCGAATTGGCAAGGGCAAGCGGGGAGCGGGGTTTGACTTCATGGCCGACGGACGCTTGATGACAGGACGTCTGATGTCCTCCAAGCCCCGCATCGTCATCACCGGCCTAGGCCTCACCGCCCCCAACGGCAACTCGCTGGGCGAGTTCCGGGCCAACCTGCTTGCCGGCAAGGCCCGCATCGCCGTCATCGATGTCCGCCATATGGGCAAGCACCCCGCTGGCGTTTGCGACTTCGACGCCACCAAGTGGCAGAAACGGAAGGAAATCCGCAACGGCACCCGCGTCGGCTCCATTTCCATCTTCTGCTCCCGCGAAGCACTCGGCGATTCCGGCCTCGACTGGGACAAGGTCGATAAATCCCGCGTCGGCGTCTACCTTGGCATCACCGAGCACGGCAATGTCGAGACCGAGAATGAGATTCACAACATCTCACAGTTCGGCAACGACACCAAGTACTGGACGCACCACCACAACCCCCGTACCGTGGCGAACAACCCAGCCGGCGAGGTCACGATGAACATGGGTATCACCGGACCGCACTACACCATCGGGGCGGCTTGCGCCGCAGGAAATGCTGGCCTCATCCAGGCCGCCCAGATGCTGCAGCTCGGCGAGGTCGACATCGCCTTTGCCGGCGGCGTCTCCGAGTCCATCCACACCTTCGGCATCTTCGCCGGCTTCAAAAACCAAGGGGCGCTCGGCGCCCACGAGGACCCGACCAAGGCCTCCCGCCCCTTCGACAAGAACCGCAACGGCATCGTGATCTCCGAAGGCGGTGCCATCTACGTCCTTGAACGTCTCGACGATGCCCTAGCCCGCGGCGCCCGGATCATCGCCGAGATTGCCGGCTGGTGCATCAACTCCGACGCCACCGACGCTGTCCTGCCTAATCCTGAGCGCCAGTCCGAGTGCGTCCGCATGGCCCTCCAGCGCGCCGGCATGAAGCCGCAGGATATCCATATCGTCTCCACCCATGCCACCGCGACGGCCTTGGGCGACATCCAGGAGTGCACCGCCCTGCGCAACGTCTTCACCGACTGCCCGGATACCCATATCAACAATACCAAGAGCTTCATCGGGCACTGCATGGGGGCGGCTGGAGCCCTTGAATTAGCGGGCAATCTACCCTCTTTTGATGATAATTGGGTCCACCCAACCATTAATATCGAGGAATTGGACCCCGAGTGCGCCATGCCCGGCCTGGTGATCAATCACCCCCTCAAGGTTGCCCGGGTAGATGCCATCCTGAACAACTCTTTTGGCATGCTGGGCATTAATTCCGCCCTCATCGTCAAGAAATATGGGGTTGCCTGACGGGGTTTGGGCGTTTGTAACAAACCCTGAAAACATGACTAAGGACGACATCAAGCAGGTGGTTCTCGATATCATCGCCGACATTGCGCCGGACGAAGACCTAACTGCCGTCAAACCAGAGGTCCGCCTTCGCGACCAGCTCTCGCTGGATTCCATGGATTTCTTGGATATCGTGATGGAACTCCGCAAGAAGCACGGCATCGAGGTCCCAGAAGCCGATTACGTCCAGCTGGCCTCCCTCGACTCCTGCGCCAACTACCTGCTCCCGAAGTTCGAAGCCAAGGGCAAGTAAGCCCTCCTATTCTTACCCCCCGAAAGACCGCCGTCCCTGGCGGTCTTTTACTTGGTAAAGACTGCGACCCTCGCCCTGGGCGGTGTTCTTGATTTGCCGACCCACGCCCCATCCGCCATGCTTATCTCCGTGCAATCCGTCCGACGTCTTCTCGCCACCGCCCTCACCTTCATCGTCCTCCCGGCCTTCGCCGAGACGGTGCAGTTGCGCCGCACCGGCAACGCCACGATCATCGCCTTCGAGTATATCACCCAGGACGAGACCAATATCATGGTGAAGCGCCTGGATACCGACGCGGTGCTGAACTACAAGTGGGAAGACCTCGACCTCGACTGGATCAAGAAGAACAATCCAAAAGTCTGGGCTGAACGCGAACAGCTGCAGGCCGAGGCGAAAGCCGAGAAAAAGATGACAAAGAAAGAAGCCGAAGCGGACCCCTTCGCCCAGGAAGCCCTCCTTACGGACACCAAGTCGTTCCTCGCCAGCCTCACCATCTCCCTGCAGGACGGACTCAAGGGCATCAATCTCGGGCAAAACCGGATTGACGCGGTCTGTAGCGAGTTTCAGCTGGAAGAAACGCAGTTCTGGGTCGGCTACGAAGACCTGAAGCGGGCCAGCAAGATTGCCGGCAAGAACGAGCCAGTCGCCAAGGCGGAGCCGATCGCAGAAGATCCAAAAGAAAAAGAGAAGTCGACCAAGGCGGTGAGCCCTAAGGCCAAGGCGGCCGCCGCCAAGGTCAAGGCCCGCTCCGGAGACAACGTAGCCGCCGAAGCTGCCGCCCGGGCAGACTTCGCAGCCGATGCCCGCCCCTTTAATACGATTGGGTATCTACGGATGCTGGCCGAAGGCGGCACCAAGGGTAAGCCCATCTGGATGATGCTCCGCCGGACGACCAACGACCGCGAAGCCATCAAGAAGGTCTTGGAGAAATACTCCCTGCTCGCCGGAGATCTAGCGGAGAAGCCTGAAGCCAAGGCCTCCAAGCCCGAGCTACTGGTACTTAAGAAAGCCCTCGAGAACGCAGCTGAATCGATCAGCAAGGTCACCCGCGAGAACGTCGCCGTAGAAGCACGCCTGCAGACGGACTGCCGTGCAATCCTTGCCTTGGTCATCCGCTGAGCCGGTCGCCATCGCGCCAAAAGAGTCCGGCCGCCTCCCCAAGGGAAGACGGCCGGGTTTGAATGGTGGAGCCTATCGGGCTTGAACCGACGACCTCTTGCATGCCATGCAAGCGCTCTACCAGCTGAGCTAAGGCCCCTTTAAATGGGAAGGTAAACAAAGGTGACGGTGCGGGCACGGTCAACGCTTTTTTCCCACCCTTCCGAGTCTCTGGTTGCCAATGGGCGACGGGTGCTTTGCCTTCCCCTCGTGGAAGAGTCCGAAAACCAGCCAGAAGCCGCCGAACCGGGCGCAGAAGCCCAAACCAATACCCAAGGCGGACGAGGTCAGGGCGGCATCCGCATAGAAAAAGATTTCATCGAGTCCCTGCCCGTCGGCGAGTGGCACGGGCCGATCGAACTGATCGAAACCGAAAAAGACGCCGCCAAGGCCATCGCTTCGCTCGCCCGTGACCGCGTCCTGGGCTTCGACACCGAAACCAAGCCGTCCCATACCCGCGGCGAATACAACCTACCTTCGATCCTGCAGCTCGCGGGTGAACACCACATCTTCGTCTTCCGCCTCGACCATTGCGGCGGCATCCCCCTCGCCTTCCCCGTCCTCTGCAATGAACGCCAAGCCAAGGTCGGAGTCGCCGTGCGCGATGACGTCAAGAACCTCCGCGCCCGGGCGCCGTTCGATGACCGTGCTTTCATCGATATCGCCGACCACACAAAGAAGACTGGCCTGGTGAACACGGGCCTCCAAGCCCTCGCCGCCCACTTCCTGCAGCTGCAGATGAAGAAGTCGAAGAAGGTGCAGACCTCGAACTGGGCGAAGCCGCTCGACGAACGTCAGATCCAATATGCCGCCAACGACGCCTGGTTCAGCCGCGAGCTGTTCCTGAAGCTCGAGAAGGACGGCCTGATCCCGCGGTTCGAATGAACCCGGAAGCCACCCGCGCAGCCGAGGCGTTGGGATTGGACGCCACCCGCCGGCATATCTTCCTCTGCGTGAAGTCGACCGAGCAGGCCTGCGGCGGCGGCGAACTCGCGGCGAAATCATGGGAGCACCTGAAGACGCGGCTGAAGCAGCTGGGGCTCTCGGAGAAAGGCGGCATCCAGCGCACAAAGGCCGACTGCCTTCGCGTCTGCGTCGCCGGGCCCGTCGCCGTGGTCTATCCGGAAGGCGTCTGGTATGGCCAGTGCACGCCGGAGAACCTTGATCGCATCATCACCGAGCACCTCGTCGGCGGAAAGGTCGTCGTGGACCTCCGCATAGCCGGGCCTACTTCGCCTTAGTCTCTTTCTTCCTCGGGAGATCGACCTTCTGGGCGAGCGCCCAGAGCTTCGGATAAACTTCGGCTTAAGGAAAGTCGTGGACGGGCGTCACCGATTTTACTTCCATCGACACCGCACTCCGAACGATTCGCCGAGGATTAACCAGGCCGGCTCCAGCGAATTGATAACATAGCGATGTAGCTCAATATGGGGATTCCCCTTGCTAGGCCAACCCGACCGAAAGTCAAAGCGCGGTTACTTCAACGCCTTAGCGATGGCCTTCTCAAGCTCTTCGGAGTCGGGCTCGACGTCAGAACCAAAGCGGGCAATCAGCTTACCGTCCGCGCCGATGAGGAACTTATTAAAATTCCAACCCACGGGGCCCGGGTGACCCGCGTCCTTGCCGGCGAGTTTCTCGAACAGCGGGTGCGCGTCGTTGCCCTTGATGGCCACCTTGCCATACATGGGGAAGGTCACCTTGAAGTTCGTCTTACAGAACTTCTTGATCTCTTTTTCCGAAGCAGGTTCCTGGCCGCCAAAGTCATTGCACGGGAAACCGGCGACGACGAGGCCCTTGGCCTTAAAGTTATCATACAACGCCTGGAGGCCGGCGTACTGGCGAGTATAGCCGCACTGGCTGGCGACATTGACCACAAGCCAGGCCTTGCCGCCCTTGACGGCTCCGAGCGTGGTCGCCTTGCCGTCGATGTCCTTCACTGGGACGCCGAGCAACCCGGGGGCGCTATCTTCGGCGTGCAAGGAAGTCATGAGGATTGTTAGGGTCAGGGCGAGGAGTCGCATGAGGACAACATAGCCACAGCCGACCCGGTGGCAAGCGGACGCCGACTATTCGTCGTCAGCTTCCTTGGCCCAAACGGCCGTCAAAACAGCCCGGAAGGCGTCCGCATCGACCAAGGTATCAGGTCGGTCGATGATTTCGATGCAGTCGGCATTTTCCCAATACTCGCCCTCTTTCTTCACGTTCCAGAAAGCCAAGGAGAGCGCCTGCCAAAGTTCGAAGCCCTGCAGTTTGCCCCGGGGCATCCAAGCGACGGCTACGGTGACTTCTTCGGTCCAGTCGGACTCTTCCCAGAGCACGTCAAACTTACCGCACTCGCTGGGCCCGAGGAACTGCGTCACGAACTCCGTGTGCTGCGGACCCGCATCGAGGAAATAACGGCAAGCCACCTCGCGGGCGGCAGGCTCGAGGTCCTCGCCGCCGTCGTCATGATAAGTGAAATACTCCGCCATGCCTCACGGTCGGAGGCTGAAGCGGCTTCGGCAAGTCAGGATTCCCTGCGAGAAGTCCAGGCTAGCACCAGCCATCCAGCGATCAGCATCGAACCACCAATCGGCGTAATGGCGCCGAACCAGCGGGGCCCGCCCAGGGCCATCGCATAAAGTGTCCCTGCAAAAATCACGGAGCCAGCAGCCCAAAGGCGGGCCGGCAATGCGGATCGCGCGGCGATGGCACCTATAGCCACGGCGTGCGTCAGCAGATAGAAGGTGGCCGTCTGCCACCAGCCCGCGGCTTCCGGGATGAGCGCGAGCTTGTCCTTCAATCCATGGGCGCCGAAGGCCCCCAGCGCGATCGCAATCGCGCCGAGGAGACCTGCCGTGACCAGACGATTCATCGCTTACGCGCCGGCGTCGGCGCCGCTTTTCTTCTGCGTAAAGACGAGGCCTTTCTCACCGACCGAGACGATCACGGGTTCGTCCTTGTTATAGTCGTCGCGCAGGATGGATTCGGCCAGCGGGTCTTCGAGAAGACGTTCCACCGCACGGCGGAGCGGGCGGGCACCGTATTTCTCGTCCCAACCGTTTTCGACCAAGTAGCCACGGGCAGCTTCGTTGACGACGAGCTTCACGCCGAGGTCGAGGAGGCGCTTGGCCACCTTGTCGACTTCGATGTCGACAATCTTGGTCATGTGCGGCTTCGCGAGCTGCTGGAAGATGACGATATCGGTGAGGCGGTTGAGGAACTCCGGCTTAAAGGCGCGCTTGGTCTCGTCCATGATGCGCTCCTTCAGTTTCTCGTAGTCGCGAGTGGAATCCACGCCGACGTCGAAGCCGACCGAGTTGTTACGCTGCAGCACGTCGGCCCCGACGTTGGACGTCAGGATGATGATCGTGTTACGGAAGTCGACGACGCGACCGAGCGAGTCGGTCAGGCGACCGTCTTCGAGGGCCTGCAGGAGCAGCTGGATGACGTCCGGGTGGGCCTTTTCAATTTCGTCAAAGAGCACGACAGAGTAAGGCTTGCGACGGACCGCTTCGGTCAGCTGGCCGCCCTCGTCGTGGCCGACGTAGCCGGGAGGCGAACCGATAAGGCGGGAGACCGTGAACTTCTCCATGTACTCGGACATGTCGATCTGGATGACGGCTTCCTTCTCGCCGAACATGCGTTCGGCCAGGGAGCGGGCTAGGAGCGTCTTGCCGACGCCAGTAGGACCGAGGAAGAGGAAAGAGCCGATTGGGCGGCGTGGATCCTTAAGGTCGGCGCGGGAGCGACGAAGAGCACGGGCGACGACTTCGCAGGCGCGTTCCTGTCCGATGACGGCCGTCTGCAGGTCCTTCTCCAGTTCGAGGAGCTTCTTGGTCTCCTTCTTCTCGAGGCGGTTGAGGGGCACGCCAGTCCAGTCGGCCACGATGTGGAGCATCTCGTCTTCGCCGACGACGATACGCTTCTCGTCGCGCTTCTTGCGCCACTCCTCGAGCATCTTCTCGCGCTTGGCGCGAAGCTTCTTCTCTGTATCGCGGAGATTAGCAGCCTCTTCGAACTTCTGGTTACGGGAAGCGTCTTCTTTTTGCTGCACAACCAAGTCGATTTCGGTCTGTACCGTATCGATGTCCGCCGGGATATTCAGGGAACGGATGCGGGCGCGGGCGCCAGCCTCGTCCATGACGTCGATGGCCTTGTCCGGGAGGTGGCGAGCGGTGATGTAGCGGTGCGAGAGGCGGACGGCGGCCTCGATAGCCGCATCGGTATATTCGCACTTGTGGTGCTCTTCGTACTTCGAGCGGATACCGCGCAGGATGAGCACGGCGTCCTCAGGCGTCGGGTCGTCGACCTTAACGGACTGGAAGCGGCGCTCGAGAGCGGCGTCCTTCTCGATGTGCTTACGGTATTCGGAGAGCGTGGTAGCACCGACACACTGGATCTCGCCGCGAGAAAGGGCGGGCTTAAGGATGTTGGACGCGTCCATGGCGCCTTCGGCGGCGCCGGCTCCGACGATCGTATGCATCTCGTCGATGAAAAGGATGATGTTCTTGGCGCGTTTAATCTCATCCATGATACCCTTAATGCGCTCTTCGAACTGGCCGCGGTACTTCGTGCCGGCGACCATCAGGGCGAGGTCGAGGGTGATGACCTTACGGTCGAGAAGAATCTCCGGGACAATACCCGAAGCGATTTCCTGAGCGAGGCCTTCGACGATGGCGGTCTTGCCCACGCCGGCTTCGCCGATGAGGACAGGGTTATTCTTCGTGCGGCGGCAGAGAATCTGCACCACGCGACGGATTTCTTCCTTACGGCCGATGACGGGGTCGAGTTCGCCGGCCTTGGCGAGCTCGGTAAGATCGCGACCGAACGTCTTCAGCAACGAGAGACGTTCGCCACGGCCAGGGCGGGCACCTTCTTCACCAGAAGCACGGCGCGAAGGCGGAGGGGTATCGTCGGAGGATTCTTCGGAAGGCGGAGGCGATTCGCCGTCCTTCTTCTCGGATTCATCGGCGGCGGAAGGATCGATGTCGGCGAGGATTTCCTTACGGCAACGCTCTAGGTCGACGTCGAGCTGCTGCAGGACGCGGGCGGCGACGCCCTCCCCTTCCTTCAGGAGGCCGAGGAGGATGTGTTCGGTACCGACGTAAGCATGGCCGAGGGCGCGGGCTTCGGTAACGGCGTGGGCCATGACCTTCTGCACGCGGGGCGTGAGGGGAATCGTGTCGGGGGCCTTGGCTTCTTCGGGACCAGGGCCGACCTGCTTCTCGACGGCGCCACGCACCGTCTTGAGATCGAGGCCCATGCGGCCGAGGACGTTGACCGCAACGCCCTCGCCGAGCTTGATGAGCCCGAGCAGGATGTGCTCTGTGCCGACGTAGTTGTGATTGAACCGTCGGGCTTCCGCCCGGGCCAGTTCCACGACCTTGCGGGCGCGGGGAGTGAAATTGTTGTTTTTGTCCTTATCCATGGAAAGTGGGTTTGGGCGAAACGCCCGTATGGGGTTGGTAGCAGGGACTATGCCCGAACTGCGGGTAGGTTCAAGCGTTCCCCCGATGTTGGTAATAACCCTGCCTTTTGCCTTTGCCAGCAACGGGCCCCGCCTGTTTCTTAATCCGCAAAACCATGGGTATCAGCATGCAAGCGGCGGGCGAGGCCCTCCGAGACCTCATCAAGGGTCTCAAAGGCCAGAAAGTAGCCGTATTAGGCCATATGCGCCCCGATGGGGACTGCATCGGCTCGCAGACCGCTCTCTGCCGAATGCTCCTAGCCGAAGGCATCGACGCGATCTGCGTGAACCGCGACCGCATCCCCCCGAATCTCGTCCCCTACGCCGAAGGGGTGAAGTTCGTTAAAGCCGCCGATTATGACGCGACCGACCGCGTCGCTGTCACGGTCGACTGTGCCGATGCGTCCCGCGTAGGGACGGAACTGCTCGCCAAGTTCCCGGCTGGCGTCGTGGCCAACATCGACCACCACGCCTCGAATCCTGATTACGCGCAGACCAACATCGTCGTGCGCGAGGCCGCCGCGACCTGCCATATCCTCGCCGCTGGCGCCCTCGCCCAGGGCCTGGTCGTCGACACCATCACTGCCAAAGCCCTACACCTCGGCATCCTGACCGACACCGGCCGCTTCTGCTACCGCAGCACCACCGCCGACGTCTTCGCAATCATCGCCGAACTTGTCCGCCGCGGTGCCGACCCCGCCGAGGCCAACTACCGCGTCTTCGAACAGGAAAGCCGCGGCAAGCTCGAGCTCACGAAGCGCTTCCTCAACACCATCCTCTTCCACGAAGAGGGTAAAATCTGCTCCGGGGAACTCACCCAAGCGGACTACGCCGCGACCGGCACCTCCAAAGAAGACAAGGAAGGCCTCGTCGAATTCCCCCGCTCCGTCGAGGGCGTCGAGATCGCCGTGCTCATGGAAGAAGGTGCCGACGGCATCCGTGGTAGCCTGCGCGGCCGCGACCCGAAGCTCCGCCTCGACCTCTGCGCGGGCAAGCTTAACGGCGGCGGCCATATGCTCGCGGCCGGCTTTAATATGCAGGGCTGCCGTCTCCCGCAGGACCGCGAGAAGATCCTCGGTATCGTCATCGCCCACTACCGCGAATACTCGGCGAAATGAGCGAGTCCTTCGCCGAACCCGCGGGCGTGTTGCTCGTCGACAAGCCGCAAGGCATCACCTCGCACGACGTCGTGGATAGCGTTCGTCGACTCTACCGCACGCGTCGCGTCGGCCACGCCGGCACGCTCGACCCGATGGCCACTGGCCTGCTCATCGTACTCGTCGGCAAGGCCACCAAGGCTTCAGACCAGCTGATGGCCCAGGACAAGGAATACCTCGGCGAGGCCACGCTCGGAATCGTCACCGACACCCAAGACGCCGAAGGCGAGACGCTGGAGACCAACCCCGTCCTGGAAATTTCCGAAGCCCAGGTACGCGCGGCCCTCTCCTCGATGCTAGGCAACCAGTTTCAGATTCCGCCGATGCATTCGGCTAAGAAGATTGGCGGACAGAAGCTCTATGACCTCGCCCGCAAGGGCATCGAAGTCGTCCGCGAGCCCCGCGCCATCAACATTTCCGAATTCGAACTGCTCGCGTGGCAGAGCCCCAAGATCAACTTCCGCGTCCGCTGCACCAAAGGCACCTATGTGCGCACGCTGGCGCTTGACCTCGGCCGCAAGCTCGGGCCCGGCGCCCACCTCTCGATGCTCCGCCGCACCCGCTCCGGCCAACTCGACCTTGCACGTGGCCACACGCTACCGCAGCTCGGTGCGATGAGCGACGACCAGCTCGTCGCCGCCCTTGTGCCCGTGAGCGAAGCCGCGCCCGCCGCATGACGACGCCCCTCCATCTCGCTATCGGCGCCTTCGACGGCGTGCACCTCGGCCATCGCGCCGTCCTGCATTCCGCCCGCGAGGCCGCCCGCGCGGACGGAGGCCTTGTCGGCGTGCTCACCTATGACCCGCACCCGAGCAAAGTCCTGCGACCGGAGTCGTCAGTCCCGCTAATCTTCACCCGTGGCCAGAAGGACGACCGCCTGACCGAAGCCGGCGCCCAGTTGATTCATCACGAGAAATTTGATCGCAATCACGCCGGTATCGAAGCGGCGGATTTCCCGAAGTGGCTGAAGAAGACCTTCCCTCACCTGAAGTCGCTCCACGTCGGTTCCAATTTCCAATATGGACGCGGACGCGCTGGCAACGGGGAGTCGCTCATCGCGCATGGCGACGCCGAAGGCCTCAGCGTTCGGCTCGTCGCGGCAATCAGTCTCGGCGACGAGACCGTCAGCAGTTCGCGGATCCGGCAGTGCTTGGCCTCGGGCGACCTAGCCCTCGCCAACGCGATGCTGCTAAGGCCATACGAAGCCGAAGGCACCATCATCGGCGGACGCCGCCTTGGCCGCACCATCGGCTTCCCCACCGTGAACATTGCCTGGGAGCCCGAGCTCAAGCCAGCCTTCGGCGTCTATGCCGTCGAAGTCATCTTCAAAGGAGAAGCGATGCCCGCCGTCGCCAACTACGGCCAGCGGCCGACCGTCGAAAGCGGACCCGTCGCTCCCCTTCTCGAAGCGCATGTGCTGCGCGGTCTGGCGCCGACCACCGGTGACGCTGTGCGCGTGCGTTGGGTCCGACGCCTCCGCGCCGAGCAGAAATTCCCCGACCTCGCCGCCTTACAGGCACAGATCGCCAAAGACTCGGCGGCCGCCAAACAAGCGCTCGGCTTAATCGGTTAAGTCACGCCGACTGGGCGAACTTCTTGATGATACCGCCAAAGGCACCATTCGAGAAGAAGACCACGCAGCGCCGGGACTGGTCCGACTTTACGAGCGCGGTGAGCTCGGTGAGTAGCGCTTCGTTCGAGACCGGCGCGAAGCCCTTCTTGCCGGCCTGCGTGATTGCGGCGGCCACGCCTTCGCTGTCGAAGCGTTCTTCGCCGAGCTTGTCGGCGCGATGAGGCGGGGCGAGGAAGACCTCGTCGGCCTTCTTGAGCGCCTCACGGAAAGCGTCCTGCATCACCTTACGTGCGGCAGTATTGCTCCGCGGCTCGAAGCAGGCGATGAGGCGATGCTTCGGGTAGCGGGCTCGAAGGGATTCGAGCGTCAGGTCGAGCGCCGTTGGGTGATGGCCGAAATCTTCGATCACCGTCAGGTCGGGTCGGTCGACGAGCACCTGCTGGCGACGCTGCACACCTTGGAACTTATCCAACGCGTCGAGTTTCAGCTTCGTCGGATCCTTAGCGTCGATCAACAGGCCGGCAGAGACCGCGGCCATCGCCGCGTTGCGGGCATTGAAGAGTCCCGGGAGGGCCCACTTCACCCTGCCCCACTCCTTACCCTTCCAGCGCAACGTGAAGGACGAGCCCGTCGAGGATTCGTGGAAGTCGGCAATGATAGCATCATTACCAGCGCCCGTGCCCACACGGACGACTGGGGCCCAGGTGACGTTCTTCACCAGACCGAGGACGTTGGCGTCGTCGCCATTCGCGACGATTACGCCGTCGCGCGGAACGATGCGAATGACATGCGCGAACGTGCGGAGCACGTCGTCGAGGTCACGGAAGATATCAGCGTGATCGAACTCGCAGTTGTTCACCGCGAGCACGTGCGGTAGATACTGGATGAACTTGCTACGCTTATCGAAGAAGGCCGTGTCGTATTCGTCACCTTCGATGACGAAGGGACCGCCCTGCTTACCGGGGTGTGAAGAATCTGGGAGGTCGCGCGGGACGCCGCCGACAAGCCAGCCCGGCTCCGTACCGTTGGCCTTGAGCAAGACCGCGGCCATGCAGGTCGTCGTGGTCTTGCCATGCGTGCCTGCGACGACGACGTTACGACGTTCGTTTAGCAGGCGCGTGCGCAGGAGTTCCGGGAGAGAGACGTAAGGCTGGGTGCGGGCTTCAAGGAGCCATTCCACTTCGGGGTGACCGCGGGAGGCGACGTTGCCCACGACGACTAGGTCAGGCTTGAGCTGGGCGAGGCGTTCGGCGGACCAACCTTCGAGGATGTCGACGCCAGCACCGCGCAGGTGGTCGGACATCGGCGGATAGATGCCCGTGTCAGAACCCATGACCTCATGACCCAAGGCGCGCATCAGCAAGGCGGCGTTACCCATCGCCGTACCGCAGATGCCCATGAAATAAATGCGCATAGGGCAGATAAAAGCCCTCGGAGGGCTAAGGGCGAGAAACTTAGGCGGTGTGACCCGCCCAAACAGGAGGACCCCGGTCACCTTGCGGCGGCCGGGGCCCTGTACCTTAATCTGACTGTGCTAGCTTGGCTTTCGTTGTCTGTTACCTGACTGACCGTCTGTTATGTTCTCTGTCTGACTGGCTTTCCGTCTGTTTTCACCGACTTCGGGCCATACTGACTTCGACTTTCACTGACTTAGCCGTCTTTACTGACAACCGGCCGGCACCGCACCGTCCTTACGCCGCGCGTCCCAGGTCGCCTAGGTCTGTCGGATGCGGATGATTCCTTTTTTCCTTATCTAGGCGATGGCGGCGGCGAAGCTGGCGATCGACTTTATCGACCAAAATATCGATGGACTTATAGAGGTCGTCCGACTCCTCGCGGACGATGATGTCCGGCCCCGGCAGTTCCAGCCGAATCTGGGCCCCGAATTCGCGACTGTGGTCGCTGCAGCGGGTGTGGACGAGTTCGACATGCACGCGGATGATCCGCGGGTTGTGGCGCAGCAGCTTCTCTGCCTTGGCGCACACCGTTTCCTTCAGGGCGTCGGTGAGGTCCATATGGACCCCAGTCACGACGATCGGAGCACTTGTCATGTGTGTTGTGTTTTGTGAGGTGACGTGAGACTCTGCGCCCATGTCAAAGAACAAGACCGTCGATGAATTCTTCAGGAGTTTTTCCGTGGTCATCATATCAGGGGCTTCTTCCGGCATCGGACGCGCGATACTCTCGCGTATCAGTGATTCTGGTACCAAAGCGTCCGTGTTCAACCTTTCCCGCACCGCTCCTGAGGGGGTCCCGAATTCCCTTAACTTCACTCACCTTACCTGCGACCTCTCGCAACCGACTGACATCGTGTCGGTTGTCTTCGAATTACAGAAACTAATGCCCCGAGAAGGCAGGATGCTACTGATTAATAATAGCGGCTTCGGTGCTTACGGAGAGTTTCCGGCGCCTGGCGTCGACCACACCTTAAAGATGATCGACGTCAACGTACGCGCGCCGGTCGAGCTCACCGGTCGACTATGGGAAGAGCTTAAAGCGCGCGGCGGCATGGTGGCCACCGTCGCTTCGCTCGCCGGCTTCCAGCCGACGCCGTTGATGACCACGTATGCTGCCACGAAATCTTTCATGCTCGATTGGAGCGTCGCGCTCGATGCTGAGGCCAAGCGGCATGGCATCCGATTTGTCGCGATCTGCCCCGGCCCTGTCTCCACGAACTTCTCCAAGGCCGCTGGGTTCGCGAGCTCGACCGGCCTCGGCGGTCAGACCTCGGAAGAATGCGCCGATGAAACCGTGCGCGGCATGGCGGCACAGCGCCCAGTGGTGGTCACCGGCTGGAAGCACAAGATCTTGGCCGTCTTTTCGGCGCGCCTACCCAAGCCTTGGGCGGCCGCGATTGGTCTGCGCATGATTCAACGCCTCCGGCTGGATCGCTTCGTCAAGAAGCCCTGAGCCTACTTCGCGCCGTCGAGCAGCTCGCGGGCGTGGGAGAGTGCGACCTTGCTGGCACGATCACCGAGCATACGGGCCAGCTCGGACTCGCGATCCTTGCGCTTACTGTGGACCGGAGAGATTTCGACCGTCGTCGACTTGTCGTCCTGCGTCTTGGTCACGACGAGATGGGCGTGGCCGAGGGCGGCCACCTGCGGGAGGTGCGTCACGCAGAAGACTTGGTGGCCTTTGCCGAGGGCGGCGAGCTCGCGGCCGACCTGCGCGCCGATCTCACCGCCGACGTTGGCGTCGACCTCGTCGAAGACCAACACTGGCGTGCGATCCACCGCGGCGAGGACGGTCTTCAAGGCAAGCATCACACGGGCGGCTTCACCGCTGGACGCGATCTGGTCAAGCGGCAGAAGGTCCTGACCGGCGTTCGGACAGAAGAGGAAACGGACCGCATCGGCGCCATACGGCCCGAGTTCAGCGACGGCCACTTCGATACGCAGGTCGGCCTTCTTGAAGCCGAGCGAACCGAGCATCTTGCGGGCGGCGGAGGCGAGCTTCTCGGCGGCCTTGGCGCGGGCGGCGCGAAGCGTATCGGCCTGCTTGCGGAGATCCTTCTCCGCCTTGGCGGCTTCGGCCTTGAGCTTCGCCACGCGGGCTTCGACATCGCCCTGCGAGGCCAGACGGCGGCGGAGCGCCTCGCGCTTCTCGCGGACGGCTTCGGCGCCAGGTCCATACTTGCGGCGGAATTCCAGCCAAAGGTTCATCTTCCCATCGAGCTCGGCGGCGGACTCGTCGTCCGAGGAAAGTCCGCGGCCTAGTCGCGCAAAGTCGGCGCGGATATCTTCCGCTTCGGCCGCGAGGGCGATTAGGCGATCGCGGAGCGAACCAGCGTCGGCGTCGATGCGGGCGACGTCATCGACGGCCTTGAGAAGTTTCGGCATCACCTCACCGAGTCCGTCGGAGCTCAGGCCGGATTCGAGCTGACCGAGCAAGGCCGCGAGCTCCTGGGCACGGGACGAGCGGGCGTGGTCGCGTTCAAGCTTCGTGATGGCCTCTTCGGAGAGATCGAGCGAATCGAGCTTCTCGAGCTGGGAGCGGAGGAAGGCTGCTTCGTCTTCGGAAAGACGCTCGGCCGTGGCAGCTTCGGCGGCTTCGCGGAGCAGGTCGTTGCGCAGGCGCCATCCGGCACGATAGGTCGCGAGCGCGGAGGCCAAGCCCGCGTGCAGGTCGAGCATCTCGAGCTGCGTCTCGGCGCGCATGAGCTTCTGTGGTTCGCCCGGGCCGTGGAAATCAATCCACAGCTCTCCGAGCTGCTGGAGCTGCGTGAGCGTGGCCGAGCCGCCGTTGATGGAGATACGTCCCGCCTTGGTCGCATGGACCGAACGCTTCAAGATAAGTAGGCCGTCATCGCAGGCCGGCAGGTCGAGGGACTTCAGCACTTCGTCGAAGCGCTTATCGCCGTCGGTCTCGAGTTCGGCCTCGACCGAGCACTCCTCGGCACCTTTGCGGACGATCGTCTTCGCGGCGCGATTGCCCGCGAGGAGCGAAAGCGCGCCGAGCAGCACGGACTTGCCGGCACCGGTCTCACCCGTGACCACCGTGAAGCCCGAACCCAACTCGAGCTCAGTGCGATCCATCAGGGCGAGGTCGCGAATTTGAAGGCGGCGAATCATGCGGAGGGGCGGCTACCGAACAAAGCGGAGCCGACACGGACACAAGTAGAACCTGCGGCGACGGCGGATTCAAGGTCTCCGCTCATCCCCATGGATAATTCCGGCAGAGCCACGCTGAAGCGGGCGGCCAAGGCGTCGCGGCAGAGACGCAGCTCGGCGAAGGTCCGGTCGGCGACCGCGGGGTCGTCGGACAGGGGCGCAATGGCCATCAGTCCCTTCACGACCAAGGCCGGCTGGGCCAAGGCGGCCTCGAGCAGCCGAGGCGCATCGGCCAGATCGCAGCCGAACTTCGCCGGGTCATCGCCGGAGTTGACTTGGATCAGCACCTCACGACGTAGCCCCATCTCGCCGGCCAGACGACCGAGGCGGGTGGCTAATTCGGCGGAGTCCACGGTCTGGATGACGTCGAAGGCCTGGAGGGCCTGCTTGGCCTTGTTGGATTGCAGATGGCCAATCAACTCCCAGCGGAGGTCGGCCGGGGCTAGCAGGCGCTTCTGGGCGGCTTCTTGGACACGGTTCTCGCCTACGGCCCGCAACCCGAAGCCATAAGCAAGCAAAGCGGCGTCGACCGGATGGGTCTTGGTGACCGGCAGAAGGCGGACGGAGGCCGGGTCGCGACCGACCCGGGCGCAGGCGGCCTGGATGCGGGCCAGCACCCCCTCGCAATGGGCCTTAAACTGGTCGGAGGAGACCATTTGAACCAGAGGGAGGGAGAACGGGCGGGGAGTCAACCAGTCGGGCTCCCCAGCCCACCCAGAGCGCCAAGTCCTAGGATTAGCATATCTACACTTGAAGCCATACCCCATTAGATTCATTAATCACGGGGTCTTTCATTCCCATGCATATCGAGAACCTGAAGATCTTCCGCGACCTGGTGGACAACGAAAGCTTCTCCAAGGCGGCCAAGCTCAACGCCATCACCCAGTCGGCCGTCAGCCAGCAGCTGCGCTCGATGGAAAAGCATTTTAACGTCCTCATCGTCGACCGTAGCCAGAAGCAGTTCCGGCTAACGCGCGAAGGCCGGAGCCTCTATGAGGCCGCCAAGGACATCCTCAACCGCTACGAGCAGGTCGGTAGCGAGATGCAGGAGATGCGCAAGGTCGTCAGCGGCACCGTCCATATCTCCACCATCGTCTCGATCGGACTCCATGAGCTCCCGCCGCACGTGAAGTCGTTCATGCAGGAGTTCCCCCACGTGAACGTGCGCGTCGAATACCGCCGCTCGAACCTCGTGTACGAAGATGTCATCTCCAACGCCGTAGACTTCGGCCTCGTCGCCTTCCCGCAGAAGACCCGTCAGGTCGAGATTATCCCCCTGATGGAAGACCAGCTCGTCGCCATCTGCTCGCCCAAGCATAAGCTCGCGGCGAAGAAGGAAATCGACCTCGCCGACCTGCAGGGTGGCAAGTTTATCGGTTTCGACCAGGACATCCCGACGCGTAAGGCGCTCGACCAGTTCTTCCGTGAACAGCGCATCGAGCTCGAACCTTCGATGGAGTTCGACAATATCGAGACGCTCAAGCGTGCGGTGGAAGTCGACGCCGGCGTGGCCCTCGTTCCTGAAGGCACCATCCGTCAGGAAGTCGAACAGGGCACGCTCGTGATGCTCCGCTTACGCGACCGACGCGTGGCACGTCCGCTAGCCATCCTGCACCGCAAGGGCCGCGTCCTAACGCCGGCCATGAAGCGCTTCATGACGCACCTTCTGAACAGCGCCGGCAGCAAGACTGCGGCCTGATCAGACGCGTTGCCGGGACGCACGGGCCGCGACCACGAAGCCCGGCAGCGCCTGTGCGCACAGCAGTCCCAGTCCCAGCCACAGCAAAGCTTGGTCGGAAGGAGAACGCAGGGCCGTAGCAGCCAGTCCCCACCAAAGGAAGGCGCCGAAAAGCGGTGGCCAAGCACGGCGCAAGGCTGCGCGGGCCAGCGACCATGACCCCAGTAGCACCGCCGCCAAGGACACGGCCAGCGGAGCGGACAGCAAGCCAAGGGCGAAATAAGCGTAGGCGACGAAGCCCAAGGCGACGACCAGACCTGCGAGCACCGCCGCGTTCACGCGGAAATGCGTGGGGAGTAGGTATAGCCTAACTCGGTGGGCGTGGAGGTAATACGCGGAGGCGACAACCGCCATAATCAGCGTGAGCGTCCAGATGTAGCGCGGTCCGCTGATCGGGATTGCGAAACGTAGAATCGCCCACTGGGCCAGGAAGCACTTCGCCATGATGAGCGACCAGAGGGCACCCAGCCGATCTGTCACCAACGACTCGCGATAGGCGCGTTCGACGGAGAGCGAGAGCTCGGTATCTTGGGCTGGGGGAAGCGAAGTGACGGGCATGGGCTACCTCGCCCACAACTTGAGGCTCCGGATCGCAACCGCAACCGAAGGAGGCACTTCTTTTTCCCAGCCCCCCTCGTTCTTACGGATACGTTCGGCCAGGGTACGCGGCTGGCAGGCCATCGCCTGAGGGTCCGCCCCGGTGATTGGTACCAAGAAACCATTATTGAGCAGGTGCTGGAAAAGGCCAGCCACTGAGGGGCGCATCTGGATCGCGGAAGCGGTGACTACCGAGTCTTCGGCGACGCTATAGCTCTCCGGGAAGCAGACCTTGCAGGCGACGGGGTCGAGAATGAGGCGGCGGAGCTGATCCCCGCGCATCGGGTAGACCATGACGCGGACGCCGTCCTTGAAGAGACGGCCGCAGGACTCCAGGACGCCCCCTTCGAGGTGGGTGTAGTGCTCGGGATTAAAGAGGTCGACGAGGTTATTCATACCAGCGACTAGAGTGATGCTGCCCGTGGTGTGCAGTCGGAAATAGGCCGGCAGGCGGTACCAGCCGCGATGGCGGGTGACCAAGAGTGGATGCTGCATGGCACCGACGAGACGGATGCGGTCGATGAGTTCGGACTCAGGATGTGGGTCTGAACCGATGCACATCTCAAAAAGAGGAATCACGTCTTTGCCGCCTTCGGGCAAGGCGCGCAGCGCGCAGGCCAGCATGTCCTCGTTGACAATGGAGACTGGCCGGAAGGTGCCGCGGGCGACCAGGACCGACCGTTTATAGAAATATTCGCTCGGGACCTGCGGGTCGCCTTCCGGCCCGAAAAGCACGGCATCAGTGAGGCCGAGACGCACCAGACGCAGTGCCGCGGCACGGTTGTCGAAAGCACCGAAGGCCGGTCCGCTGAAATGAGCGAACTCGACCTCGACGCGGCCGGCGCCGACTTCGTCAATCAGCGCGGTGAGGAAGTTGTCGACGCTATCGCGGGTATTGAGGGCGGCGTGGATGAGGTTGACGCCGACGGCACCGAGAGCGTCCTGCTGGCGGTCAGCGTCCTTATCCCAGAGTCGAAGATGGAGGATGACCTCGCTCGGCTCGGATTGAGGTTGGTCCTGAAAGCGGATGCCAATCCAGGAGTGCCCCTGCCCTTTCCCGTCATGCGGCGTGGTCGCGACCGTATCGGCGAAGGCGAAGAAACGGGTCACTGGACCTCGTTCAGCCTTCAGGCGATCAACCAAGAGTCCATATTCGTGATCCAGCATCTGCTCAAGCCGCTGGCGGGAGACATAGCGCTGCGGGTGGCCATAGATCGCGTCGCTGACCCGCATGTCGTAGGCCGAGATACTCTTGGCGACCGTCCCCGAAGCACCGCCGGCCTTGAAAAAATGCCGCACTACCTCCTGACCGGCACCGATCTCAGCGAAAGCCCCATAGGCTGACCGGTCGAGGTTGATGGCCAAGGCCTTGCGAGAGGTGGCGGCACCGGCCGAGGACGTAGGCTCTAACATGACCTGAAACTACCCGCCGCGAGGGGCGGCATCGAGAGGAAAGAGGAAATCAAAATTAAGCTTTTGATTGGCGAAAAGGCGTCACGAAAGCATCATTCTGACGTCACCCCCACCCCCTTTCCTCCTCCCATGAAAGATTTCCTCAAGTCGGTCTTTGCTTCCGCCCTTGGCAGCATCCTCGCCGCCGCCATTGCCTCCTTCCTCCTGGTCATGCTCGTCGTCTCACTCGCGAGTTCAGCCGGAGGCAACCACGAGGCCGCGGCCGTCACGGTGAAGCCCAAGACGATGCTCGTGATTGGTGGCGACCTGACAATCAACGATACGCCTGCGCATGGTGCCCCAGGCTTGGATATCTTCCTGCTCGGAGGCAATGGGCCGGAAGTGGATCTGCTTCGCGCCCTAGAAGCGATCGACCTCGCGGCCAAAGACCGGAACATCGCTGGCATCTTACTGAACGGCGGTGTCTCCGCAGGCGTGACACAGAAGGCTGAGATCCGCAAGGCCATCGCCGCCTTCAAGGCTAGCGGCAAGCCGGTGCTGGCGTGGGTCGAGAACGGCTCGCAGGGTGAGTACTACCTCTCCAGTGTAGCGGATAAGGTCTACGTCCACACAGCGGGAGAGATCGAACTGAAGGGGCTTTCCTCCTACCATATGTATTTCGGCGAGACTTTGAAACTGCTGGGGGTCGGTGTCCAGGTCACGAAAGTCGGCAAGTACAAGTCGGCCGTCGAGCCCTACATCGGCGGTGCCATGAGCGAACCCGCCCGCGAGCAATCGGAAGCGCTCATGGGCGGAATCTGGAAGCGTATCCTCGGCGAGATGGCCAAGTCCCGGGCGCTGAGCACGCCGACGTTAGCCAAGACCGCCGATTCAGCGGGCATCTTCAGCGCCGCCAAGGCCGTCGAACTCAAGTTGGCGGATAAGGCTATGTATCGCGACGAATTGGTCAAACAGGTCATCGCCGCGGGCGCGGGCGCGGATGAGACCGGCACCTCTTTCCTCCAGGTCGGCCTGCATCGTTACGCGAGCAAGGTCAGTCTGCCGCATGGCGGCGGGCGCATCGCGATCGTCTATGCCGAAGGCGAAATCGTCGACGGCTGGGGCTCGGCGGGCGACGTGGGTGGCGACCGCCTCGCGCGCGACCTCCGGCTGCTGCGCGGCGACAAACGAGTCAAAGCGGTGGTGCTCCGCGTCAATAGTCCGGGAGGTTCGGCCTTCGCCAGCGACGTGGTCGCCCGCGAAGTCGGACTGCTCCGCATGAAGGATATCCCTGTGGTCGTCTCGATGGGCGACGTCGCCGCGAGCGGAGGCTACTACATCGCCGCTAAGGCGAACCTCATCATGGCTGACCCTTCCACCATCACCGGCTCGATCGGCGTGTTCGGCTTGCACCTCAACTACGGCGAGCTCGCCAAGAAAGTGAGCCTTGGCACCGATGGTGTGAAGACCGCCCGCTTCGCAGACCTATTGGCCGAGCACCGTGCCGCGACTCCAGAAGAATTAGCCATCGTCCAGACGTCGGTGGATGGCATCTATGAGGAATTCCTTCGCATCGTGGCCGACGGCCGAGGCATGAAGCGAGACGGGGTACACGAGATTGCCCAAGGACGCGTCTGGCTCGGCGAGGATGCCAAAGGCCTCCGCTTGGTCGATAAACTGGGCGGACTCCGCGACGCCATCAAGGAGGCCAAGGCCTTGGCCAAGCTCGATCGTATCGAACTAGTCCAGGTACCCGCCTTACACTCCGGCAGGGATAATCTGCTCCAGAAAATGCTGTCGGACGATCAAGACGAGTCCCCCGTCTTCGCGAAGGCCTCGGTCGACCCAGCTAAGGAATTCCTGCAGGCGAATGCGAAGTGGCTGCGGGCCATCCGTGCACTGAACGACCCTAAGGGCGTCTACCTCACCTGCCCGATCCTACCAGACCGCCGCTGATAAGCCTCAAGGCTGCTTCGGCATCTGGGCGCGAGCCTCAGGCAACCAGCCCTGAAGCTGCTTCACGCGCGTCGCATCTGACGGGTGCGTGGAGAGAAACTCCGGGGTCTTGCTTCCGGCTTTCGCGAACCGCGTCCAGAAGGCAGGCGCGGCGGCTGGATCGTAACCAGAACGAGCCATAAAGAGCAACCCGAGGTGGTCGGCCTCGGACTCATGGCTTCGGCTGAAAGGCAACAGGATGCCATACTGGGCGCCGACGCCGACAGCGGCCATCCAGGATGAGCGAGTCTTGGCCGAGGAATTCTTCGTGGCCTCGTCGGCGACGGCGGCGGCAAGGGCGACGCCCGCAACCTGCGAGACACGCTCGGAGCCGTGGCGACAGATGACGTGCGCGACCTCGTGGCCGAGGATCACCGCGATATCGGCATCTGTCGGGGCGTAGGCGAACATGCCGGAGTTGAAGCCGATCTTGCCGCCAGGCATGGCGAAGGCGTTGGGGGTATTATCGTTGATGATGGCGAACTCCCACTTCGATGAGGGAGGCAAAACGAAGGCCTTGTCGTCGCGGCGGGCGGCGGCGACGATCTTCAGGCCGATCTCCTTAATCTTGGCGAGACGCGGGTCGGCCGGGAGCTTCTTCATCTTCGAGAACTCCGTAGCCGACATCGAGGCGACCTCCGATTCCTCGACGACGATGAATTGGGATCGTCCCGTAATCGGCGCATGCTGGCAACCGACGAAGGCAATCGCAGACAGGAGCAGAAGGAGTGTGCGCATAAGAGTGAAATCAGGATTTAGTCGAACCTTCGTCCGCAGCGCGGCCTTGGGGTTCATCGACGTAATACTTACGGTAGGAAGAATCGTATGAGTCCGTGTAGGCCGAGGCCATCCGTAAGGACATGGAATTGAGCACGACACCGAACAAGGGGGCCTGAGCTTCCCGCAGGCGGGCGAGGCACGATACCGCGTTCCGCAGGTTGACGGAGTTATAACGGACGACGTAAATCACACCGTCGACCTTCGGGAGCAGGTGAAGTGCATCGGAGACGGCGCCGATAGGAGGAGAATCGATGAAGATACGGTCATAGCGCGAGCGCATCTCGTCGATCATAGCCAAGAACTTCGGGTTATTGATGACCTGCGTGGGGTTTTTGCAGCTAAGACCCACTGGCAGGACATCCATACCGGGCGCCACGTCATGGACAATGGCTTCGTCGAGGGTCATCTCGGCGTTGAACCATTTGCTGAGACCGCCGTCACCCGTGAAGCCGAGGGAGGGGCCGACGTTTGGGAGCCGCAAGTCGGCGTCGATGACCAAGATGCGCTCGGCATGCTGCGCGAAGACCAAGGCAAGGTTCGTGGCGACGAAGGTCTTACCTTCACTGGGACGCGTGGAGGTGACCAGGAAAACGCGGGCCTTGGAGACGGCCGGATTAACCTTCAAAGCCGAGTAGATTGAGCGGACCGCCTCTGTGGCGATGCGGTCTTTATCCTGACGCGCGAGCAAGGCGCGGTCTGGGCCAGAGGTGCCGGAGACGCGCGGGATGGTGCCGATAAGCGGGAGTCCGAGCGAGTTCTCGACATCCTTCACCGACTTAATGCGGTCATCAAGGGTGCCGATCACAATGATGAGGACGACGCCGAATAGCAGCCCCGCGCCGACGCCGACCAGCGCGTTGAAGTAATAGTTCTTGTTGATCGGCTTGTCCGAGACGGAGGGCATGTCCAGAATACGGATGGACGTACTCGTACCGGAAGTCGACGAACGCAGCTTGGCTTCCTCGTAGCTGAGCTTCATGCGGCCGAGAAACTCTTCGTTAGACTTGATGTCCTTATCCACGCGCTCGAGGTCAACGTTCGCGGCCTGTAGCTTGGAGATTTCCTCCTCCTTGGCGACCAGGTTGCGCAGGATGGCCTCATGGCGTGCCTTCGCGTTATCCAGCGCGCCGCGGCGTGACTTGACCGCCTGCAGGACGGCCTCTTTAAGCTGATTCTCCACCTGTTTAAGGGCTTCACGCTCAGCCAATAACTTGGGGTGCTGGTCGGTGTAAGTCTCGATCATCTGGCTGACGCGGATCTTGGAGGCGCTGATGGCGGTCTGGGCGGCGGCGACATCGCTGTCGGCGCGGATCTGGGGGATGTCACCGACGGGACGGCCCTCCTTCTCGTAAGCGATGATGAGGGAGACGAGGATCTCATTCTCGTCGATCTGCTTACGAGTTTCTTCACGATCCTTGACGAGCACAGAGCGTTCAGTCGTGAGCGTGTTGGTGTCCTTGGCGATAGATAGAAGCTTCTGGCTCCTGATCAATTCGTTCTTCTGCTCGAAGAGCCGGCGGACCTTATCCTCAAGTGTCTCAATTTCAATGCGGGCCTTCTCAACGAGAGGATTGGTCACCATCAGGCGGTCATCTTCGCTATACTTCTGGATGGATTCGCAGAACAACCGTGCGATCTGCCGGGCGAGGTCGCGGCTGGGGTGCGTGAAGTCGACATTGATCACCAGCGTCTGGCGCTGCGGATTGATTCCGCGCTGTTTAGCGAAAACCTCCTGCTCCGTAAGCGGCCCCGAGAAGATATTACCGGCCTGATAGGGCTCGAGCACGAGCTTACGCTCGGCGGCGGTCAGTCGCTTGGAGACGCCTTCGATGATGTTCGCGCTACGCATCGCCTCAACGGCGGTGAAGAAGTCGTCGTTCGAGACGATCTTGAAGTTGTCGTCGGCGGCCGAGGAACCTCCGTTGATATTGGGGGCTAGGCGGAAGACCCGCAGACGGCCGGTCGCGCGGTATTCGGGCGTCGTATTATAGGTATTGAGCAGGGCTAACGTCAGGAAGACGAGGGCCGACAAAATGATCCACCAATACCGCTCCCGGAGCATCAGGAGATAGTTCTGAATCGGATTGGCGTCCCCTGCCCCGGTCCGGCCGTAGCCGCCATAGTTACCGTAGCCCTGATTGCCAGCACCGTAGCTGCCGTAACCCGCGCCGTAGCCGCCATAAGAACCATAGCCACGGTTACCGCCGCGCGTCGTCTCGGGCGCTTGGCCGTCGGGGGAAGGTTCCGGATTGGCCATAGGGAAAGATCAGATGCGGCTATCGCGGACGTAGATTTGGTCTTCATCCTCGAGGATGAAGTCCGGCTCATCGCCGTCATCGATGCGACGGACGTTTTTGGAAATCACCAATGGTGCCCCTTCCCTCGTGCGCTTGATTGCCACGTCAGAACGATTACCGCGAGGCAGGACGCCTCCGGCCATCGCCAAGGCTCGACCTAAGGTGAGGGTCTCTTCGGGAGGAATCGAGACCGGGCCAGGCTTACCGACGTAGCCCGATACATAAACCCGCCGCTCGGCGTAACTGACAATCGAGATCGTGACCTGCGGCTTCTTGAAGAAGACCTTAAATTGGTTGGAGAGCTCGACTTGGGCTTGCGTCAGCGTGAGACCAGAGACCGGGACGAGCTTCTTCAGGAAAGGAATGTCCACCGTGCCGTCCGAATTGATGCGACGCTCGATCTGGGTGTCGGGCTCATTAATCACAAGGACGCGGATGAAGTCGCGGGGGCGGAGACGATAGCTATTCTGGCGCTCAGCGGGCTCGGCCTGCTGGGTCGGCGTCGCGACGATATACCCAGCGGGAAGTCCAGCGGGCGTGGGCTTCGTTTCGCCGAGTGCGGCGACCGGCGCCGGCACGACAGGTGCCGCGGCGGGATCGGAGGCGCCTCGGCCGATGGTAAGCACATTTTCGGGCTCGAAGGCGGAGGCCGAGGCCGGCGCCGTCCGGGTGGGAGCGCAAGCCGCCAAGAGGATGGCGGCACCGAGCAAGCCGCAGAGTCTTTTCAAGACGGAAGACATGGGAGAAATTGAGGTGACCGGGGGCGCCGGCCGACCGGCCCTGCCCGCCCTGTAAGCCGCGAGAGCAGGCCTCAGTAGCGGAAGGCGGCCGACAACGTGAAGGTGTTCGAGGTGAAGGTCGACGCGGCGGAGGAGGACGAAGAATCGGTCATGTTGTAGCCAGCCTGGAAGCTGAGGTGGTTCGTGTACTTGTAGTCGGCGCCCAGAGTATACACGTAGGTATTAACGGGAACCGTGCCGGACATGACATCGCTCTTGGTGGCGGCTAGGTTGAAGCTGAGGTCTTCGGCCGCGCTATAGGCCAAGGCGTAGGTGTAGTTCTTCGTGGCCATCTGGCTGCCAGTGGACGAGGCGGAAACATCACGGGAAAGCGTCAGGGACTGGCTGATCCGCTCGGTTAAGGAGTGGCTGAGGCTGGCCGAGTAGGAGAAGTCGGTGTCATTGGCCAGGCTATCGAAGTGGAACTGCGAATAGCCGACGCGGATGTTTCCGTTAAGTTTTCCTGATTCGGTGAGCTGCCCCTTGAGCGTCAGGCCGGCGAAATCCTTGAAGAGCTGCTTATGCGCCAGAGGCTGCTGCGCGACGTTGCTGCTGGAGTAAGGCGCGGCCGAGTAATCCGAGACATCGTGCTGCAGGACAAGTCCAAGGCTGAGCTTCTCAAAGGCCTGGTAATCGAAGGAAAGCGGCATCGACTTGGTGTTCAGCTCCGTCAGGGAGTTGGTATTATAGTTCGAGTTGCCGCCCGACACGACCATGGTCGGGTTGAGGTAGTGGTTGTAGGTGTTGGTAAAGCCAAGGCCGACGCTGAGCTTCTCGGTGAGCTTATAGTCAGCGCGGAGGGAGTGGGCGTAGTTGGCCTGTCGGACGAGCGTCGCGCCCAGGAGGGATCCATTGACGCCGTTCTGAATGAGGTCGTCATTACGTGCGGTCACACGATAGGAGGAGTCGACGGAAAGAGAAAGCGGGCCGCCGTCGGCGAAGCGGATGGTGGCGCTCAGCGAATCACGGGAGTCTTCAAGTCCAGCCAACGAGGCGTCCGTAAAGTTGACGAAGGTGCGCTTGGCGGAGAGATTGACCGACAGGGCGGAGTCCTTGCCGTATTCTAGAAGGAAACCCGGCGTGACCGTCCAGTTAGTGGCCGACTTCTTGGTCGCGGCGGAATAAAGGTTGTCGGTGATCTCCAGACCAGCGGCGCTGTCGAAGTAGATATCGCAGTCGTTACCAATCTGCACGAGCGGAGAGGTCGGGATCCAATTAGCGCCCTGGACCAACGTAGTGACGGCGAGGGCGGAAGCTGCGATAAGGAAGCGGGACATGGGTGGATTGGGGTTAGCTTGTTGATAGGGAAATCAAGGGGTGGCATCAACCCCCAAACAGGGGGAAACCCCCCAAAAACAAAGACCCCGCCCTTCTGGGCGGGGTCTGCTGTAAGCCATTGACCTCCTTGATTAGGCCGGAGTCGGGGTCTGGAAGACGCGGATACGGCGGTAGGCGGGCAGACCCGTGCCGGCGGGGACAAGGTGACCCATGATCACGTTCTCCTTAAAGCCGGTGAGGTTGTCACGCTTGGCCATCGTGGCGGCGTCGGTCAGGACTCGGGTCGTCTCTTGGAAGGAGGCGGCCGAGATGAAGGACTCGGTCTCGAGGGAGGCCTTGGTGATGCCAAGGAGGATCGGCTCGGACTCGGCGATCTGACCGCCACGCTCGTTGATGGAACGATTGTTCTCCGCGAGGAGGGTACGGTCCACCTGTTCGCCCCAGAGGTAATCGGAGTCGCCCGGCTCGGTGATGCGGACCTTGCGGAGCATGCGCGAGACGATGATTTCGATGTGCTTGTCGTTAATCACGACACCCTGGGTGCGGTAGACCTTCTGAATCTCGGTGATGAGGTAATCCTGCACCTTGGACTGGCCAAGGATGTCGAGGATGTCATGCGGGTCGACGGCGCCGTCCGTGAGGACCTGGCCCTGCTTCACCTTGTCGCCGGCAGCGACGATGATGTGCTTGCCGTGCGGGATGAGGTGCTCCTCTTCGCGACCGATCGAGTCGGCAATGACGAGGCGCTTCTTGCCACGAATGGAAGGCTCAAAGCGGACCGTACCATCGATCTTGGCGATCTCAGCGGCATCCTTGGGAGGACGGGCCTCGAAGAGCTCGGAGATGCGTGGCAGACCAGCGGTGATGTCCTGCGTCTTGGCGGCCTGACGAGGGATCTTAGCGACGATGGAACCGCGGCTGACCTTGTCGCCTTCGTCCACTTCGACGCGGGCGCCGGCAGGGATTGAGAAGGAACCGACTTCTTTGCCGTTGGAACCGATGATCTGAATCTGGGGATTCTGTTCGTCGGAGTGTTCGATGACGGACTTGTAGAACGTGTTGTTCGACGGGTCGCGCTCTTCGGTGAACGTCACGCCGGAGATCATGTCGACGAGACGGATTTTGCCGTCGCCGTTGGCGATGATCGGGGTGGAATTAGGATCCCAGGCAGCGATGAGGACGCCCTTATCGATGGACTTGGCGTCCTCGACGCCGACGACGGAGCCGGCGACGATGCGATATTCCTCGGTCGGCGAACCCGCCTCGTTGAGGATGCGGATGGAACCGTTGCCGTTCACGGCGACGACCTTATCGCCGACGGAGACCGTGGTGAGGTCGACGTACTGGACGAGGCCCTTGCCCTTAGACTTGATTTCCGGGGTCTTCAGCTGGGCGACGCCACCGATGTGGAACGTACGCATGGTCAGCTGGGTACCCGGCTCACCGATGGACTGGGCGGCAATGATGCCGACCGCGGTGCCGCGTTCGACCATGCGGCCAGTCGAAGGATCGAGGCCGTAGGAGGTAGGCGGAATCGCGTTCACGTTCATGTGCGTGAGCGGAGAGAGGACCTTCACACGATCGAGACCGACGGTCTCGATGCGCTTGGCGGCGACTTCGTCGATGAGCTCGCCGGCCTTCACGATGATTTCGGAAGGGTTGAGCGGGTTGGCGACGGGTTCGGAGGGACAACGGCCGACGATACGTTCGGAAAGCGACACCAGCAGTTCGTCGCCGTCGTAGATCGGGGTCTTCCACACGCCGTTGGGGATGTGGACGTGGACGCGGTCGACGCCAGCATCACGCAACTTGGCGATGAGCTCTTCGGTCAGCGGGGCTTCGGATTTAGCGAGGGCCTTGGCGGCGCCAGACGGATTCGGGACATCAGCGGCCAGGTGACGGCCGAGAGCGGCGTCGCCGAGCGTGATGACTTCGGAGCCGGGGGCGACGTCGCGGGAATCGGTGACAATCACGTCCATGGCCACGTCGCAGAGCTTACGGGTCATGTAACCAGCGTCAGCAGTCTTCAACGCGGTGTCGGACAGACCCTTACGGGCGCCGTGCGTCGAGATGAAGTACTCAAGAACCGAGAGGCCTTCACGGAAGGACGAGAGAATCGGACGTTCGATGATTTCGCCGGACGGCTTGGCCATCAGGCCTCGAGCACCGCAAAGCTGCTTCACCTGGGCCTTATTACCACGAGCACCGGAGTCCATGAGGACGTAAACCGGGTTGATGAGCATGCGGTGGGAGTGGCGAGGATCGCCCTTCTTTACGCCGGCTACCTTCGCGGACTGCGAGAGCGTCGTGTACACCGACTGCGCGATGGCATCGGTAGCTCCGGACCAAGTGTCGACGACCTTATTACGACGTTCGTCGTTGGTGATCGTACCGGATTCGTTCTGGCGCTGGAATTCGCGGACCTTGGCGGTGGCTTCGCGGACGAGGCCTTCCTTCTCCTTCGGGTAGATCATGTCGTTCACGCCGATGGAGATACCAGCCTTGGTCGCAATGCGGAAACCGGTCTCCTTGAGCGCGTCAAGGACCGGAATCGAAGCCTCGCGGCCGCAATGCTTGTAGGTCTTCAGAATCAGGTCGCCGAGCTGTCCCTTCTTCACGGTCTCGTTGAAGAAACCGAGTTCGGAAGGCCAGATGGTGTTGAAGATGATGCGTCCGACCGTGGTGACGATCGTGCTGCCCGTGGCTTCGCCGTGGACCGTCTTACGGTTGAAGTCTGGGTTAGCGAAGCGGACCCAATCATGCAAGTGAAGCGAGCCTTCGGCTTCGGCGAACGTCGCCTCGGACACGGAGCCTAGCACCGGCAGATGGGTGTTGGCCGCCGGCTTATCGGCGGGTTCAAGCGTCAGGTAGTAAGCTCCAAGCACGATGTCCTGGGACGGCGTGAGAATCGGCTTACCGCTGGACGGCGAGAAGATGTTGTTCGTGGACATCATCAGGAGCTTGCACTCCATGATGGCTTCCAGAGACAGCGGGACGTGGACGGCCATCTGGTCACCGTCGAAGTCCGCATTGTAAGCGGTACAAACGAGCGGGTGGAGGCGGATTGCGTCACCCTCGATGAGGATGGGCTCGAAGGCCTGGATGGACAGACGGTGGAGCGTCGGGGCGCGATTGAGGAACACCGGGTGACCCTTGGTCACTTCTTCCAAGATATCCCAGACTTCGGGCTTCTTCTGCTCGATGTGCTTGCGGGCGCCGCGGACGGTGTGGGCGAAGCCCAGTTCCTTGAGGCGGCGGATGATGAAGGGCTCGAAGAGGACGAGAGCCATCTTCTTCGGGAGACCGCACTGGTTGAGCTTGAGCTCAGGTCCGATGACGATGACGGAGCGGCCGGAGTAGTCGACGCGCTTACCGAGGAGATTCTGGCGGAAACGACCATGCTTACCCTTCAGCATGTCCGAGATGGACTTCAGCTGACGGTCGCGATCCTTGACCGGCTTACCGTGGCGGCCGTTGTCGAGGAGTGCGTCGACGGCTTCCTGGAGCATGCGCATCTCATTATGGATGATGACGTCAGGCGTCTTCATCTGGATGAGCTGCTTCAGGCGGTTGTTGCGGTTGATGACGCGACGATAGAGATCGTTCAAGTCAGAGGTCGCGAAGCGGCCACCTTCAAGGGGAACGAGCGGGCGGAGGTCCGGAGGGATGACCGGCAGCACCGTCAGGATCATGTGCTCAGGGCGCTTGCCCGAAGCCAAGAAGCCTTGGATGATCTTCATGCGGCGAGCGATCTTCTTCTTGATCTGCTTGGAGCGCGTGGAGCGGAGCTGGTCGCGGAGGTTCTCGACCGTGGAGGCGAGATCCATCTTCTTGAGGAGCTGCTGAAGGGCTTCGGCACCCATGCGGGCCTTGAAGGCGTCAGGGCCGTGCTGTTCAACGGCGCGGCGGTAGGATTCCTCGTCGAGGAGTTCCTTCTCTTCCATGCCGGTGGCGCCCGGGTCGACGACCAGGTACTTCTGGTAGTAGATGACCTGCTCGAGCTGGCGGGTGGTCATGTCGAGCATC
>CANHZL010000002.1 GCA_947465345.1 Opitutia bacterium | reverse complement strand
GGTAAGCTCAAGCGCTCCCGCAACCCCCTCGACTTCGATTTCACCGAACCCGAGGCCCTGACGCGCTACGTCACCGAGACGGGCAAGATCCTGCCCCGCAAGCTGACCGGCCTCACCGCCCGCCAGCAGCGTCATATTGCCAAGGCCGTTAAGCGCGCCCGCAATATGATCACGATGAAGTAATCGTCCTCGCGACGACTTTTCCGGGCCGCCTTTTCAGGCGGCCTTTTTGTTGGCGGTCTGGGAGGTTGCCCCCGCCGGCACCCCGAGGTAAATCGGACGGGACTCCTGCCGCCTCGTCCCGTAAAGTCCCGTATCCCTTGTCACCGTCCACCTCCAGTTTCCTGACCTCCACTCCCGCTGACCTCGCTCGCGCGGCTGAGCTTCTGCGCCAGGGTGCCTGCGTGGCCCTCCCGACCGAGACGGTTTATGGTCTCGCCGCTGATGCGACCAATCCCGCCGCGCTCGCCCAGGTCTTCGCGATCAAGGGCCGCCCGCTCTTGGATCCGCTGATTGTCCACGTGCTTGATCAGGCCGCGCTCGCCGAAGTCGCTGAGCCAGATGCGCGTCTCGCGAAACTCGCACACCTCTGGCCGGGTCCGCTGACGGTAGTGCTACGCCGCAAGTCCGTCGTGCCCGATCTCGTCACGGCCGGCAAGGAGACGGTCGCCGTGCGTATCCCGGCCCACCCGCTATTCCGCGAGGTACTGCGCCTCGCGGGTCGCCCGCTGGCCGCGCCGAGCGCTAATCCTTTCGGCTACGTGAGCCCGACCAAAGCCGCGCATGTGCGCGATTCGCTCGGTGAACGCTGCCCATGGATAGTCGATGGCGGCGCCTGCGCCCATGGCGTCGAGTCCACGATCCTAGACCTTTCTGCGCCGGGCCGAGCCCGTCTGCTCCGCCCAGGTCCGATTCCGCTAGAGACCTTGCGCGACTTACTCGGCGAAGTGGAAGTGGTCACGCGTGCCGCGAGCCAGCAGGTCGCCCAAGACGCCCCAGGCATGCTGGAGCGTCATTACAGCCCCGCCACGCGCGTCGCACTTTTCCCGCACGGGACGCTGCCGGTTATCGCGAACCTACGGTCAGCGATTCTTTTCATCGGCCGCCGCGTATCTCCTCCCGGCAACGCCGATGTCTTTCTGCTTTCGGAAAATGGGTCGACCGAAGAAGCCGCACGTAACCTCTTCGATCTTCTCCGCCAGTTGGATGCCCGTGGCTATGAGACGATTCACGCCGAACTGGCCCCGCCCGCCGGCATCGGTGCAGCCTATAATGATCGCCTGACCCGCGCGTCCGCCCGCTGATGCAGAACCTGCTCGATACGCTGAAAAAGGCCGCCGAATTCCTCGCCCGAAAAGGCTTGGAAAAGCCGCGCGTGGAAGCCGAGCACCTCTTCGCCGCCGGTCTGGGCCTGAAGCGGCTCGACCTCTATCTGCAGTTCGAACGCCTGCTCAACGACGAGGAGGTGAAGCGTCTGCGCGACCTCACGGTCCGTCGTGGTAATCGTGAACCGCTGCAACATATCGTCGGCAAAGTGGAGTTCCGCGATCTCGTGCTGAAGTCCGACAAGCGCGCGCTCATCCCTCGCCCAGAAACCGAGGAGCTCATCGACCTGGTGTTGGCCCTCTTTCCCGAAGACCAGGCGGTTCGTGTGCTCGACCTCGGTACGGGCTCCGGCGCCATTGCGCTGGCCCTCGCTTCGGAGCGTCCGCTTTGGAAGGTCGACGCGGTCGACCGTTCGACCGACGCGCTCGCGCTCGCCTGCGAGAACGCCGCGCAGTGCAACCTGACGGAGCGCGTCAACTTCGCGGAGTCGGATTGGTTTGCGGCCGTCACCGACGCCTACGACCTGATCGTCTCGAATCCGCCGTATCTCACCGAAGCCGAAGTCGCCGAGGCCGATCCGGAAGTGCGCGAGTTCGATCCGAAGTCCGCGCTCATCGCTCCTGAAGAAGGCCTCGCCGACCTGCGCCGTATCCTGACCGATGCTCCGAAGTTCCTTCGTGCCGGCGGTTGGGTAATCTGCGAGACCGGCATCGACCAGCATACCGCTTTAGCAGAGCTATCCGCCCAGCTCGGTTACGCCGAGTCCGCTGGCCTGCCTGACATGAGCGGGCGGCCTCGATTCTGGAAAGCTAGGAAAGAATAACCATCGAGGGCAGGAGTCCCCGAGGGCCCGAGGACACGAGGTGATTATGCCTGCCCTCCGGCCCTCTTGTCCTCTTGCCCTTCGACCCGCCTTTCCTCTTTACTGACCTTATGTCCCAGCAGCCCGCCGCCAAACCGAAGACCGCCATCACCCCGACCCGCCAGGATGACTATCCTGAGTGGTACCTCCAGGTGATCAAGCATGCCGACCTGGCCGAGAACAGCCCGGTCCGCGGTTGCATGGTAATCAAGCCGTGGGGCTACGCCCTTTGGGAGAACATTCACCGCGACCTCGACGAGAAGTTCAAGGAGACGGGCCACGTGAACGCCTACTTCCCGCTCTTCATCCCGGTCAGCTACATCCAGAAAGAAGCTGCCCACGTCGATGGCTTCGCCAAGGAGTGCGCCGTCGTCACCCATTCGCGCCTCGAGATGGGCCCCGACGGCAAGCTCATCCCCGCCGGCGAGCTCGAAGAGCCGCTCATCGTCCGCCCGACTTCCGAGACCATCATCGGCGAGACCTACTCGAAGTGGGTCCAGTCCTACCGCGATCTCCCGATTCTCATCAACCAGTGGGCCAACGTCGTCCGCTGGGAGATGCGCACGCGCCTCTTCCTCCGCACCGCCGAGTTTCTCTGGCAGGAAGGCCATACGGTCCACGCGACCGAGGCTGAAGCCGTCGAGGAGACCAATAAGATGCTCGAGGTATACGCCGACTTTGCCGAGAACCACATGGCGATGCCGGTCATCAAGGGCCGCAAGACCGAAGGCGAACGCTTCCCTGGTGCCGTCGACACGCTTTGCATTGAATCGATGATGCAGGATCGTAAGGCCCTTCAGGCCGGCACGTCCCACTACCTCGGCCAGAACTTCTCCAAGTCCTGCAACATCCAGTTCCAGGACGAGAAGGGCACCCAGCAGTACGCCCATACGACCTCGTGGGGCGTCTCCACCCGCCTCATCGGCGGCATGATCATGACCCACTCCGATGACGACGGCTTCGTGGCTCCGCCCCGCCTCGCCCCGCAGCACGTGGTGATCTGCCCGATCTACAAGGACGATGCCACCAAGGCCGACATCCTTGCCTATTGCCAGTCACTCCAGAAGGAACTCTCCACCCAGCGCTTCCATGACCGTAAGGTCGTCGTGACCGTCGACAACCGCGATATCCGCGGCGGCGACAAGGCTTGGGGTTGGATCAAGAAGGGCGTCCCTCTGCGCGTCGAGGTCGGCCCGCGCGACTTCGCGGCGAACGCCGTCTTCGTCGCCCGTCGTGACACTGGCGAAAAGGCAGGTATCCCGCGCGCCGAATTCGTCGCCACCGTCGTGGAGCGCCTGCAGTCTATCCAGGATAACCTTCTCGCCCGCGCCAAGGCGCACCGCGCTGCCAACACGCGCGACATCGACACCTTCGAAGAATTGAAGGCTTACTTCACCGCCAAGAACCCGGAGCGTCCCGAAATCCACGGCGGTTTTGCGATGTGCCACTGGAACGGCTCCAAGGCCGTTGAGAAGCGCCTCAAGGATGAGCTCAAGGTTACCATCCGATGCATCCCGCTTGATGCTAAGGACGAGCCCGGCAAGTGCGTCGTCACCGGCGAGCCCAGCGCTCGCCGCGTGGTGATGGCGAAGGCCTACTGATCGGCCTTCCGGCCGATCAGAGGGCTAGGGCTAGGGGCAGGGCTAGAGGTAGGGACAGCACCACGTGCTGTCCTTTTTTCATGGTCTCTCCTTACCCGCCGGTCGCGCCTGCTTCGCCGTCGTTGAACTTCAGGCGGAGCTTCCGGCCCTTGGTCACGCCCTTGCTGGTCGAGATGACGGTGCCGTCTTCGTCGCGGACGATCGAGTAACCGCGGGAAAGGATGGACTCGAAACCGGCCGATTGTAACCGCTTGCCGAGCTGATTGAGTTTCTCGCGCGTGACGCCGAGACGCGCCTTCGGCGAGAGGCGATGCAGTTCGCTGCCGAGCTCGGAGAGTCGGTGGCGGTATTCGGCCACGACTTCTTGGGCCGCGCCGTCGAGGCGTTCGTTGAGCAGGTCGAGGTCTTGGAAAAGAGACTGGAGCTTCGCCTTCGGGGAGTGGCGGGCGAGCTCAGCCGCGAGGAGCTTCAGTTTCTCCCGCAGCTTGATCTGGCCGGAGACGATGAGTTCGGCGGCGGCGGTCGGCGTCTCCGCGCGCTTATCGGCGGCGAAGTCGCACAGCGTGAAATCCGTCTGGTGGCCGACGGCCGAGATGACCGGGGTCTTGCTGGCGCGGACGGCGCGCACGAGGCCTTCGTCGTTGAAGCCCCAGAGGTCTTCCATCGAGCCTCCGCCACGTCCGACGACGATGAGATCGATACCGGGGATGGCGTTGGCGAGCTTGAGGCCGTTGGTCACGGACCCGGGACAGATCTCGCCCTGTACGCGAGCGGGCACTAGCCAAGCCGTGCCGCTCCAGCCGCGGGTCTTGAGCACTTCGGTGAAGTCATGCCAGACCGCGCCGCTCTCGGAGGTCACGAACGCGACGACCTTGGGGAAGTCGGGAAGCGGTCGCTTGACGGCTTCATCAAAGAGACCTTCCGCCTTCAGCTTCTCCTGCAGTTCCTTGAACTTCTGGAAGAGGTCGCCTTCGCCGGCCGGCTTCATCGAGTCGACCATCAGCGAGAGCTTGCCAGAGGGTGCGTAGATATCGGCCTTGGCCTTGACGATGACCTTCACGCCGTCGCCAAGCGGGAACTTCACCCAGCGGGCCTGGTAGCTGAGTAGCACGCACGCAAGCGTGGCGCCACTATCCTTGATTGAGAAGTAATGGTGCCCCGACGAGTAGTGTTTGTAGCCCGAGATCTCGCCGACGACTTCGACCGTCCCGATGCGGTTCACCGTGCCCTTGAGGACATCGGAGAGCTCGCTGACGGTGAGGGGCGCCGAGGACATGGCGACAGGCTCGGGGATTCGGCGGGGAAGGGCAAGCGAGGAGGACCTTCGCCTACCCAAGGCATTTCCCGTCCTCGACTCAGTCCTCCATTTTTCTTTCACTCACCGTATGAAAATCGCGTTCGTTGGCACTGGGGTGATGGGCAAGAGCATGGTGGCTAATCTCATTAAGGCCGGCCATGAGGTCACGGTCTACACCCGTACGAAGGCCAAGGCCGATGACCTCTTCGTGCTCGGAGCGAAGTGGGCCGCCTCGCCGGCCGAGGCCGCCAAGGGTGTCGACGCGGTGATCTCGATGGTCGGCTACCCGAACGACGTCGAGGAAGTCTGGCGTGGCCCGCAGGGTTTCATGTCCACGGCGAAGGCGGGTTGCGTGCTCATTGACATGACCACCTCTAGCCCGGCGCTCGCTCGCTCGCTGGCCACCGAGGCTGCAGCCAAGGGCTTTGGTCCGCTCGACGCTCCGGTCTCCGGTGGTGACCGTGGCGCACGCGAAGGCACGCTCACCATCATGGTCGGGGGTGTGCAGAAGGATTATGATTTCGCCCACCCGCTCTTCGCCGCGATGGGCAAGACGATTGTCCTCCAGGGCGGTCCCGGCACCGGTCAGCTCTGCAAGCTCGCCAACCAGATCGGCATCGCGTCCGGCATGATCGCGATGTCCGAAGCCCTGGCGTTCGCCCACGCCACCGGCCTGAATCTCGAGACCACGCTCCGCTCAATCTCCGGCGGCGGCGCTTCGAGCTGGGCGCTGCTCAACCTCGCCCCTCGCGTGCTGAAGGGCGACTTCGCCCCAGGCTTCTACGTGAAGCATTTTGTGAAGGACATCGGTCTGTCGCTCGACGTGTGTAAGGAGCAGGGCATCAAACTACCCGGCCTCGAACTCGCGGCTAAGCTCTACGCCGACGTCGTTGCCGCTGGTGAAGGTGATTCCGGCACGCAGGCGTTGGCACGAAGGTATTTCCAAGTGTGATGGGAACGGGTAGGGCGGCGATTGCTATCGCCGCCGTTCGAGACCGTAGGTGGGGATTCGTCGGGTCTTAGCTAACCTTGAGGATGCCGCTATATCCGTCGGCGAACGGACGTGATGGCAATCACGTCCCTACCTTATGCTTCGCAGCCGTTCACCCTACCAGCAGATCCCCACGCGCTAGCCTTACACCTTCGGTGCTTCGATTGCCGGCACCGAACGCAGCTGGACGGAATCGATGACGGTCGGGCCGAGAATAACGTTGGTCACGATGACGAGCATCTGGCCGGGCACGCAGTAGCCTTCGTCGCGCAGGCGGATGAGTGCCAGCGTGATGTTGTCCTCGGCCTTGGGCGCGAACTTCGTCTGGAACGATTCGACGCCCCAGAGGAGGCTCATCTTCCGATGGACGTGTTCCTCTTCCATGAACGCGTAGATGGGGCAGCCCACGGTGCGAAGGGAGGAAAGGGTGCGAGGCACGTCGCCATTGCGCGTAAAAGCGATGATGCCCGTATTGCCGAGATCCTGGGCCAGGCCAGCGGCGGCGCGGAGGAGCTTGATCTTCGGGGTTTCGTTGGGCTGTTCAGGCGAAAGCACGCGCGGGAGCTCGTTCTCAGTCGTCTTCGCGATGCGGGTCATCACCTCGACGCAGCGGATGGGGTGCTTACCTGTGGTGGTCTCGCCGGAGAGCATGACGGAGTCGGCCATCTCGAGTACAGCGTTGGAGACGTCGGTGACTTCGGCGCGGGTCGGGACCGGGTTCTGGATCATCGACTCCAGCATGTGCGTGGCGACAATCACCGGCTTGCGGCAGGCGATGGCCATGGCGACCGCGCGGCGTTGGATGAGCGGGAGGGTCTCGTAAGGGATCTCGATGCCGAGGTCGCCGCGAGCGACCATCAACGCGTCGGTGGCCTCGAGAATGGAGCCGAGGTGTTCAATCGCGGATTGGTCCTCGATCTTCGAGATGATGTGCGCCTTCGACTCATGCTGCGCGAGCAGCGTGCGGAGCGCATAGACGTCGGCGGCCTCGCGGACGAACGAGAGGGCGTAGAAGTCGACACCGACTTCGCAACCGACGGCAACGTCAGCGCGGTCCTTGTCGGTGAGGGCAGGGAGGTCGACCTTGACGCCGGGAAGATTGATGTGGCGGCGGCTGCCGAGAGGACCGGGCTGCTCGACCTTGCAGCGGAGGCGATCCTTCTTCTGTTCGAGGACGCGGAGCTGGATGAGGCCGTTATCGACCAAGACCACGCCGCCCACGGGCACCGCGCTGATCATCTTCGGGTAATTGGTGGGGATGACGAGGATCTCGCCGTCAGCCTGGGCGGTATCCGAGCCGGTGACGTCGACGACCTGCCCGACGGTGAGCTGAGTGGCTTCCTTGCGGGCACCGGTGCGGATTTCCGGGCCCTTGATGTCCATCATCACGCCAAGTTCCTTTTTCATACGGCGGCTGACCATCCGGACACGTTCGACAGTCGTGCGGACCCAGGCGTGGTCAGCATGAGCCATATTGAGGCGGACCACGTTGGCGCCGGCGTTGATGATCGCTTCTAACTGGGCCTCCGATTCGGTGGCCGGACCGATGGTGAAAGTGATGCGAGTGTGACGGAAGGACTTCACGGCTTAATGACTAGGAATGAAGCCCTGCAACGCAAGGGAAAGCATTAGGTACTCTTACCTACTCTTAATGAGACACTTATCAGAAGGTATGTGAGCAGAATTAATCCGTGAGGTCTGCGATGACGTCCCGCTTATCTTTCATCCGTTCTTCGAAGAACGTCTTCTGCTCGAACGGCCATGCGATGCCAGGCGCCACCTGCCAGCGTGCGTGTGCGACGAGGAATTCATTTGTCCAACTGAAGTAATCCGCGTCGTCGGTTCGGAAGTGCAGGCGTGTGCCGGTGGCCGCACGCTTGGCTAGGAGGTCGAGGCTCTCGGTATTGATGAAGCGGTTCTTGTGATGCTTCTTCTTCGGCCACGGATCTGGATAGAGGATGAAGATCTTCCGAAGTACGATGGCGGCCGGGAGCGCTTCGAGAAACTCCATCGCTTCGGCCTTCAGGAAAATAACGTTATCCAGTTTGCCGAGTGTTTGCTTGCGGACGGAGCGTTCGACGCGGTGGGTGATCAGGTCGATGCCTACGCAAAATTCGTCGGGATGCGCGGCGGCGTAGGCGGCGAGCCAGTGTCCGTGCCCGCAGCCCAGCTCGAAGGTGATGTCCATCCGGCCGACCAAGGCGTCGGCTAGTGTCGCGGCCAGACGGGCCACGTTGGTCGACCGGCGGGCGTCTGCCCACTCCTTGCCCATGACTTTGGTATGTTCTGGCACGAGGGGGGTTAAGAGGGAAAGGGGAGGGGGAGGCAAATAGAGAGCAAAGGGGTAGGGGTAGGGGCTGGGGTAGGCCGATGCAGGGCTCATGGGGAGACCGGAAAGGATGCTGCGGGGCTTAGTTTCAGGTCTCGGCTTCGGGATCCCGCGGCTGACCCCCGAACGGCCGGAGCCTGAACTCCTGACTCCTGTGCCCGTCACCTGTCACCCGATAAAGGTTCACTCCAGCGAATCATCCGGTCTCCGGTTTCCCTTTGATTGGTGCCTTCCTGGCAAGGCTTTGCCGCGTTGCGAATAACTCCGGCTTCCCTCGCTGGGGTGCTTGGAGTCTCTTGGAGGCCTATGGCCAAAGTAGACCTCGAAGTCGTCCAGAAGATCCTCAAGGAGAACGGCGTCGACGTCCGCCTCGCCGCCGAAATCCTCAATCAGCTACGCGACGTCGTGGCCGAGGATGCCGTCGAGCGCGAGAAGCCGGCCAAGAAGCAGATGCTCGTCCTAGTCAGCGAACCCGAGGACGGTCTGCCTAAGGATCTGACCGGCTGGGTCGTGCAGCTACTCGAAGACGATGACCCCGCGGAAGTCTCCGCCAAGATTGTCGACGTCGCCAAGGCCTTTAATGAATCGCCGAAGGGACAGCGCCTCCCAGTCGAGTCCTTTGGTGACGCCGTACAGAGCATCTCGGGAAAACTTTTCAAGGAGAGCGATCTGTGGATTAAGACGCGCGAACCGGTGCGCATCATTCCGGTGAAGAACTCCATCGGCCGTCGGCGTCGCGACTAAGCGAATAGGGCCCGCGTCATTTATTGGAATGAGGTTACGGAAATAGCGAATTTAGAACCGCCTTTTAGCCATTTTAGGGCGGTTGATTGCTCTCGCCTCAGAGGGGGGTTGGGCTAACTTGACCCCCTACTATGAAGTTCAAAAACTTCCCCATCTACCGCATCGAGTGGGTGACCTCCTCCTTCCTAATCGGAACGGCCCTCCTTTCGCTGACCGTGGTGCCTTGGTTCCTCTGGACCCAATTCACCTTGCCGGTCGACGCCGCCAATAAGGTCCACGGCTGGGGCTTCATCTGGGCCATGTTCGTGTTCTATTACTACGCGACGGGTTTCGGTATCACCCTGGGCTACCACCGCCTGTTTTCGCATATTTCCTTCAAGGCCAAGTGGCCGGTGAAGCTCTTCGTCCTCCTGTTTGGTGCTGCCTCTTTTGAGAATTCGGCCCTAGATTGGTCCGCTGACCACCGCATCCACCACAAGCACGTGGATGAAGATGAAGACCCGTACGATATCTCCAAGGGCTTCTTTTACGCCCATATTGGCTGGCTACTCTTCCGCCTCAAGCCGAAGCCGCCCGTCACCAACGTCAAGGACCTCGAGGCCGACCCTCTCGTGATGTGGCAGCATCGCTACGTCCAGTGGATCGGCGCTTTCGTCGGCTTCGTGATGCCTGCCGTCCTCGGTTACGCTTACGCCTATATTATGGGCTACGCCAACCCCGGGATGACCGCGCTCGCCGCCTTCCTTATCGCCGGCCTCCTCCGTACCGTCGTCGTCCAGCAGGGTACCTTCTGCATTAACTCGCTCTGCCACATGGTCGGCCGCCAGCCTTACTCCACGGACCATAGCGCCCGGGACAGCGGAGCCGTCGCGCTTCTCACCTTCGGCGAGGGCTACCATAACTATCACCACGAGTTCCAGCACGACTACCGCAACGGCGTGAAGCCCTGGCAGTTCGATCCCACCAAGTGGATCATCTGGACGCTCTCCAAGGTTGGCCTCACCGAAGACCTGCGCCGCGTGCCTGACTCCCGTATCATGGCCGCCGAGCTAAAAGAAAAGAGCCGTACGCTTGGTCGCGATATCGATTCCCTCGCCGCCCGCCTCGACGTCCGTACCCGCGAACTCAAGGCCAAGTCCATCGCCGCCGCCCACGAGCTCGCCAAGGAACTCGCAGTCCGCGCCGAAGCCCTCAAGGAAGCGGCTGCGACCAAGGCCGATGTGGCCCAAGAAACGATGGTCGAACTGCGTGGCCTCCTCAATCAGGCGGCTTCGCATCTCGAGACGTTGCGTCGCGCTGACGCCGGTTCGGCTGCCTAAGCTTCGCGCTTCAGGACCGCAGTCCCTGCACCAGTTCGAGGATCTTTGCCTCGATCTGAGGCAGGGCTTCGTCTGGGTGGGCGCAGTCGATGTCGTGCACGGTCCAGTATTCGATGCGGTCCGCCCATTCTGGGTGGGATTGGAGCATCATGGCGTGGTGTTCATCCCGTTTCAGGGCGATGGTCCGGTGCGCCCGCTCCAGATCCTCCCGACGAAGCTGGGTGGGTGCCGGGCCTGTTAAGTCCAATGGGATGCCAAGCTCGCGGAGGCGCTTTTCGGTATCCCGGGAAATCAGGGTGGGTTCATCAGCGACCAGGGAGGTCAGGAGGCCTCGGGAAAAGGCCCGGGCGGGGTGCCCTAAGCGGGCGGCATGCCAGTTGAAGAGGGCCTCGGCATGGCGGCTTCGGTAGAAGTTACCCGTACAGACGAAGAGGGTGAGGGGGCCAGAATCTGCGCTTGTGCGTTGGGGCATGCCGGGTAGAGTCCCCGCAACCTAACCTCACTGCCATGGTACGCAATCTGTTCGTTCTCTCCCTCCTTTCTTTCGCTGTCGTCGGTTGCATGGGCCCCAAGAAGGGTCCGTCCCCCGTCACCGACGGTGCTGGCGACGCTAATCTCGTCCCGGCCGCCGCTCTGACTCCAGTCGCCGCTCCGGCGCTGACCCCTGAGCCTGCTCCGGCCGCTGCCAAGAAGGCTCCGACCAAGGCCAAGGGCAAGCTGCCCCTCAACAGCAAGAGCAGCAAGTAAGCCGCACGGCTTACATCAAAGACACTTCGGTGACGAAGGTGTCAATCTGACCGGGCTCCGCAAAACGGAGCCCGTTCTTATGTTCGGGGCTGTTGGGCGGCCCCATCCAAGGCTCGACGCAATAATACGGCGCTTCTGGATCCGGCGTCCAGGTGACGACGCTCGCCCAGCTACCCGGAATCGCTTCTTCGCCGACCTTGATGGTGATGTCTTCTTCGCCCGATTTTGGCCCGAAGCTGAGTGTGGCTGACTTCAGGTTGGTGAAGATGCAGTCGGAGAGATGCGGGTTGTCGAAGCTGATGGCCTCGGCGCCCTTCAGTTCGCCAAAGGCGACCAGCTTGCCGTCGGCGGCGTGTCGCCACTGTTTCTTGGACGGGATCTTTACGACGTAGTCGCGGCGGCTGAGTCCCTGGTGCCACGGCAGTGTGAAGTAGAAGTGGTGGCCGGCGCACCACGGCAGCGGCTGGGCGTCACGGTTCTCAAACTCGAACGTGATGCGCAGGAAGAGCTCGAGGAAGTCGAAGCGGATGCGGAAGTCGTAGGCGAAGGGATAGCAGTTTCGGCCGCGTGCGTCCTGGACCAGGCGTACGACCGCGTGCTTGGGGCCGCTTTCGACGATCTCGAAGGCGGAATCGCGGGCGAAGCCATGCTGCGGCATGGGGCGTTTGACCCCGTCGGCGGCCTTCCAGGCGAACTTCTCGCCGTCGGCGTAGTTGCGGCCCATGAAAGGGAAGAGGATCGGGTTGCCGCCGCGCACGGGACCGATCTTGTCGAGCTCCATGGGCGCGCCTTCGGGCCAGAACAGGATCTCGCGGTGGCCCGAAGGGACGTCGAGCTTCCAGCGGAGGAGGCGGGCTCCGCGGGTCAAGCAGGTCTCATAGGTCGAGGCGCCGACCTTCCATCGTTCCATGGGCACGCCGTTCTCTTCGTAGCTCTGCATGAGGCAGAGCAAACGCCGCGGCCGTCCCGAGGCAAACGTGGACTTAGCCCGCGCGCTTGGCGAAACGATAATGGCAGACCATCCACTCCGAGCCGCCCCGGAAGTTCCAGAGCTCGGCGCAGGCCATGAAGAACACGCGCCAGTTGGCCAGCCAGGCCTTCGCTCGTTTCTCGCCGTAGGTCTGCGCGAAGATCCGGAGGATCTCCTCGCGGTGGCGGTCGGTATTCTGCAGCCAGTGCTCGGAGGTCTGGCCGTAATGGCGACCTTCGACCTCCCACTGCGACTCGAGCTTGAGGTCATCCTGGAAACGGCTGGCGAGGCAGTTGGAGGGCATAATGCCTCCGGTGAAGAAGTGGCGGGACATCCAGTCGGTCGAGTCCTTGGCCGCGAAGTGGTAGGCGATGTCCTTGTGCGTGAAGACGTGGAAAAACAGCTTTCCGCCGGGCTTGAGCCAGCCGGCGATGCGGCGCATGAGCTCGCCCCAGTTCTTCATGTGCTCGAACATCTCGACCGAGACCACGCGGTCGAAGCGCGAGGCTTCGGCAGCGAAGATATTCATGTCACAGGTGACGATGCGGACGTTCTTGAAGCCGCGCTTGGCACATTCGCCTTCGATATGGGCGCGCTGCGAGGCGGAGTTGGAGACGCCGGTGATGCGGGCATTCGGGTATTGCTCGGCCATCCAGAGTGTGAGTGAGCCCCAGCCGCAACCGAGTTCAAGGATCTCGAGGCCGTCCTTCAGCTCCGCGCGTGTGCACGTGCGGGCCAGCATAGTTTCCTCGGCCTCACCGATGGTCTCGCTGCCGAGCGCGTAATAGCAGGAGGAGTATTTCAGGCGCGGGCCCAGGCAGAGCTTATAGAAGGCCGCGGGTACCTCGTAGTGCTGCTCGTTCGCCGCCTTGGTCTCGATGGCTACCGGGAGTGTGCGTAGTTCGGCCGCAAAGGCGTCGACCTTGGCGAAGCGCGCGGCGGCGGAGTCCGGGCGCTCGTCCGCGAGGCGCTGCTTGAGTAGACGGCGGATGCCCCAGCGGATCACGCTGTCCGGCAGGACGTCTTTTTCGATGAGGGTATCGATGAGCGGCATGCCCACACCTTGCACGAAGACCGACTCGCTGGCAATCCGCCGAGGCGGAAAATCAGCGACGGGGCGGGCGGGGCCAGAAGGCCGGCACGCGCGACTGGTAGTCGGCGTAGGCGGGCCCCTTCGATGACAGCAGTTGTTGCTCCGTGAGCGGGATGCCGGTGACGCGGGTCAGGAAATAATACATGACGCCGACGCAGAGTAGCCCGGGGACGCCGCGGTAGGTGCTATTGTAGCTCATCAAAAGGAAGCCCACCCAGACGAGCCATTCTCCGAAATAGTTGGGGTGGCGGCTCCAGGCCCAGAGGCCGCGTTCGCAGACCTGACCCTTGTTGGCGGGGTCTTTCTTGAAGACCGCCAGTTGCGCGTCGGCGATCGACTCGATCAGCAGGGCGAGGCCAACCACGCCGAGGCCGATCCAATGGATGGCCTTGGCCGGGCCGGCAGCGACGGTGGGATTCGAAGACAGCAGCGGCAGGCAGAGGATCGTCAGGACCAGCGCCTGGACGAAGTAGAAATAGGCCATCTGGGCGGGCATGCGGACGCCATGTTCGGCCCGCATCTTGAGGTAGCGGCCGTCTTCTTGGTCGAGGTGGCCGAGCACGCGGCGTGCGAGGTGCGTGCCGAGGCGTAAGCTCCAGAGAACCGTCGCGACGGCCATCAGCATCCCTTGGCCGGCGAGTGGCTGCACGGTGAAGTGGATGAAGAGGATCTGGAGGCCGACGAGCGCGAAGCCATACGACCAGGCGACGTCCACGATCGACCAGTTGTCGATCTTTTTGGCGATGAGCCAGCAGAGCGCGAAGAAGACGCAGGCTTCTCCCAGGAGGATCAGGAAATCGAATCCTAGTTCGAGGAGGGGGTACATGGGGAGGAAGGTTTGGGGAAGGCTTTGCGGAAGGTGGCGCGGAGGAAGAAGTGGAGAATCCAGCAGGCGAGCGGAACCGTGATCGCCCAGCCGATGAGTCCATGCACGTAAGCCACCCAGAACTTCTCAATGAAGTCAGGAATCGACCGGTTGAATTCGTCGATGATCGCCTTCGGTGTCAGGTGAATATGGCGCGATCCTGTGACCGTCTCGCCGAGGCGGACGAACGGCACGATGAGCAGGATTTGCAGCGGGTAGCTCACATGGTTGACGATCTGCATTACCACCTGGTTAAGGCGGAAGACGCGACCCGCGACGATGCAACCCAGCGTGGTGGTGCCGATGATGGGATTAATCGCGATGGCGAAGCTGACAACGACCGCGGCCGAGACGGCCTCCGGGGTTGCGCCTTGGCGCAGTTCCGCGACGAGCGGATCGCGTACCTTGCGGCGGAGCCAGTCGGAGACGCGTCCCATTCAGGCGACCTTACGCGTGAAGAACACCTTGCCAAGGTCGGTCTCGCCCTTGGCACCGAAGAGGCAGAGCAGGGCGTAGCCAGCGATAGCGAAGTTACCGAGGAGCATCAGTGCGACGAACCAGCCGAGCCAGGCACTGATAGACGATTCGCGCCAAGCGACGTAGAGCCAGAAGGCGAGGAAGCCGAAGTAGGCGTCGAACATCGTGGCCAGGCCCCACGGCTCGGAGCAGACGGTCACATAGCCGCCCACGACGTTGAGGCCTTTGCCCGCGTATTGCTTGAGCGAGGTAATCGAAGGCGCCGTGCACGCGTACCAGGACACCCAAGTCATGGCGACGAGCACGAGGACGAAGTAGACGATAAGGGCGCGACGGGCGTTCATGCGTGAAAGGTGAGGGGAATGGGGGGAAAGGCAAATACGCGAAGGAGGGCTGAATGGAGGATGCAACCGAAGGAAACCGGAGACCGGATGAAAGCTAGGGAAACTCATTACTTCGGGTGACGGCTGCCGAAGGCCGAACGGCTGACACCCGAATGGCCGATGCCCCGATGGCCGTCACCTGACACCTGCGTTCATGAGATCCCGCAGTATCCTTTCCGGTCTCCCTTTGATTAATGCCTTCACTTTGCCTCCTCCGGCACAAATCTCTCGAGATATCCCCAGATCCAGGGCATGAGGGCTAACGCCATCACCGCGGCGGAAAGATTGAACGCCGAATGTACAAACGCGACCTGCAGGCCGGGCTCAGGCATGAGCGCGAGGAGCGGACGGATCGCGAACTGGAGGACGGTGACGAAGAGCGCGAGCCCGCAGAGGTCCAGGCCGGCGTTGAAGATCGAGAGGCGCCGGGCAATCGGCCCGAGGGCCGAAGAGGTGAAGAGGGCCACCCAGCCAGTACCGAGGTTGGCTCCGACGACCACCCAGATGGAGATCGCGGGGTCGAGCAGTCCGCTGGCGACGGAAAGCACCGTGAGGCCGACGACGACCGACGACGACTGTACGAGCATGGTCAGGAGCGCGCCGAAGATGAGCGCGCGCAAGGGCGTGGAAAGCGTGTCGCGCCAAGCGAGCACCTCGGGTGTCTGTGCCAGTGGCAGGAGCGTCGAACTGATGAGGCTAAGCGCGAGGAAGATCAGGCCGAAGTGGAAGATGGGATGGCCGTAGGTGCGCCAGCGACGCGGACCGAAGAGCGACCAGAGTCCGCCGACGGAGACGAAGATCGGACCCAAGCCGGTGAACTTATGCGCGATGAGCCAAGCGGTGAGGGTGGTGCCCACGTTGGCTCCGATCATGACTGTCCAGGCCGCGCGCATCGACAGGACCTTCTGCTCCGTGAGGCCCATTGTGATGAAGTTAACCACCGACGAGGACTGCACGACTGCCGCGCTCGCCGCGCCGGTCAGTGCGCCGGCGAACCGGTTGGCGGTCGCGTGCTGCAGGAACTGCCGCAGATGCGAGCCGCCGAGCTGGGTGACCTCGCGCGCAAAATCCCGCAGGCTGTGCAGATAGAGCATGATCGCTGCGACGGCGGTGAAGAAGAGGTCCACGGGGGGAAGGTAGAGGAGAGAGGGTGGGGTATCGAGGATGGAGTGCGCCGCCGCAGGCGGCGCGGGGACATGCTGGCACGGTGAACTGCTGCGAAGCAAAGGCAGGGAGACACAATGCTTCAACCTGACATGGGTAGGGCGGTGATTGCTATCACCGCCGTTCGAGACCGGAGGTGGTCGAGTCGTCGGGTCTTAGCCAGCTGCTCGGACATCTGATATCCCTCGGCGAACGGACGTGATGGCAATCACGTCCCTACCTTCGGCTTCGCAGCAGTTCACCGTGCCAGCATGTCCCCTCGCTTCGGCTTCGCCGAAGCGCTTACTTCTTCACTGGCGAGACCGGCTTATTCGCCGCGGCGATGACGGCGCGGGTCATGGGCCAGTCGGCGTTCGGCTTGGCTTCCCAGAGATGGAGGTCGCGGACCGAGCCTTCGGGGCCGGTGACAATCATGAAGCTGTGCTTGAGTTGCGCAATGGCGGCGTGCTGTCCGGCGATGGTGTGGCCGTCGACGGTCGCAACGAATTCGTCGCCCATGATTTCGATGAGGACCGTGTGCCACTGGCCGAGGGCGAGCGCTTTCTTGTGCGTGGCGATGACCTCGAGTTTGTCTGGGCCGTCGCGGTCGTTATCGTCTTTGTTGATCTGGAAGCCGCCGGCGGTGACGTTGAGGCTACAGAGGTAGGACTTCTCGTTGGTCGCGCGAAGCTGGAGGTAGCGGTACTTACGGCCGTGGGCCGGATCCTTGTCGAGTTCGACGTCCTCGAGGCGCACCTGGCACTGGAGGATGATGTTTTGGTATTGGATGCCGTAGGAAGCCGTGGCGGGGTGCTTTACCTGCGGGTTTTCCGAGCCCTGAAAACGACCGTCGACCTGCTTCCATTGGCCGCCGCGGGATTCGGGGCCAGTGCCGTGGATGAGCCAGCCGGCAAAGCCGCTGGCGTAGCCGTTGGGCTTGCCGGTATATTTCGGGAGGGGCTTGGCGAAGTCCTCGCTATAGAGCTCCTTGCCGCGGACGGTCATCTGCGTGGGGACGTCTTCCGCGAAAGCGGAGACGCAGGCGAGGGTGAGGGTGACGGCGAGGCGGAATGGGGACATGTGGACAGGATACGCCTCCGCGGAGGTCGTGGCAACCTTCATGCCCGCCGTGGTAGGTATTGGCGGTTAGCGGTTGGCGGTTGGGAAAGGCATTTCGGGTGACGGGTGACGGCCCCGGGTGGCAGGTGGCGGGAATGATAAACTCAAAGGGAGACCGGAAACCGGTAAGGATGCATCAGGTAGGGCGGTGATTGCCATCGCCGCCGTTCGAGACCGGAGGCTGGGAGTCGTCGGGTCTTAGCTAATCGCTCTGACCTCTAATGTCCCTCCGCGAACGGACGTGATGGCAATCACGTCCCTACCTTAGGACGCAGCCGCTCAAATCTCGAAATCCGTACCAGACTCCGACAGCGCCAGCTGGGCGACGGTGAAGCCGGTGAGCGACTTGTCGAAACGCTTCGACACTTCACGCCAGAGCGCCGCGACCTGAGGTCCGGAGGCGCCCTTGAGCGTGATCTTGGTCTCGACGAGCTCGGGTTCCACGACCGCGAGCACCTGCTTCAGAGTAATGTCTTCGGCATCCTTTGCCAGACGGTAGCCGCCGGTCTTGCCGCGCTTCGAGACGACCAAGCCGCCTTCGCGGAGTTCGTTGAGCAGCTGCACGAGATAATTGGCCGGGATGTCCTCGAGTTTGGCGAGTTCCTCGATGCGCGTGACGGCCGTGCCACGGTGGCGGCGGGCGAGCTGGGAGAGGACGCGGAGGGAGTACTCGAGTTTGAGGGAGGCTTTCATGCGCTATGCTTAGGACCGTTGTCGGGGGCTTTCGGTTCCGACCCTACGAGGATGAAGGTACGGTCGGCAACCTCATCTGGCAGGATGGGGGCCTTCGGGCGGGCGAAATAGGAAGTGCCCAAGAAGCAGATGCCGCGGTTCTGTACCACCTGGATGGCGCGGTCGTCCCAGAGCTCAATCATCCCGAAGTCCTTCTTGTCGGTGACCTCAAGTTCCGGGAGGCCGTTGGCTTTCAGCCAAGCATGCGTGGCCGCCACGCCTTCCGGGTCGCCGGCGCGGGCCGTCATGATTTTTACACGCATGCCTTTCTGAAGCCACTGCTGGACGCGACGCATCATCAGCGGCACCGGCGGCCCGATATGGCTCATGCCCTGCCAAGGGGTGGCTTCGGCCAACGTCCCATCGAGGTCGACCCCGATCCATCCCTGCTGATTAGCCGGACGGGTAGACGGGGCGCGCTCGGACGGCGCAGGTTCGTCCGGCGCCTGGCTGAGATCAGGCGCGGGCGTCTTCGGGGCGAAGAGGGAACGAAGCCACGCGAACATGCCTTGACGGTAGGGATTGGGAGGGAAGGGGCAAGGACGGAGGCGGCCTTCAGCCGCGGGGGAACTGCTGGCATGGTGAACTGCTGCGAAGCAGTCGCGGACGGAGGCCGCGTGGGGACATGCTGGCACGCTGGCAGGCTGCGAAGCAGAGGCATCATGAGGGTGGGCTCGATCGTGTCGCGTCTGGGGTGCAAAAGTGCAAACCGGCCTACGGCCTGTGCAAAGGTGCAAAAGTGGGATGCAACGTTTCGGGTGGCGGGTGGCAGCCCCAGGCGACGGGTGGCGGAGTCGCTTAAGCCCCCATCTACCTCCTGGTTGGGTTTGGTGTAGAGCGAGAGTCGCGGCCGGGCACGATGTATTGCTTAACTTTCCAGTCGTACGTATTGTAATTACACAATGAGCGAACCCCTGCAGGTAAGAGTCTCCCGTGAAGGGAAAGAAATAGGTACATATCCCGTGCAGGAAGCTATCCGGCTTCTCGTATATGGGACCCTTAAGGAGACGGACCACTATTGGCACGAGGGCATGACTGATTGGGCTCCGCTTACTCAGCTCCATGCATCAGAGGCTCGCCGCCAATTGGCCGAACGTGCGCTTCAACAGAAACAGGAGGAGGAGCGAAAGGCCGCTGAGTTGGCCAAGAAGCGCCGCGAGGAAGCCGAGCGGCTTAGGCAGGAGCAGGTCAAGGCAAAGGAAGAGGAAGACCGTTTAGTTTCTGAGGCCGCGCGTATACGAATGGAAAAAGACAAAGCGAAGGCGAAGGAAGAGGAGGATGCCGTTGCCGAGGCACTCCGTGCTCAGTTGGTTAGTAAAAAAGCAAGCGAGCGGCTTGATGAGTATGGTGGGCTTTTCAAGTTCATCGGAGTTGGCGCCTTTATTGTTGGTATATTTGTTTTGTTAGGCGGGCTTTCTGGCGACGCGACTGGAAGTGCCATAAGGCAGCAGGTGCTCGTGCAGACCATGACAAACGGAATTCTCCTCATGATTTTGGGGTGCTTGATGGCTCGGCGCTAGGCTCGCCCTCTGTTGGGTTTACTTCTATCGATGCAGCCATCGATTCAGTCCTCTTTCACGCGCGAACGCTTTGCGTTCGCGAACAGGGTGCTCGGGGCGGGGGTCGAACCCGCACACCTTGCGGCGCCAGAACCTAAATCTGGTGTGTCTGCCATTCCACCACCCGAGCAAAACCTGTGAGCTGAGGTTTGCGCGTCGGGCGGCGGAGGCAAGCGCTTAGGCGAGGCGGCCGAGGGGCGAGCCGACCTTGGCGTACACTTCCACGGCGGTTTCGCCGGCGTGGATGAGGTCGTCCTCCAACTTGATGCGGCCGGGCTCGAAGATCGTGGCGACGAAGGATCCGCCAAAACGGAAGTAGCCTTTCTCGTCACCCTTGGCGACGGCCTGGCCGGGCTGGTAAGTCTCGATGATGGTGCCAACGTTGGTGGCGCCGACGGAGACCATGGTGACAAGGCCGAAGGGTCCGGCGTCGATGGTCACGCGCTGGCGCTTGTTCTGCCAAAGATATGCGGCGCTGCGACGCAGGGCGATCGGGTTGACGGAATAGAGCTGGCCTTTCGCGAGCACGGGTTCGCCAGGTATGCCGGCGACGGGGAAGTGGAAGCGGTGATAGTCGACGGGGCAGAGGCGCGAGCAGACGACGGTGCCGCGCGCGTAGCGTTCGCCAAGGGTACGATCTGCGACGAGCGCAGCCATGTCGAAGGTCTGGCCCTTGGCGAAGATGCCCTTCACGCGCGAGGCGTCGGGGAAGCCGAGGTGACGACCATCCGCGGGGAGCACGGCCATCTCGGTGCGGGGGTCGACCGGGCGAGCGGAGTCCTTGAGCTTGCGGTAGAAGAAGTCGTTGAAGGTCCGATACGACTTCAGGTCGGAGTCGGCGAACTCGGCCGGGTTCAGGCCGAAGGCCTTCACGAAGGGCTCGACACGACGCGCGCTGCTCGGGCGATCCATGGCCCAGCCATACAATTTGGAGAAAAGGCCCCGTTTGACCACCGTGTGGAGGGTTAGCTTGCCGAGCGGGTTACCGTAGATGCGACGCAGCCACGCCTCGCCGTAGACCTGTTCGGTCTCCATGCGGCCGGTGTGGCGATTGAAGAGGGTGATGGGGGCGTCGACTTCCATGCGGGCAGATTTGCCAAAAAAGGGCTTCAAGGGAACCATATATCTGTCAAAACAGTCTCCTCCCCATGTCGCGCCTGGCCCTTGTCCCTCTTTTCTTCGCAGCGCTCGTCATGGCCCAACAGGGCGCAGTCAAGAAGACCCCCGAGACCATCAAGGCCGAGATCGAGACCGATGTCATCCGCGCGCGCCTCGACCTCGCCGCTTCGCAGCGTCGTCTCGCCGCGCTGACGCAGACCCTCGAAATCCGTAAGCTGGAAGCTGAAGCCGCCGTCCGCGCCGCTCGCGCCGATGCCGCTGCCGCTCCAGCCGAAGCCGAGCAGGCGAAACTCAAGCTCGAAGCCGCGCTCGCTGGCGCCAAGGCCGCCGTCGCTTCCGCCGACAAGGATCGCGCCCGCGCGGAACTCGAAGTCCAGGCCCGTCTCGCCACTGCCGAAGTCTCCGTCGAATACGCCAAGGTCTCGTCCGTGGTCACCATCGCCCGACTCCAAGCTAAGGCTGCCGATATCGCCAGCGGCGCGAAGGTCTCCTATGCCAAGGACCCGCTCGTCGACGGCGTTCTGCATATTTCCGATCGCCGCATTCCATTCAACGGCCGCGTCGACGATAAGCTCGCCGACTTCGTCTGCAACCGCATCGCCTTCTATAACGCGATCGATAGCGAGTCTCCGATCTTCATCGTGATCGACCGCTCCCCGGGCGGCTCCGTGATGTCGGGCTACATGATCTTGCAGGCCATGGAGACCTCTAAGGCTCCAGTCTACGTGGTCGTCAAGGGATACGCCGCCTCGATGGCCGCGATTATTACCACCCTCGCAAAGCGCTCGTTCGTCTACCCACAGACCATCGTCCTGCACCACCAGGCCTCGGTGGGCCTGAGCGGTAACGTCACTCAGCTTAAGGAACAGTTGAAGTGGTCCAAGGTCTGGTGCGAACGGATCTTCGTGAAGGTTGCCGCCCGCATCGGCACCAACGTCGACGATTTCGTCGCCCAGATGTATAAGGGCACCTCAACCGGCGACTGGAAGATTCTCGGCGACGAGGCCGGCCGCCGCAAGTGGGTCACTGACGTCGTCGACCGCATGTCCGAAGACTCCTTGCTCGTCTCGGCTGCCGTGCCGACCGTCCAGGCCGAACCTAATCCTGACGGCTTCAATGCTGGCAAGACCCAGGATGGCCGTGTTCGCCAGCCGCTCCCGCTCCTCGGCCCTTGCGACCTCTGGTGGCTGTACGACCCCACCGTCGAATACGTCCTCCGCTAATTTCAAAAATCAAAACCCTCATGCATCTCCGCACCTCCCTCCGCGTCCTCGCGCTCGCCGTCCTCACCGTCGCGCCGGTGTTCGCCCAGCAGACCAAGGCCAAACGCGCTGCCGCTCCCGCGGCCGACGCACCGGCCGCTGTCACTCCGGCGGTCGCCACTCCGGGCGCCGTCACTCCGCTGGGCGTGCCCGCCCAACGCGATGAGCTCACGCCCGAGCAGAAGGCTTCCATGAAGGAAGCCGACCGCATGCGCATCGAGAAGGCCCGCATCGACGCCGAGCTCGCGCTCGCCGAAGCCAAGCGCGCGGAAGAACTCGCCCCGCTCCAGGCCGAGGTCGCCCGCTTGACCGCCGAACGTGCGCTGCGCCTCGCCAAGGCTTCCGCCGAAGCCGCCGCCCTCGAAGACGAACGCGCCAAACTCGAACGCCAAGCCGGCCTCGAAGCTGCCCGTTCCAGCGCCCGCCTGACCGAGCGCTCGAACAAAATTCGCGAGCTCGAAGCCGAAGCCAAGCAGCTCCAGCTCGAATCCGCCAATACGGTCTCCCGCCTATCCAACGAGATTCAGCGCTTTCAGAAGGAGGACGAGGCCCGTAAGGTCGCCAGCAAGGCCAAGCCGAAGTACCTCAAGGACCCGCTCGTCGACGGCGTGCTCTATATTAGCGACCGTCGCATCGCCTTCAATGGCGCCGTGACCGAGCAGCTCGCCGACTACGTCTGCACGCGCATCGCCTTCTATAATAACCAGTCGTCCGAGTTCCCGATCTTCATCGTTGTCGATAACTCCCCGGGCGGCTCCGTCGCCGCCGGTTATCAGATCCAGAAGGCCATGGCCGCTTCCAAGGCGCCGGTGCACGTCGTCGTGAAGGGCTTCGCTGCCTCGATGACCGCCGTCATCTGCACGCTCGCCGAGCGTTCCTACTGCTACCCGAACACTATCCTCCTGCACCACCAGGCCTCGAACGTCGTCCGCGGCAACATGACCGTGCTCAAGGAACAGATCGACTTCACCAACCAGTGGTTCGAACGTCTCGCGACTCCGGTCGCCAAGAAGATGGGCCTCTCGCTCCAGGATTTCGTGAAGCAGATGTACTCCAACGATTCCACCGGCGACTGGACAGCCTTCGGCGACAAAGCCAAGGAGCTCAAGTGGGTCGACAACGTCATCGAGCGCATTGAGGAGACCGCCGTGCTTGACCTCCTGCCCGTGCCCGTCGCCCCTTCCGCCATGCCGATGCCGCTGCCGCAGCCTCCGACCCGCACCGAGATCTCGGGCGTGGCTACGCGCGTCGACGACAAGGGTCGCCCCTATTTCGAACTCCCGGCGCTCGCCAATCCCTTCGACGCCTGGTGGCTCTACGACCCGCAGGGTCTTTACCGCGCGCGTTGAGCGCAGGGTAGGGTAGGGTCGGGACCGCGTCACGACATAGTAAGGCCGCCTAGTTAGGCGGCCTTTTTTGTTCCGGACATCATGAGGTAGGGACGTGATTGCCATCACGTCCGTTCGCGGACGGATAGGCGGCATCAGAGCAGCTGGCTAAGCCCCGAAGACTGCTCTCCCGCGGTCTCGAACGGCGGCGATGGCAATCACCGCCCTACCCGAGACAGAAACAATTTTCAGGTCTCAGGTCTCGGCTGCAGGTGCGGGTACTGGTACAGGTTCGGGTTCAGGCCCCGGACCTGTGCCCGTACCTGAAAACCTGAACCAGATACCCGATGGCCGAGACCTGGGACCTGAGAACGGATACAACCATGTCGTGACGCGGTCCCGACCCTACCCAAGGCATCCACATCTATCCAGTCCTCGATTCAGCCCTCAATACAGTCCTCGACTCAGTCCTCTAATTATGGGCCTCTCCCCGAACCTATCCGACTTGCACCCTTGGAAATACGCGGCTTGATGGGGCTCACCCCCCTTATGCGCACCTCGTCGCTCCTCGCCCTTCTGGCTTCGCTTGTCTTCGTGACGGCGGCTGAAGACGGCGCCCAAGTCTATAACACCCTCTGCGTCGCTTGCCACGGCCCCGACGGCAAAGGCCTCAACGGCCTGCCGCCCCTGGTCGGCAGCGACTGGCCCAGGGGCCCGGCCGCACGCTCGATCAAGATCGTGCTCAACGGCCTGGAAGGTCCGGTCGACGTTGCCGGCAAGGCTTACAACATTGTGATGCCCCCACAGGGCGCCGTGCTCAGCGATGAGAAGATCGCCGCCGCGCTCACCTATGTCCGCGCCACCTTCGCGGGCGGTGCTGGCGCCGTGACGCCCGACGAGGTTAAGGCCGTGCGTGCCGCGACCGCCAAGCGCACGACGCCTTGGACCGCTGACGAACTGCTCAAGGACCATCCTTTCCCGCCGGCTAAGACCGCGCTCAAGAATCTTGTCGCCACGGTTTACGCAGGCAAGTGGAAGGAGATGCCCGACTTCTCCACGCTCAAGCCCGTGCTGATCGAAGATTTCAACGTCGGCATCGTCAATCCCGCGCAGTCCGGCCGTAAGGACGACTTCGCGGTCATCTGGACTGCCCAGTTCGACGCACCTGAAGCCGGTAAGTATACCTTCCTCTTTGACTGCGACGACTTCGGCGCCCTTTACGTCGGCGGCGAACGTATCGCCGAAATCAAAGGTATCGGACCCGTCGGCGGTCGCGCCAAGGAAGTGCCGGTGATGCTTAAGAAGGGTCCGACCCCGTTCCGCCTCGAATACGTCGAGTACGGCGGCGAGGAAGTCGTCATCCTTGGCTACAAGGGCCCGAAGGATAAGGCCTACAAGTGGCTCTCTAATACCAACGGGGGTAAGGGCGGCAAGCCCGCCAAGGCGAAGGTCTTCATTCCGATCCAGCCCAAGGACGGAGTCGCCGCGATTTACCGCAACTTCATCGACCGCATCACCCCGCGCGCCATCGGCATCGGCTTCCCGAACGGACTGAATATCGCCTACAGCGCCGACAACCTCGCTGCCGAACTCTTCTGGAATGGCAAGTTCATGGACGGCGGCCACCACTGGACCGACCGTGGCGCTGGCAACGAGCCGCCCGCGGGCACGAACGTCATCAAGCTTTCCGACGGTCAAGGCGTCTTACTCGAAGGTTCTGCCGGCAACGTCGTACGGTATGTCCGCGAGAAGCAGGGCAACGAATGGGCTTTCTCGCCCGTCAATGTCGCTGCCGAGTTCAAGGGCTACGACCTCGATAAGTCCGGCAACCCGACCTTCCGCTCGGCGGGCGAGGGCTTCGCGCTCAGCGACGCTTGGCTGTCCGAGGAAGCTTCTGGTAAGGCTACGCTCACGCGCACGCTCAAGGTGACTGGTGACAAGACCGTCACCATCGTGCTAGCTCGCGACCTCACGGTCAGCGGCCCGACTGACGGCGTCGCTGAGATCGCCGGCGGACTGCTGGTGCGCACTGTCAGCGGCCCGGCTCCGAAGGCCAACGCCAACACGAAGTCCCTCACTGTCACCCTCAAGCCCGGCGAGACCGCCGTGCTGGGCTACTCCTTCCGCTAAACCTTCCCACGGAAACCACCTCTATGAAGAATCTCTCCCTTCTCCTCGTCCTCGCCGCCTTCGCCGCCGGTGCGTCCGCCGCGGATGCCCCCAAGGCTGCCAAGTCCGGCAAGCTTGCCACGGTCGATGCCGTCAAGGCCGCCGAAGCTCGCCAGTCTGAATTCTACGAACGCGTTGAAATCCCGACGCCTGCCGGCGAAGTGACCGAGGTCTCCTCGATCGCACTGCTGCCCGGCAAGAAGGTCGCCATCGGCACCCGCCGCGGCGATATCTGGGTCGCCGAAGGTGCCTACGCCGCCGATCTCTCCAAGATCAAGTGGACCAAGTTCGCCTCCAATCAGCACGAGCCGCTCGGCATGTTCTGGAAGGAAGGCTCGATGTATGCGATGCAGCGTCCGGAGTTTACGCGCCTGACCGACCGCGATGGCGATGGCCGCGCGGATAGCTTCGACACCGTCTCCTCCAAGTGGGGCGTTAGCGGCGATTACCACGAATACGCTTTCGGCTCCGAGCCCGACAAGAACGGCGACGTGTGGATGGTGCTCTGCTTGACTGGCTCCTTCCACGCCCACGCCCCCTGGCGCGGCTGGGCGGCCAAGATTACCCCCGAGGGTAAGTTCATTCCCATCGCCTCTGGCATCCGCTCACCGGGTGGCATCGGCGCCAACGACAAAGGCGATATGTTCTATACCGATAACCAAGGTGTCTGGAACGGGTCGTCTTCGCTCAAGTGGCTCCGCGCCGGATCGTTCCAGGGCAATCCTACCGGCAACAAATCGGCCGCCCTCGCTAACTTCCCTGCGCCGCCCGAGCCCGCTAGCGGCTCGCGCATCCTCACCGAGCGCCTGAAATTCCCCGAGTTCGTGCCTCCGGCGGTCATCCTGCCGCATGGTCGCGTCGGTAACTCGCCCTCCGGCGTCGCGTGCGATATGACCAAGGGTAAGTTCGGCCCATGGGAAAGCCAGATGCTCATCGGTGAGCAGACGGCCTCACAGGTCCAGCGCGCCAACCTTGAAGTCGTGAACGGTCTCTACCAAGGCGCGGTGTTCCACTTCCTCGGAGGTTTCGAAGCCGGCCTGATACCGGTCCGCATGGACCAGGAAGACGGCACGCTCTTCGTCGGTGGTTCCAATCGAGGTTGGGGTTCACGTGGTTCCAAGCCTTTCACCTTCGAGCGCGTGCGCTTCAAGGGCAAGGTGCCGTTCGAGATGCACGATATCTCCGCCCGCCACGACGGCTTCGAAGTGACCTTCACGCACCCTGTGGATGCTGCCGCGGCCGCCGACGTGAAGAACTACGCCATGGATACCTTCACTTATATCTACCAGTCGAGCTACGGCAGCCCCGAGGTCGACCTGACCGAGCCCACGGTCAAGTCCGCGACGGTCTCGGCCGATGGACTCAAGGTGCGCTTGGTCATCGACGGCATCGTGCGCGGACAGATTCATCACCTCTCCCTTGGTGACATCAAGTCGAAGGCCGGCGACACCCTCTGGCACCGCGAAGGTTGGTATACCCTGAACGAGATTCCGGCCAAGTAAGCCTGACGGCGGGGAACTGCTGGCAGGGTGAACTGCTGCGAAGCAGAATGAACGGGCGCCGCAAGGCGCCCTTCTTGTTTAGGTAGGGTCGGGACCGCGTCACGACATAGTTGTCTCGGGTAGGGCGGTGATTGCTATCACCGCCGCTGGATCCGTTTCAGGTGACGGGTGACGGCCACCAGGGCATCGGCCCCTCGGGGGTCGGCCTTTCAGCAGTCGGCCATCGGCTTCGGGTTCCCGGAATATCTCCTATCCGCCAACCGCTTACCGCTTCAACCTGACATGGGTAGAGCGGTGATTGCTATCACCGCCGTTCGAGACCGGAGATGGGGAGTCGTCGGGCCTTGGCTGGTCTCGGTACGACGTGCGTCCGTCCGCGAACGGACGTGATGGCAATCACGTCCCTAGCCCAACGCCCTAATGCTCCCATCTGCTCATATAGAGCAGGGGAACGCGGTTGCCACCAAGGCCGCGTGGAAACAGAAAGATGCAACCCCTCGCACCGTCATGCATATTACTTGGATTGATTGGGTCATCGTCGCGGCATCGATCCTGATATGCTTCGTCCCCGCGCTCTTCCTCGCCAAGCGCTCGAGCGGCAGTACCGCCGAGTTCTTCGCCTCCGGCCGCTCGGTGCCGTGGTGGCTCGCCGGCCTTTCGATGGTTGCGACGACGTTCTCGTCCGACACCCCGAATTGGGTGACCGAGCAGGTGCGCAAGTACGGCGTCGCCGGCAACTGGCAGTGGTGGGCCTTCGTGCTCACTGGCGTGGCCACGGTCTTCTTCTTCGCCCGCCTCTGGCGTCGCTCGGGCGTCATGACTGACCTCGAGTTCTACGAGCATCGTTACTCGGGCAAGGCCGCATCGGTCGTCCGCGGCTTCCGCGCCATCTATCTCGGGCTATTCTTCAATTGCTTCATCATGGGCATGGTCACCTTGGCCGCCTGTAAGATTGCCAACATTCTCTTCGGTATGCCGGCCTGGCAGACTATCGTCGTCTGCGGCGTCCTCAACGTCGTGTTCGCTGCACACTCCGGCCTCTGGGGCGTGCTGGTCATCGATATGGTCCAGTTCTTCATCAAGATGACCGCCGTCTTCGCCGCTGCGTGGTTCTCGCTCGTCGAGGTCGGTGAGCGCCTTGTGGGCAAGGGCGCTGGCGGCTGGGCAGGCCTCAAGGCGCTCGTCACCAAGCTTTCGACCTTGCAGGTTGTCACGACCCAAGGCGTGCCGGTGATGTCGGCCTCCGACGGTAAGGGCCAGCCAATCCTGGATATGCTCCCGAACTTCACGATGTCGGAGCTGGCGCTGATGATCTTCATTCTACCGATTGCCGTCAGCTGGTGGGCTAACTGGTATCCCGGCTCCGAGCCTGGCGGCGGTTCGTACATTGCGCAGCGTATGCTGGCCTCGAAGTCTGAGAAGGATTCCCTCGGCGGCACGCTGTTCTTTAATATCGCTCACTACGTGCTCCGTCCGTGGCCATGGATCATCACCGCGCTGTGCTCGATTATCGTCTACCCTGACCTCGCGGCCATTACCAAGGCTTTCCCGAATGCAGACCCCGCGCTCATCGGCCATGATTCCGCCTTCCCCGCGATGCTCATGTTCCTGCCTGTCGGCTTCGTGGGCCTGATGATCGGCGGACTCATCGCCGCTAACTCCTCGACCATCCTGACGCACCTCAACTGGGGCTCGTCGTACCTCGTGCATGACTTCTATCGCCGCTTCATGAAGAAGGATGCCAGCGAAGCCCACTATGTGAACGTCGGCCGCCTCTCGACCGTGTTCCTCTATGTCGTCGCCGCGCTGCTTAGCCTGACGATGTCCTCAGCGCAGCAGGCTTTCCAGATTCTGCTCTCCATTGGCGCAGGCACCGGTCTGCTCTATCTTGCCCGCTGGTTCTGGTGGCGCGTCTCCGCTTGGTGCGAAGTCGTCGCCATGGTTATGTCGCTCGTGACCTCAGTGGCTGTGCCGTTTTTCATGCCACACACGGATTTCGCGACCACGACCATTATTCAGGTCACTCTAACGACCGCCGCTTGGCTCATCACGGCCTACGTCGGCCCGCAGACGGACCGTGCCACGCTCATCGCTTTCTGTCAGAAGGTGAAGCCGGCGGGCCCCGGCTGGACGGACATCCGCGCCGAGGCCGGTATCAGCGATACCGAGATCGCCCAAGAGAACCGCATCGGTTCGGCGTTCGTCGGTTGGATCGCCGGCTGCGCGCTCATTTGGGGTTCGCTCTTTGCCATCGGCAACTTCCTCTACGCGTCCGGCGACCCCAAGCGCCTTACCATGGCTTGGGTCCTCACTGGCGTCACCCTCGTGAGCGGTTACGTCCTGCTTAAGGTCACTCAGCAACTTTGGGCGGATAGCACGGCGTCGCAGGCCCGCGAAGACGCCAAGAGCGCGAGGTAGGGACCTCGGTGGGGTCAACGGCGGGCACGCAGAGCCCGCCCTACCCAAGACACTCAGCCCCTTCGATTGGGTCGGACGTAGACCGCCTGAACGACGCCGATGTTACGGTGCTCGAAGGCGGCCTGACAGTAGCGGAAGTAGAGGCGCCACTTGCGGATGAAGCGTTCGTCGAAGCCCATGCCGCGCACCTTGTCGAGGTTCGCTTCGAAAGCCACGCACCAGGCGTCGAGCGTGCGCGCGTAGTCGCGGCCGAATTCCTCAAGGCGGTCGAGCTGGAAGCCGCTCTCTTTGGTCATCAGCTCACCGACGCGGTTGATGGAGAGTAGGAGCGAGCCCGGGAAGATATGTTTCTGAATGAAGTCCACGCCGTCGCGGAACTGCGCGTAACGGCTGTCCGGGCAGGTGATGTATTGGAATGCCGCGATACCGTCGGGCTTGAGCAGGCGGCCGATCGAAGCGCAAAACGCCGGCAGGTACTTGTGGCCGAGCGCCTCCATCATCTCGATGGAGACGCACTTGTCGTAAAGCCCTTGGTGGTCGCGGAAGTCCTCGAGCTTCACCGTGATACGGTCTGAGAGCCCGGCATCCTGGATGCGTTCGACGGCGAGGTCATGTTGGGCCTGCGAGATGGTGAGCGAGGTGACACGGCAGCCGTACTTCTTCACGGCGTGTAGCGCCCAGCCGCCCCAGCCGGTGCCGATCTCGATGACGTGGTCGGTGGCCTTAAGCTGGAGGAAGCGGCACAGCGCGTCGTTCTTATTCGTCTGGGCCTGTTCGAGCGAGTCCGTGCCTTCCCAGCGGGCCGACGAATACATCATCGATGGGTCGAGGAAGAGGCGGAAAAAGTCGTTGGAGACGTCGTAGTGTTCCGAGATATTGCGACGCACCGTCTTCTTGTCGTTTGGGCGGAGGAGGTGGCCGACGCGGTCGGCGATGCGGAACAGGCCGACGCCGAGGGCCTTGCGGGCCGAGCCGGACATACCTGGGGTCTGGTCGATATTCTGAATGAAGAAGCCGATCAGTGCGTTGAGGTCGGGCGAATCCCATTCACCTTCCATGTAGCCTTCGGTGAGGCCGATGTCGGCCGCGAGCATGATCCGGCGGAAAGCGTTCTCGTCCGCGATCTCGATACGCGCGCCGGTCGAAGCCTGCGGGTCGCCCAGCGTGAGCTCGGTGCCTTCGGGTAGGCGCAGGGAAAGCCGACCTTTCGTGAGCTTGGCGAGTTCCGCGAGGACGAGTCGGCGGGCGAGGGAAGGTTTAGTCATGTCGGCCAGTAAGTTCGGGAGTGGGGTGCCGCAGGTTACGCTGATGAGGAATGTCGTCCCCTTTGCGACGGAAGGGAAGTTTCTTCACGAGCCAGAGCCAGGCGGCGTGGAGATGGATGAGCGTCACGACCTTGAGGATGAGCAGCGGGGATTTCACTGTCAGCCAGAGCAGGCGGGCGTCGGTCAGCGGGACCTGTCGGCCGGTCCAGGCGCTGGTGAGGGTCTTGTCGCCACCTTCGTAGTGGTCGACGGTTAAGGCCAGTCGGCCATCTGGTAGGCGCAGGGTAAATTCGAATTCCGTATCGAGCTTCGAGAACGGGGAGACGTAGAAGCGCTTGGGCGTGCGGAGCTGCAGGTACGTATTGCCGTCGTGGTCTTGCCTCAGGGTATCCTTACCGAGGAACCAGGCCTTACGTTCGCCGAAGGTGTTGTGGACCTCGGCGACACCGCAAGCGAGAGCCCCATCCACGGTCGCCATCATGAACACCGCGGGGTTATAGGATTTACCGAAGGCTCGGGGCATCGCGACGAGCGTGATTTCGGCGCGGGTCGGAAGGGGTTCGCCTTGGGCCGCTACGAAGGCCCGGAAGCGATCAGCCAGCGTGTCGCCGGCTCCGCCGAAAGCCTGCGGAACGCCTTCCGGCTGAAAGATGTCCGCGGCCGGCAGGAAATCCCGGTCACGGAAACAGTACGGGGAAAAGCCTCGCCCCAGCATGAAGTGCCCGCCGCGAACCTTGTCTAAAGTCGCCGCATCAATGGCCAGGGCGAAGGCCGCATGGGTGAAGTCATGCCGCTTCGGCCAGAGCCGGGCGTGCATCACTTCCGCATCGTAGAGGCGTGGCATTTGAGGGCAGAGTGAAAGGAAGGCCAGCGGGCGCAAGCGTCCCCTCGCCCAAACCTTGCTTCCCGGCGTCTGGCGGGCATAACGAGTCCGTGGCCCAAGAGATCTTCGGCATGTGCGTCCTGACCCTCGGCGGCTCCGCCGGGTGCATGCTGTTTGCGCTAAACGCCGGCCGGAAGCGCCGCCTGCTGGACGATACCCCAGTCTCGAAAGCCTTGGGGGTCTTCGTCGGTGAAGTCGAACTCGAGGGAGTCTGCGTCCGTCGCGATCCGTTTACCAGCTACCTCGCCGAGAGTCCTTGCGTACTTTATCGCTGGTCGGTCTGCGAACATTGGCGCCGAGCGCGTCAGGAGACCTATACTGACGACAAGGGTAACACGAGGACCCGCACGGTCATCGATACCGGCAGCGACGTGGTTGCTTCGGGCGGCGAGACGGCCGGGTTCTACCTGCAGGACGAGACGGGTTACGTCTGGGTCGATCCGGAAGGCGCCGACCTCGAGACGAACATGCTTTTCGATCGGGACGTCGACCGCGACGATCCGCTTTACTATGGTAAGGGGCCCGACGGGTCGGTCGAGGGTTCGACCGGCGAGCGTAGTTTTACGGAGCACGGTCTGGCCGTGGGCACGCCGCTCTTCGTGCGCGGCCGCGCGAGCGAACGCCCCGACATCGTCGCCGCTCAAATCAAGCATGAGGCGAAGGCCGACATGTTCATTATCACCCCGCGTAAGGAGAAGGATGTCAGCGAAGGCAAAGCCACGGCGTATATCCTCTGGAATCTTCTCGGCGCCGCCCTCGCCGCCGGCTTCGGCACGGTCCTCGTCGCCGCCCAAGTCCGTAATCCTACTCCGCTCGGTTTGTTTATCGGCCTCGGGCTCTACCTCATCGCGCTCGGCGGAGGTTGGGTCTGGATGGTCTTTAATAGCATTGTCGGGCTGCGTAACCGTGTTCGCCAGGCGCAGTCGCTCATCGATATCCAGTTGAAGCGGCGTTCCGACCTGATTCCTCGTTTGGTCGAATGCGTGAAAGGTTTCCGCGCGCATGAGGCCTCCGTGCAGACGCTTGTCGCCGCGCTCCGGGCACAGGCGGCCGGTGGCCGACCCGCCGCGGTGGCGCCGATGCTCGTCGCCGTCGCGGAGCAGTATCCGGAGATCCGGGCGCAGGAATCATTCGACGAACTGCGTAAGAATCTCGTCGAGACCGAGGACCGCATCGCGCTGGCCCGGGCCTATTACAACAATATCGCGACCTTCTATAACACGCGGCTCGAGCGCGTGCCTGACCGCTATGTGGCGGGCATCCTCAAGATGGAGCCGGAAGTCCTTTTCCAGGCCGAAGGGTTCGAGCGTCAGGCGCAGAAGATTGCCTTCTGATTACGCCGTCCACGCGTCGCGGCCAAGCAGCTGCGAGCAGAGGCGGTGCGCCGACCAGAAGCCGTCTTCGTGGAATCCATAGCGTTGCCACGCGCCGACGAAGTGCGTGCGCACGCCAGCCCGGGCATTGAGCGCGGGGACCTCGGCTTGCGCCGCGACGGCTTCAAGGGAGAAGAGCGGATGCTCGGTCGGGATGGTGCGGAGGATCTTCGCGGGGTCGACCTGCTCGGCGTGGTTGATGGTCACGACGAAGTCGCCCTTGTCCGTCAGGCCCTGCAGTGAATTCATCCAGTAGTGCGTCGACGTCGCGAGGCCGCCATCCTTGGCCCAGGTGCGGTAGTTCCAGGAAGAGCGTGCCTTGGGGGCGCGAGGGAGGGGTGCCATGTCCGTATGCACGATGGCGACGTTCTGATTATAGGCAAAGGCGCCGAGCAGGCGACGCTCCTCGGCATCGGCATCGGACAATAGCTTCAGCGAGGTATCCGCATGAGAAGCCATGATTACGCGGTCGAAGCGTTCTTCGCCTTGCGCAGTCGTCACGATGACTTGGGCTCCATCACGGCGGACGGCCGTGACGCCTTGTCCGAATCGGAAATCGGCGGGGTGCGCCTTGAGGAGGGCTTCAACGTAGGTGCGGGAGCCGCCGTCGAGCGTCAGCCACTGGTGCTGGGTGTCGAGGCCGAGGAACCCGTGGTTATGGAAGAAGCGCATCAGCGCGGCGGCGGGGAACCCCAGCATCTTCTCCGCGGGCGTCGACCATACTGCGGCCGACATCGGAATCAGGTAGAGATCGAGGAAGTCCTGCCCGAGTCCTTTCTGGGCACACCAGTCGCGCAGCGAGGTCGTCTCGGCTTCGGTGGACTGCCACTCGGTCTTGGCGAGCTTGTTGAACTTGTTGATCTGGAACAGGAGCTTCCAGAAGCGCAGGCTGAGTAGGTTACGGCGTTGGGCGAAGAGGTGGTTGAGCGAGCTGCCGCACCATTCGAGCCCGGTCGGGTCGTGGCGGACCGCGAAGGACATCGAGGTCGCCTTGGGCTTCACGCCGAGTTCCTTGAAGAGTCGGCAGAGGTGCGGGTACGTCACCTCGTTGAACACCATGAAGCCCGTGTCCATCGGCAGGGCGCGGCCGGTGCTGGGCTCCGTGACGTCGATGGTGTGCGCGTGGCCGCCCGGGCGCGGGTCGTGGTCGAAGACCGTGACGTCGTGATGGGCGCGCAGGAAGCGAAGGCAGCCGAGGCCGCTCACCCCGGAGCCGATGATGGCGATCCGTTCACGCACGCGGAACCGAGGCCTCCGCCTTGGTGCGTTCCGCCTCCTCGTAGACTGAATCCGGTACGCCTTTGAGGCCCCAGATTAATCCCATCCAAGCCATCACTTTCAGGCCATAATACGTTGGGTCGAATTCCCACCAGTAGAAGCCCTGCTTCGTCGTGGCCTGGTAGCGGTGGTGGTTGTTATGCCAGCCTTCGCCGAGGGTGATGAGCGTGAGGATGAGTGAATTACGGGACTCATCGCCGGTAGTCCGGAAGCGCTTGGTGCCGAAGACGTGGGCGAGGGAGTTGATGCAGCCTGTGCCATGGAAGAGCACAACGGTTGAGACGATGCCCCAGACGAGCATCTGCGGGCCGTTGGTGTCGTAGCCATGGGCGCCGAGCCAGGCGCCGGCACCGAAGGTCACGCAGCCGGCGAGTAACGGCACAAGGACGTCGAAGCGGTTGAGGAACACGAGCTCGGGGTATTTCGCGAGGTCGGAGATCTTCGAGTAGTCGGTTGGGAAATTCCGCTTCGCGGTGATCCAGCCCACGTGCGACCACCAGAAGCCGTCAACCACTGGGGAGTGCTTATCGTCTTCTTCGTCGGAATGCTTATGGTGGTGGCGATGCGTGCAAGCCCACCAGAGGGCCCCGCGCTGGACCGCGAGGGCCGCCCAGAAGGCCATCACGAACTGGAAAACGCGGGAGGTGGAGTAGGTCTTGTGCGAGAAGTAGCGGTGGAGGAAGCCGGTGATCGCGAACATCCGGAAGAAGTACAGGCCGACGGCTGTCCAGACGGCGATCGGGCTGGCGCCTACCCAGATCACGGCGAAGCAGGCCAGGTGGAGCAGGATGAAGGGAATGGAGCGGAGCCAATCGACCTTCTTGGGGGCGCTTTGGAGGGCCTCGACTCCTTCCGGGATGTGGTCCGCATCGAACCAGCGGATCAGGGCACGGAAGAAACCGTCCGCAGGTCGCTCGGTAAGGGGGGTGGACATCTGGTTCGCAGTTAGAAGGGGAGGGGGCGTTTCGCAACTGCTTTGACGATTTTGGCCCGCTGGCCAAACTGGTCCGGGTAGACAAATCCCCCCGCCCGCGACGCCCTCTATAACAAGATGCCCAATGCCCATGCCGATCAGGATTGGCGGGCCTGGTTCGCCGAACACGGCGCCAGGCTCCGGCTCATCGCGCGCCAATGGACCCGGGGTGAGGCTGATGCGGATGACGTCCTGCAGGAGGCATTTGTACGCTTTTGGAAACATCAACGTCACCTACCCGGTAATCCAAACGCCCTCGTGGTAACCTCCATTCGGCGGGCGGCCCTCGATCTCTTACGGCGCGGCGACCGGCGCACGGCGCGCGAGAAGGTCGTGGGCGACGATATGGACACGGTGACTTGGTTTGAGCCTGAGACCGACCCGCGGCTCGCAGCCCTCGCCGATTCGCTCAAGCTTCTCCCCGCCGAGCAACGCGAGGTCGTCGTCCTCAAAGTCTGGGGCGACCTGACCTTCGACGAGATCGGCGAACAACTTTCCGTTTCCCCCAACACCGCGGCCTCGCGGTGGCGCTATGCCATGGAGGCCCTGCGTAAACACATCACCGCCCGCACCCATGACTGACCCCGACCACGAACTCGAACAGGCCCTCGCCGCCTTGCGCCCCCGCGCCCCAGGTGCCGCTATCACCGCCCGTCTCGCCCGCGAGCTCGACGCTTCGTCGCAGCGCCACGGCGTCATCATTGCTTGGTCCGCCGGAATCTCGGCGCTCGCGGCGGTCTTCGTCGCGGCCTTCGTCTTCCTCGGTGGCGCGTCCGAGTCCGAGGCTCCGCAGTATCAGCTCGTGCGCGTCGAGCAGTCTCGCCCGGATATTCAGTTCTTCCGCCCGGTGCAGATGGACGACGGCTCGTTCGCCCGCCCCATGCGCGTCCGCTGGCAGGACACGACTCGCTGGGAAGACGCTCGGAGTAATACCCGCTTGATCAACTATTGCCCGAACGACCAGCTCGCGCTGCTGCCACTCGAAACTAACTGAACAAATCCACCGACCACCAACGCTCAACTTACATAGGACCCGCCATGAATACCCTCCGCCAGATCCCCCTCCACATGCTCCTGCTTGCTGGCCTCGTTGGCCCGCTGCAGGCCGAAGACAAGAAAGAGCCGACCGCCAAGGTCGTTGCGGCCGGCGAGGTTGCCTACGCCGGTCTCAACGTCGGCCCTCGGCGTGAAGCCGTGAACACCACGGTGCCCGCCGGCGTCGGCATCCAGGTCGGCTTCATCGATCCGAACGGCCCCTCATCTGGCAAAGTCGAGGAGGGTGATATCCTTACACGGCTTGACGACCAGATGCTCTTTAATGCGGAACAGTTCCGCGCGCTGGTGCGCACGCGCAAACCTGGCGACAAGGCGAAGCTCACGCTGGTGCGCGGCGTCGAGCCGATGACGGTCGACCTCACGCTCGGCGGGCGGCCCGCGGAGAAGTCCGTCGCGGCCCGTCGGGCGGCAGCGATCGAGACCCCCGGTGGTATCGCCATCGCCCCGGGTGGGCCGATTCCCGCCGACTTACTGAAGCAGCTGCAGGACATGCAGGCAGGTACGCTTCCTCCGCCCGGCGCCCGTTCGAGCGCCCCTTCGGCTGAAGAAAAGCGCGCGCCGTCTGGCGCCAATTCCTCCTCGTCACGCTCGTTCTCGTTCAGCTTTGGTAACGGCGCGAAGTCTTCGTCCCACTCCATGGCTTCGGATGGCGAAGGCACCGTCTCGCTCGAGGAGAAGGACGGCAAGAAGCGTGCGGTGGTGAAGGATCGCGATGGCAAGACGCTCTTCGAAGGCGATGTCACGGAGAAGGCCGAGGTCGAAAAACTGCCGGCCGAAGTCCGCCGTCGCTTGAAGCTCGTCGAGGGTAAAGGGTTCACGCTGCCAGGCTTCCCGCTCTCCCCAGGGGCGGCCCCGGCCGAAGAGCCCAAGAAGAAGTTCGACCCCAAGCAGGGCGCTTAAGCCCTCTCGCTGCCTGGGGTAGGGCGGTGATTGCTATCACCGCCGTTCGAGCCCGCAGGTGGTGAGTCATCGGCCCTTAGCTAGGGTCATTGCAGCCGCATGTCCGTGTGCGAACGGCGGCCATGGCAATGGCCGCCCTACCTGGGCCGGCGGATTATTTCGGAGCGCCTTCAGGAGGAGGGCCGTCCGGAGGCGGGCCACCAAAGCCACCAGGGGGCGGCCCTTTCTTGCCCTTCTTGCCGCCCTTAGCGCCGGGTCCGCCCTGGCCGCCGAGGTTGGCATGCGGGTCCATCTTCTGCTTGCTGAACGACGGGTCCGGGTTGCCCTTGAACTTGCGTGGGATGAAAGGGTATTCCTCGGTCATCACGTAGTAGTAGGTGCCCTTCGGGAATTCCGGGGTCACGCCGGTGCGTCCACCGAACTCGTCGAGATCGCCCGAGCCAGCGACGTATTCGAAGTCGAGGCCGAAGGAGCCGTCAGGCTTACCGGTCGGGGTTTCCTTGCCGTCGCCGCCACGGTCGGCGGTCTTGAGGCGGTAGCTGCTTTGCATCTTCTTGAGCTCGCTCTGAGGGTCCTCAGATTTGGCGTAGGCGTAGACGGCGTAGACCGGGAAGCCGTCCGCCGCCCAGCCGACGTGCGTCATCTTCTTTTCGCCGCCCGAGAGACGTTCGACCAAGAGGGTGGGGAGTCCGTGGTAGTGATAGGCGCCGTTGGGCTGCACGTGCGCGTGGTTCTGGTCTAGACCCAGGCCAACAGTGATGCGGGGCGTCGTGCCCATCTCGGTATTACTCTTGAGGGCTTCGTAATGCCAAGGGTTGCTGCGGTCGCCGTCGTTGTAGACTTCGGCGGTGCCTGGGTCGAAGACGATGCCGTTCAGGGCGACGCCCCAAGCGGACATCATGCGGCCCGTTGCGCCGCCTTCCAGCGGCTTAGGGTTGGCCGGCACTTCGAGATGATACTTCTGCTCGGAGATAGCGTTGGGGTTTCCGCGGGTGGGGTACTTGGCGACCTTGTGGTCCGGGATACCATTGGACTCGATGATGCGCTTGTCGCCCTTGACGGTGATGGTGACCTTGTTCTGGCCGGGTGGCTCGTTGTCGGCCTTGATCATCGCCGGGCCTTTGGTGGCTTCGGCGGCCAAGCTGGCGGCGAACAAGAGGGTGAGGAGGGACGGGTTCATGGGAGTGGGTAATAGCATACCAGAAATCGACTTAAGTGAAGATTAAGGCCTGCTCGGGGTTGGCTTTTCCCGGAAAATAGCTCTTCTTCGTCCCATGGCTTCCACCACTGAACTTCTTTCTCGCTCCGTCGCCGGGATGAACGCCCTCGCCACCGTCTTCCTCTTGGTAGGCTACTTCCGTATCAAGGCCGGCGACCGTGCCGGCCATGGCAAGGCAATGGGCGTCGCGGTCCTGACCTCAGCCCTCTTCCTGGCACTGTACCTGGCCTCGAAGGTCCACCTCTGGGTCGCGCTTCATAGGACCAATATCCTCTACCGTCCCGAGGTCGGCCTGACTTGGGACAAGCTTCTATACTACGTCATCCTCTTTCCCCATATCCTCCTAGCGATCCTGGTCACCCCCTTCATTATCCGTGCGGTCTGGCTGGCCAAGAATGATCGCCTCGAGGAGCACAAGAAGCTCGTCCGCTGGGTATTCCCGGTCTGGGTCTACGTCTCGGTTACCGGCGTCATCGTCTGGGGGTTCATGGAGTTTAGCGGCTCGCTGGCCGCTGTCGCCCAGCAGGCGGCGAAGTAAGCCAGCGATTTTCCCCTCGCTCCGTATCAGATTTCCGCTTTCACTCCCGCGGTCGTCATGGAAAGAGAGCCCTCGTCCCGAAATCCGCAGACGGAGAAGCTGTTTCTCTGGGCCTCCTTCATTCTTTTCTGCACGGTGCTGGCTTTCACGTGGTCGACCTATGGCGACGAGTCCGCTCGCCTTGCTGGGCTTCGCGCTAGCGAGCGGCAGAAAGAACAGACGTATGCGGCTCTCGAGCGGACGCGTGGCCAGACCGACCGCTACGTCGACCGCTTCAGTCGTGACGCTGAATTTGTCCGCGACCAGGCCCGCGAACGCATGGGCGTCGCCGAGCCAGGTGAGATTGTGATCCGCCTTGATGGCGTGCGTGGTATGGCTACGCCCCAGAAGCCGGCGTCTACGGCGCCTGCCCCGGCGGCCCGCTGAGCATCCTTGCTTGCCTGCCTGCCTTCCCGGAGGCATTGCTTGGTTATGTCCGCACGGAAGAAAGCCCAGGCCACCTGGGGCGGCCGGTTCAGCGCCGGTCCTGCCGAATTGATGCTGCGTTTCGGCGAGTCCGTCTCGTTCGACCACCGTCTCTGGGCCCAGGATATCCGCGGCTCGAAGGCCCATGCCACGATGCTCGCTCAGGCCGGTATCCTGACCAAGCGGGAGCGCGACGCCATCCTGCGTGGGCTCGACGCCATCGCCAAAGAGATCGCGGCCGGTAAGTTCAAGTGGAGCCGCGAGCTCGAGGATGTGCACATGAATATCGAGAGCGCGCTCACGAAGCGCGTCCCCGCCGCCGCCAAGTTGCACACGGCCCGCTCGCGTAACGACCAGGTCGCCACCGACGTCCGTCTCTGGATTAAGGACCAGTGCGACGCCGCCGACGCGGCCCTCGTCTCCTTGCTCAAGACTTTGGTGAAGCTCGCTGAGGCCAACGCCGACGTGATCCTGCCGGGCTACACGCACCTGCAGCGTGCCCAGCCGGTCTCCGCCGCCCACCACCTCCTCGCCTACGCCGAGATGTTCGGCCGCGACCGCGCCCGCCTCGCCGCCGCCAAGGCTTCCGCCAACTGGTGCCCGCTGGGCTCCGGTGCGATCGCTGGTACGACGCTTCCGATTCGCCGCGAAGTCACGGCGAAGCTGCTCGGCTTCGTCGACGCGAAGGGCCGCCCGCAGGTCACCCGTAATTCGATGGACGCGGTCGCTGATCGCGATCCGGCCACGGAGTTCTGCTTCGCCGCCGCACTCTGTGGCGTCCACCTCTCGCGACTCGCCGAAGACATGGTCCTCTGGTCTTCCGCGGAGTTTGGTTTTGCGCGCATGCCCGACGAGTTCTCGACGGGCTCGTCGCTGATGCCCCAGAAGCGTAATCCGGACTCGATGGAGCTCCTCCGGGGCAAGGCTGCGCGCTTCCAGGCTTCGCTCACGCACCTGCTCTCGCTCACGAAGGGCCTGCCGCTCACGTACAATCGCGACCTACAGGACGACAAGCCGCCGCTTTTCGACGCCGCCGACCAGCTGATCCTGTCTGTCGCCGTGGCCGACGCCACGCTCGCGGGCACGAAGTTCCACAAGGCCCGCTGCCTCGCCGCCGCTTCCGATCCCGCGCTCCTCGCCACCGACCTCGCCGATTGGCTCGTCCTTAAGGGTATGCCGTTCCGTCACGCCCACCACGCCGTCGGTCGTCTCGTCGCGCTGGCGGAGAAGTCCGCCGTGCCGCTCGACAAGCTTTCTGACGCCGCTGCGTTGTCCGCTGATAAGGCGTTCACGAAGGGCTGGCGCGAAGTCTTTAGCCTGCAGCGCGGTTTCGCTGCACGCGAGAACACGGGCATGCCCGGCCCTAAGGCCGTCGCCCGCGAGATCGCCCGCTGGAAGCAGTCCCTCCGCTAAGCGCGGATGGACATCGGCCTGCTCATCGTCTCTTGCCTGCTTGCGAGTCTCTCGCCCGGGCCTGCGGCGCTGTCGACGATCGAGACCTCGCTCCGTTACGGCAAGCGTCGCGCCTTCTGGCACACGCTCGGTCTCGCGGTCGGTGAGACGCCACATTTATTCCTTTCGCTTTTCGGTACGCACTGGCTCACGCAGCACGTCCCTCATGCGATGACGGCGATCGCCGTCTCCGGGTTGGCTTATTTCCTGTATCTCGCTTTCACCCATCTTGCGCGCCCGCGCTCGAGCTTGCCGGAGTCCGCCGGGCTCGAGGGTGGCGCCCTCGCGCTATTCCTGCGCGGAACGTGGGTGAATTTCTCGAACCCGAAGACAATCCCGTTCTTCCTCATCATCATCCAAGCGGCTAAAGTGCCCACCGATACCTTCGCTTGGTCGACGACGGGCGTGTTCCTACTCTGCACCTTGGGCTCAGAGGTCGGAGTCATGAGCTTCTATGCCTTCCTTGGAGATCGCTTGCGCGTTCGACTGAAGGACGCGGCGACGATCCGTTGGGTCGATCGCGTGCTGGGCGTATTGTGGCTGGCTCTCGGCGTACTGATGGCCGGGCGAGTCTGGCAATTGCTCGAAGGCCAGCATTAACCGAGGTCCCAGGGGCTTGTAAGCTCCAGTATGGTGATTTAGAAAGAGGCATGCCCTTGCCTCGTCTCCTCTCGTCGTTCGCCCTCGCACTCGGCTTCATCCTACTTTCTGGCTGCACCTCCGCTCCCGAGGCGCCTAAGCGGATCGGGATTATCGGCCTCGACACCTCGCATGTCGTCGCCTTCACCACGGTCTTCAACAAGGGTCCAAAGAACCCCGCCGACGCCGCGAAGTTCGCGGGGTACCGCGTGACGGCCGCCTTCGCCCAGGGGAGTAAGGACATCCCGGAAAGCACGGTGCACGTGCCTGATTACACGGCCAAGCTGCAGGCGATGGGCGTGCAAGTTTATGATTCCATCGAGAAACTTTGTGCCGATGTCGACTTCGTGATGCTCGAATCTAATGACGGCCGCGTCCACCTCGAGCAGGTGCTCCCGGTCTTTAAGTCAGGTAAGCCAGTCTTTATCGACAAGCCGATCGCAGGTTCGCTCGCCGATGTCATCCGGATCCAAGAAGCCGCCAAGAAGTCTGGTGCGATTTACTTCTGCTCTTCATCCCTTCGCTACGCGGCCAGCACGCAGGCGGTCGCTCAAGGATCCGTCGGCAAGGTGAAGACGGCATACACGACCAGCCCAGCCAGCCTCGAGCCGCACCACCCGGATCTCTACTGGTATGGCGTCCATGGTTGCGAGAGCCTTTACGCCGTCATGGGCACGGGCTGTATCTCGGTAAAGCGCGACAAGTCCGCTGCGGGTATGATCCAAGTCACGGGCAACTGGGGCGACGGGCGCGTGGGTATCTATCGCGAAGCCGATCGTAAGGCCAAGGGTGGACCCTACGGCGGCAAGGCGGTCGGCGACAAAGGCGAAGCCGACATCGGCAAGTTCGACGGCTATGAAGTCCTGCTCGAATCTGTCGTGAAGATGTTCCGCACCGGCAAGGCGCAGGTCTCGGCCGAAGAGACACTCGAACTTTACGCCTTCATGGAAGCCGCCGATGAGAGCAAGCGCCAGGGCGGCGCCGAAGTGAAGCTCGCCGACGTTCTCGCCAAAGCCCGCGCGGAAGTCGCGAAGGACAGATAGAGGGCTGAGTCAATAAGCTGCCTTGGGTAGGGCGGTGATTGCCATCACCGCCGTTCGAACCCGCCGGCGGGAAGTCGTCGGGCCTTAGCAAGGCTGGATCGAATCGCACGTCCGTCCGCGAACGGACGTGATGGCAATCACTTCCCTGCCTTACTCCGCAAACCCGTACTCTTTGAGCATCCGGGCGACGGCTTGGGGCAGGGCGGGGCGAATCGCGGTCGGCACGATCTTCTGCGCTTCGACGGTGCAATGGAGATAGCCGAGCTTACGTTCGGCGTCGGCGTCGCGACCAGCGGCTTCGAGCCAGCGCTGCAGTACGGCCGCGGCGCGCGCCCACTCGGGCCAGTCGCTGTCAATGCCGTCAGCCGCTTCAACCAAGGTGCACAGCGCGCAACCTCCGAGAAAGCGTTCGACCGCGGCGGCATCTTCGACGCCGACGATTGCGACGAGTTTCTCGCGTTCGCGCGCTTCCATGGTCAGGTCTTGTAACCGAGCACCGGGCGCAGCCACTTCTCGGCCTGCTCGATGGTCCAGCCCTTGCGCTTGGCGTAATCCTCGACTTGGTCGCGGCCGACATTATCGACGTCAAAGTAGATGGACTGCGGGTTACCGAAATAGAGACCGGATACGGAAGCAGCCGGATTCATCGCGTAGGACTCGGTCAGGGTGCAGCCGAGGCGGTCCGCGTCCAGTAGGCGCCAGAGCTCGGCCTTCTCGGTGTGCTCGGGGCAGGCCGGATAGCCGGCGGCGGGACGACGGCCGGCGTATTTCTCATCGACGAGTTCTTCGACGGTGAGGGCTTCGTTCGGCGCATAGCCCCAGAGTTCCTTGCGGACTTCGCGGTGCAGCCACTCGGCGCAACCTTCCGCGAGGCGGTCGGCGAGGGCCTGGATGAGGATCTGACGGAAGGGGTCCTTCGCCTTGAAGGAAGCGGCGTAGTCTTCGATCTCCTGTCCGGCGGTGACGGCGAAAGCGCCGAGGTGGTCGCCCTTGTCGGTCGAGACGAGGTCGGCGAGCGAGCGGCAGGTGGTCACCTTCGGACGCTGGCGCTGGTCGCGGAGGAAGTGGAAACGGCCGATCTGCTTCGACTGGGCTTCGTCGCTGTAGATCTGGACGTCGTCGCCGATGCGACGGGCGGCCCAGAGGCCAGCAGCGCCGCGGAGGTGGACGCGATTACCGCGGATGAGGTCATCCAGCTCGACGCGGGCGGAGTCGAAGAGCTTACGTGCTTCGCTGCCATACTTGGGCGACTTGAAGATTTGCGGGAAAGCGCCCTTCAGCGACCAGGTGATGAAGAACGGCGTCCAGTCGATGATCTCCGCCACCGCGGCGGGGTCGATACGCTCAAAGACCGTGACGCCAGGCTTACGCGGGGCGGCTTGGACCGGAGCGGTCGTGATGAGCGGACGCTTGCGCGCCTCGGCGAGCGGGATGACCACGGCGGGCTGCTGCTTCTCGTAGGCCTCGCGTAGTTCCGTCTGCTCGGTCTTGAGGTCGCCGACAAAGCCGACGCGCTTGGAGGGGTTGAGGAGGTCGCTGCAGACCGCGGTGACGAGCGAGGCGTCGCCGACGTGGACCATCGGGCCATCGTAATGCTGGGCGAGCTTGATGGCGGTATGCTCCTTAGAAGTGGTGGCTCCGCCGATGAGCAGAGGTGTGCTGATGCCAGCGCGCTTCAGTTCTTGGGCGACGGTGATCATCTCGTCGAGCGAGGGCGTGATCAGGCCGGACAGGCCGATGAAGTCGGGCTTTAGGCGCTGGGCCTCGGTGACGATTTTCTCCGTGGGCGTCATCACGCCGAGGTCGGTGACAGCGTAATTATTGCAGGCGAGGACGACGCCGACGATGTTCTTGCCGATGTCGTGGACGTCGCCCTTGACGGTCGCGATGAGGAAAGAGCCTTGGGTGGAGCCGCCGACCTTCTCGGCGGCCATGAACGGCTCGAGGTGGGCGACCGCGGTCTTCATCACGCGAGCGGAGCGGACCACCTGGGGGAGGAACATCTTCCCTTCGCCGAAGAGCTGGCCGACGACGCGCATGCCGTCCATCAGCGGGCCTTCGATGACGAGCAGCGGGCGGCCCAGCTTGAGGCGGGCTTCCTCGGTGTCGGCGACGACGTGGTCGTCTATGCCCTTCACGAGGGCGTGGGAAAGACGTGCGTCGACCGGCAGGCTGCGCCACTCGTTCTTCTTGGAGGTGTCGGGGCCTTCGGTCTTCGTCGCGGCGAAGCGAGGGGCGGCCTCCATCAGGCGGTCCGTGGCGTCTTCGCGTCGGCAGAGGACGAGGTCCTCGACGAGGTCGCGGAGTTCCGGGTCAATCTCGGTGTAGACCTCGAGCATGCCGGCGTTGACGATGGCCATGTCGAGGCCGGCCTTCAACGCATGGTAGAGGAAGACGGAGTGAATCGCCTCACGCACCTTGTTGTTGCCGGCGAAGGCGAAGGAGACGTTGGACAGGCCGCCTGAGGTGCGGGCGCCTGGGCAGAGGCGCTTGATCTCCGTGACGGCCTCGATGAAGTCGAGCGCGTAGCGGTTGTGCTCCTTCATACCCGTGCCGACCGTGAGGATGTTGGCGTCGAAGATGATGTCCTGCGGGTCGACACCGGCTTCCTGCGTGAGGATGCCGAAAGCGCGGACGCAGATGCGGACCTTGTCCTCAAAGGTAGCGGCCTGACCCTTCTCGTCGAAGGCCATCACGATCATCGCGGCGCCGTAGCGACGGCATAGGCGGGCCCGGCGGACGAACTCCGCTTGGCCTTCCTTGAGCGAGATCGAGTTCACGATGGCCTTGCCTTGCACGCAGCGCAGGCCGGCCTCGATGATGTCGAAGTTCGACGAATCGATCATGAACGGCACCTTGGCGATATCCGGCTCGGTCGCCGCCATGTTCAGGAACTTCGTCATCGCCGCGGCGCCGTCGAGCAGGCCGGCGTCGAAGTTGATGTCGATGACCGTGGCGCCGGCCTCAATCTGCTGCTTGGCGACGCGTAGGGCGGAGCGGTAGTCCCCTTTCTCGATGTGTCCCTTGAAGATTTTGGAGCCAGCGACGTTGGTCCGCTCGCCGACGTTCACGAAGGTGCCCGGTCCGCCAACGATGTTGAGCGGCTCGAGGCCTGAGAGCTTGAGTGCGGCCTGGGTCGCGCCAGGGACGCGGGCTGGATACTTCTCGGTGCGGCGGCGGATGGCGGCGATGTGACCGGGCGTGGTGCCGCAGCAGCCACCGACGATATTGACGAGGCCGTCGCGGGCGAAGGTCTCGAGGATGGCGGCCGTATCTTCTGGGCCTTCGGGGAAGCCCGTCGGCGAAAGCGGATTAGGCAGGCCGGCGTTCGGGTAGCACGAGACGAAGATGTCGGCCTTCTTCGCCAGCTCGGCGATGTGTGGGCGCATCTGCTCGCCACCGAGGGCGCAGTTCATTCCGACGCTGATCGGCTGGGCGTGGCGGATGGAGTTCCAGAAGGACTCGGTCGTCTGGCCGGTGAGCGTGCGGCCGGAGGCGTCGGTGATCGTGCCCGAGATCATCAGCGGGATGCGGAAGCCGCGGGCCTCGAAGGCTTCGTCGATCGCGAAGAGGGCGGCCTTGAGGACGAGCGTGTCGAAGACCGTCTCGCAGAGGAGCAGGTCCGCGCCGGCGTCGATGAGGGCATCGACCTGTTCGCGGTAGGCGTCGCGTACCTGGACGAACGTCACGTCGCGCTTGGCGGAGTCGTTGACGTCGCGGGACATCGACAGCGTCTTGTTCGTCGGGCCGATGGCGCCGGCGACGAAGGCGTCCTTGCCGGGGTTGGCGGCCTTGAAGGCATCGACGGCCTCGCGGGCGACCTTGACCGCCGCGGTGTTCAGCTCGCGGACGAGGTGCGTCATCGCGTAGTCTTCCATCGCGATGGACGTACCGTTGAAGGTATTGGTCTCGAGGATGTCGGCGCCGGCATCGAGGTAGGCGCGGTGGATGTCGCGGATGACGGCCGGCTTGGTGATAACCAGGAGGTCGTTGTTGCCCTTGAGCTGACCAGTGTGGTCCTTAAAGCGGTCGCCGCGGTAGTCCGCTTCCTGCAGCTTGAGCTGCTGGATCATCGTGCCCATCGCGCCGTCGAGGTAGACGATGCGTTGGCGCAGGAGGGCCTCAAGGCGCTCGCCGGCAGGGTTCAAGGGGAGTCTCTGACGGGACATCGCCTTTAACGTGCGGGTTGCCGCCCACGGGTCAAGGCACAGGGAGTCCTATTGTGTCATCCCCGGCAGGTCGGGCTTCTTGCAGCGGAGGAGGTCCTGGCTGCGGTAGAGCACGATACGCTTACCCTCGAATTTCTCATCGTTCCAGAGGAGCGGGCGGAGTTCAAAACTGAAGACCGGGTTCAAAAAGGAAAGCTCCGCCTCGACTGCGGGGTCGCCGCCCTGCCAGTAGAGGATGCCGTTGGGCAAGGAATGCTTCGCGCCCTTGCAGAGGAGCTGACGGGTGTTGTGGACGAACGTGCGGAGGTCCGCCACGGCGCGGCCGGTGACGAAATCGTGCTCGTGGTTCATCGTCTCGGCGCGGGCGTTCTTGACGTCGACATTCTTGAGGCCGAGGCGCTCGGCGATGTCGGTGACGACCGTGATCTTCTTACCGACGGAGTCGACGAGCGTGAAGCGGGCCTTGGGGTAGAGGACGGCGAGGATGAGGCCGGGGAAGCCGCCGCCGGTGCCGACGTCCATGACGCGGCAGCCATCCATGAGCTTGAGGAACTTCACCGCGGCGATGCACGGGGCGTAGTGGTGGCGTTCGAGGTTCTCGATGTCCTTGCGCGAGACCAGGTTGATCTTCTCGTTCCATTCGCGGTGGAGCGCGGCCATGGCGGTCAGCTGCTCCCACTGGGCGGGCGTGACTTCCGGGAAGAGGGGGACGAGGGACTGCATGCGAGGCCGCCAGCGTGTCCCGCGACCGGTCTGAGGCAAGGACGCCTTTGCCCGGCGCACTTTGCTGTTTCCTTCGGCCGGGACTTGGCCAAACCTTGCCGTCCTATGTTCCACCACATCGTCTTCTTCTACCTGAAAAAAGACCTCACCGCCGCCCAGCGCGCCGAGTTCGAGACCAAGCTCCGCGGCCTGCTCGCTATCAAGTCCATCCATAGCGGCTACGTCGGTATCCCCAGCACCCACGCTGTCCGCCCGATCATCGACACCTCCTACGACTTCGCCGAGTTCTTCGTCTTCAAGAACCACGCCGACCATGACGCCTACCAGATCGACCCGATCCACCAGGCCTTCATCGCCGACTGCAAGGCCTACTGGGATTCCGTCAAGATCTACGACTTCGAATAAGCCTTACGGCCCATCGACGAATCAGGCGCCGCACACCGGCGCCTTTTTTGTGTGTCTCCAGGTAGGGTCGGGACCGCGTCACGACATAGCTGTATTGAGGTAGGGGCAGCACCGCGTGCTGCCCTAGTTGCCTTCATGCAAGGTGTCAGGTGACGGCCATCGGGGCATCAGCCATTCGGGAGCCGGCATTTCAGCCATCAGCAATCGGCTTCAGGTTCTAGCAGGGTCGTACCGCGTCACGACATGGCTGCCCTTTGCTTCGGCGCGCTTAGGTCCGATTGGCTTGAACTTTCTCGTCGCTCAGGTGTCCCATTCGCAACGTGCGTACCGTATTCATCCTACTCCTGATGTTGTCATGCGCGGCATCCTCGGCGGTTTCAGCAATGCCGGAAGTCGACCTTGCGCCGACATTGCGGCCATCGGCGATGGTGGTCGCTGGCGAGGGCGGGGTGCAGATCCTCGGCAAAACCACGCTGGCTGAAGGAGCGAAGGTTCGTCTGCGTGTGACGACCTCGGAGGGTGCGACGCATGAAGCGACGTCAGTAGCTAAAGCAGGCGTGTTCGCCGCCCGCTTTCCGGCAGATTTCAAGCCGCTGGCAAAGCTGACGCCATCGGTCCTTTACATCGATGCCACGGGCGCATCCGAGTTCGGCGGAGCGCAGGCCAAGCTCAGTCAATCGGAAATCACCCTGTTTGTCTCGGTCGGTGGAGCCCGGCCCGAGCTACCGTTCGTCTTCATGGATGACTTCATCGACACTCAGGGAAAAAAGGATGCCGAGGCCGCCCAGTGGAACCGAAATCGCATCCTGGCCAACCTCTTCATGCGCAGCCGCGGCGCGGCCTTGATGCGCATCCAGAAGCCGGCCTTCGACCTTGCAGTGCCGGCGGATTGGCAATGGTTCAAACAGTCGGCCACGCTTTACGACTTCGAACACCGGGGTCGGGACTGGTCCACGCCCTTGGGCCATCGCGTTGCCGCTGGTTTTTGGAATGCGGTCTGGCCGCGCTGGTTCAATCCCACGAACGACCATCCGTGGGATGGCGACGCCGCTAATAAGACCCAAGGCAATTACCGTCCGTACACTTTTACTAATGACCCAGCCGATCTCATCGTGCTCTATCGGCTGAACGGACGTAGCGACATCGGGCTGGTCAACGGAGTGACCCGCAACCTACTCGCGTCCCAGCATCGCGGGACGGAGAATTTCGCTCTGCGCGAGGCTTCCGGCCGGCAGGAGACCTACACGGCAGGCGCTTTCAGGTATGGCATGTTCAATAGCGGCGAATGGCTGACGGAAGGAAAGGGCTGGTTCGCTGATCCGAAGCACCGCGACTTCGTCCACGGCGGAGTCTTGAACGGACGGGCCGTGTGGGCGCTCGGCGAGACGTTGAAGGCAGCGCCGAAGGGATTGTCCGCCGCGGAGTTGCGCGAGGCGATCGCCTTGACGGCGAAGTTCTGTCTCCGGGATGCCGTCGCCTTGAAGTACTCCTATCGCACGCCCGCCGGAAAGGTCATCTGGAACCGCACCGACGGTGAGCACGCTTATCTGCTCATGGGGCTACTCGCGGCCTATCAAGCCGATCCGGGCATGAAGATCGAGGTGGGCGCCGGTGAGTCCGTCGCTTTACGCGACCTTTGCGCCGACGCCCTCGATGGCCTCGCGGAGATTGTCGGCGTCGATGGCACCTGGTCCCGCTACGGCAACTCCAACGCGGTGAACATCAT
>CANHZL010000001.1 GCA_947465345.1 Opitutia bacterium | reverse complement strand
GGGCCAGCCTGCCAGTCGTCGAGGTTATCGCGCGGGCCGCAGTGCATGACGACGCGGGCCACTTTCTGGTGCAGGCCGAAGCGGGCGGAGGAAGTGGCGCCATGCGAGGCGCCGGAGACGATGACCTTCTCCCACTCGAGGGATTTGCCGTCCTTGGTCAGGAAAGTCTCCCACTTGCCCTGCGGGTTATTCTTGGCGAGGTGCTTCACGAACTGGAAGGCGCGTTCCTTCATGCTGTCCGGTAGAGGGATCTCGATCGACTTGCTCGCATCGACACCGGCCGTGGCCTCGAGGCGGATATTGCCGAGATGCTGGGAATCGTCCGTTGGCTCGGTGTTGAGTTTGCCGAACCAAGTGTTGGCATAACTGACCTGCACGTAGTGGAGTCCGTAGCTATTGAGGAGTTCGGCCTGAGCCTGATTGAAGCCCATCAGCCAGATGACGAGCTGACCACGCGGTGCGACGCGCGTGTCGACCGTGGCGACCTCGGTGTCGGCCGGCTTGCCGCCCTTCTCAAAGACGAAGTCGATTTCCGGGTGTGGCTTGCAGCGCGGGTCGATCTCGCTCGCGCGGGCTTTGATTAGGTAGGCCTGTGGCTTTGGGTCGTTGAACTTCAGCGGGGCTTCAGCTGCGAAGGAAGCGACGAAGCCGAGGGACAGGCAGACGAGAACGGAGCGCATGGGGTTGCGTCCTTGATGCCCGTGCCAGCGGCGATGGCAAGACCGACTGATTACTTCGGCAGCTTCTCGGCGACGTAATCGAGGGCTCGCTCAATGGTCTCCTTCGGGGCCCACTGATGGCCGCCTTCGAATTCGAAGACCTGTAGTCGGTCGTCCTGCGACTCGCGGACCATACCGGCGATTTCGCCGCGGTTCGGGTCCTTCTTGCCAATCGTCACCGCTACGGCCGCGATCTGCACGCCGTGGAGCCCGCGGATGCCATTGTCCAGCGTACCAACGCCGGCCCCTTGCAGGATTACGCCACCGAAGTTGTCGCCGATGCTCACGAAAATCGAGCTCGCCCGCGCGCCACCCGAGAAGCCGGTGCACACCTTGCGCCCTTCGCCGATACGGAAGCGTTTAGAGGCGTCTTGGTTGGCGGCGAGGAAGTTGCCGACGCTCGGATCCCAGGGGCCGTTGCGCGACTCATCGAGCATGATGGCAATGAAGCCATGCTTCTTAATCCAGTCGGCCATGTTGCCCATCGCGGCGTTACCCCCCGGCGAGGCGATGAAGATCGCCGGCCAGGCCTTGGTCGCGTCTGCATGGTAGCCCTTCGGCAGCACGACGCGGTAATGATAGATGCCAGAATACTTCGAGTAGCCGCCGTTATGGTCGCAGGCGATGCGGGTCTCGACGCCTTCCTTAATGACGAGCTCGATCGGGGTGGTGCGAGGCGCGGCGGCCGGTTCGGCGGCACCGACAAGTGCGGACAGCAGGATGAGGAGCAGGGCGGGGTGCCGGCGCATGTTCAAGGGGTAGGCGTGAACCTTGCCGAGGGCAAGCGTGGTTGCGTCTTGGAAGCCGCCCCGGGTTGCTCCATAGCCTTACGCCGTGCCACGTTCCGTCATCCCAGTCCCAGTGCTCGAAGTCGCTCGTCTCCGCATTGCCCGCGAAGACAAGGTCATCCTGCGCGGACTAAGCTGGCGCGTGGAGTCCGGCCAGCACTGGGTGATCCTCGGCCCGAACGGTTCCGGCAAATCCTCGCTGCTCGCTGCACTCACGGGTTATTTCGCGCCGACCTCCGGTTCGCTCGCCGTCCTTGGCGAGACCTTTGGTCGAAGTGACTGGCGTGAACTGCGACGCCGCATCGGCCTCGTGGGCCCGTCCGTCGCTGCGATGATCCAGCCCGCCGAACCAGCTCTGTCCGTCGTGGCCGGCGGCGTCGACGGACTCATCAATCTTTGGCGCCGTCCGAAGCCCGCGACGCTCGCGCTCGCGCGCCGGCTGCTGCGCCTCCTTAAGGTCGGCGGCCTTGCCGCGCGTCCCTGGGGTCATCTTTCGCAGGGTGAGAGACAGCGGGTGCTTATCGCCCGCGCGCTGGCCTCGGATCCGGCGCTGCTGATCCTCGATGAATCCTGCGCGGGACTCGATCCCGTCGCGCGCGCCGAGTTCCTTGCCTTGGTGAAACGCTTACCGAAGCTGAAGCCCGGCCTGGCCATTGTGTTCGTCACCCACCACGTCGAGGAGATCCTGCCGACCTTCACGCACGCCCTGTTGCTGCGGAACGGGTCAGCCCTTGCTGTCGGCAAGATGGCTGACGTCCTGAAGCCAGCCGCGCTGTCGAAGCTCTTCGGCCGTAAGGTCCGCTTGGCCCGCGGACGCGACGGCTGGTCATTGGGCGTAGTCGGGAAGTAGTCGCTGGGGCGGTTTGACCGCTTTCGACTTCCCCTTAACCCCTGCTTCATCCTACTTCATCTTCCTTCGCAATGCCTTCGCCGTTCGATAACCTCCTCCCCCGCTATGACGCCATCGTCATCGGCGCCGGTCTCGGCGGAATGACCGCGGCGAACAACCTCGCGAAATTCGGCCGCAAAGTGCTCCTCCTCGAGCACCACTACCAGCTCGGCGGCCTCGCCACGTTCTTCAAGCGTGCCGGTGGGCACGTCTTCGATATCTCCCTGCACGGCTTTCCGCACGGGATGATCAAGTCCACCCGCCGCTACTGGACCAAGGAAATCTCGGACCGCATCCACCAGCTCAGTGATGTCCGTTTCATCAATCCGGACTTTGACGTCCGCACGACCTTCGACCGTGCCGACTTCACGCGGATCCTGATTGAGCAGTTCAAACTCTCCGCCGAGACCGTCGAGGCGTTCTTCGCGCACCTGCGCGAGATGAACTACTACGACAACGATCCGCGGACCACCCGCCAGCTATTCGAACAGTTCTTCCCGGGCCGTCCCGATGTTCAGCGCCTCCTCCTGGAGCCCATCGCGTACGCCAACGGTTCCACCCTTGATGATCCGGCGATTACCTTCGGCATCGTCTTCTCGAACTTCATGTCGAAGGGCGTGTTCATCTTCCAGGGCGGCACAGACACCATGATCAATCTCATGACCGTCGAGATGAAGGCCAATGGGGTCGACATCCGCCGCAACGTCCTCGTCGAGAAAGTTCTCGTCGAAAAGGACGCCTCCGGACGCCGTCGCGTCGTGGGCGTGAAGCTTCGCGGCACGCGTCTCGGTGAAGAAGCCGAAGTCGCCTGCGCCACCGTGGTCTCCAATGCCAATATCAAGGACACCGTCCTGAAGATGGGTGGCGAAGACGCCTTCGATGCGCCGTTCCTTGACGAGGCTCGCAAGGTCCGCGTGAACACCTCTTCCTGCCAGGTCTACATGGGCGTGCGCGAAGGCGAGACCATTCCGCACATCGGAGACCTCGTGTTCACCTCCGAGGCTAAGCCGTTCTCTAGCCACGAGCTCGTCGACTTTCATACCACGTCGCGTACCTACTCGGTCTATTATCCGGACACCCGTCCGCACACTAAGCAGCCGCATTACGCGATCGTCACGTCGGTCAACCAGAAGTGGGACGATTGGGCCCATCTCTCTGAGGCTGATTACGCGGTGAACAAGGCGCGGGTCATTGAGGAGTCCTTTAAGGGCCTGGAGAAGTTCATCCCAGACATCCGCTCGAAGGTTGACCACGCTGAGGCCGCGACGCCGCGAACGGTGAACCGGTACGTCCGTCACGTTGGTGGCACCTCCTTCGGAACGAAGTTCGAGGGCCTCAAGGTCTCGATGGCCCTACCCGAACAGGTTGGCGGCTTCTATCACGCCGGCAGCGTCGGCATCATCATGTCGGGCTGGCTGGGCACCATCAATTATGGCGTGATCGTCTCGGCTAAAGCCGACGCCTATCTGCGCGAACCGAACGCCAATCCTCTCGGCGACGCCGCGGCGAGCGCGGGGGTCTGATGGCCAGTTGACCGGAGGAGGAAAGGGAAGGTGTTGAGACAGCCCTTTCTGCATCTGACTTTATTCTGTAACGGTCTGGGCTTTCCGGCGGCTTGACGGAGACCCGGGAATGCCAAATCTCCTCGCATGGCTAAAGACTCAAAGGACGAAGGCATTGCCCAGAAGCTCGAACACGGGCTCGAATATTTCATCTTCGCCAGCCGCTGGGTACAGGCGCCGATCTACGTCGCGTTGATCTTCGCCGCCATCGCTTACGCTTGGAAGAGCGTGCAGGAGCTCCTGCATCTCCTCCAAGGCTTCGCGACCGCGACCGAGAGCAGCATCATGCTCGGCATCCTCTCGCTCGTGGATATCTCGATGGTGGCCAATCTCGTCAACATGGTCGTCGTCGGCGGCTATGTGACCTTCGTCTCGCGCATCGACTTCGGCGATAACGGCGACCGCCCCGACTGGCTCGACCACATCAACGCCAACACCCTTAAGGTAAAGCTCGCCGGCAGCCTCGCGAGTATCTCCGCCATCCACCTTCTCAAGAGCTTCATCGACATCACCGCAGCCGCGGGCGATAACCCGCTGACACCCGCCCATGAGAAGGTCATCCTGTGGCAGTCCATCATCCACGGCGTGTTCCTCGCCTCAATGATCCTCTTCGCCTGGGGCGAGAAGATGCAGCGGCACGACGCTCACTGAGCCTTCGGTGCGAGGTCGCTGACCCAGCCGATCAGGTAGCGTTCGCGTTCCGTCGACCAGCCGTAGTGAATCCGCAGGCGGTCACCCGCGGGGTTCGGCTTGGTGTCGATTGTCGCGTTCAACGTAACCTTCTTGCCTTGATGGGCGATGCGCGTCGCCGCTTTACCCGTGAGCCCTTGGCGGGTTGGATGCCGCAGGTGCGGCGGAATTTCGTCGCCGTCACAGGCGCTGCCGTGGCCGCCTTCCATGCGCACCATGCGCATGAAGTCGAGGGCGCGCATCGCCGAGTGAATGTGCTCGAAGCAGTCGAAGTCGCAGGCCAGGCCGGCGTCGACGGCCGATTCGAGGATGTCATGATCCGCCATGCTGGGCATGCAGCTGGCCCAAGCGAGGAAGTGACCCACGTTCGGCTGATGGCCGGCCACGGAATGGCCCATGAGGTCGTGGCGGGGTCGACGCACTTTGGCCTCGATGAGTTCGGGACCAAAGGAAGCGACGAGCGACTGGACGGTCGCTTTGTCTGCCGTGCGGAAGTCGAGCGTGACTTCGGTGGGTTTGCCCGTGAAGGCGGCGAGCGCGGACTGGCTAACGGCCAGACGGATATGCATATCGCCGTGCAGGTCCGGGCCGCTCAGGCGGACGGATTCTTTAATGGAGGGCACGACGAAGAGCGTGGGCAGCGAGGCGTCGTTGCAGACGCGTTCCTCCAGACGGGCCCGGACAGCCGCGGGAGAAAGGGAGGTGTCGAAGCGGCGGCGAAGGAGAGGGCGAGGGCGGGAAGGGGCGGGGGAGTGGCGTTTCATGGTTTGGTTTTAAGAAGAAGAGAGGGTGTCCCTGCCGTGCGGTCCGTGGGAAAACGGCGCTCGGCTGGTACGATGATCAGGTGGAATGGAGTTTCGGACAGGGACGCCGGGGTGGGCGGAGAACTGGCCGAGGACGCTACTATGCCCGGCGGCCGAGGGTTGTCCAGCGGGTCGCCCTTGGGTTTTAAAAATAATATAATCGGGCCTTTTGTGGGCAAAAGGACGGCCCGCTAGCCGCTGACATGTGGCTCGACCTCTGCCGCCGGCCGATTAACTCAGAACTATGCCCCGCCTCCTGTTGCTTGCTGCCCTGTTGCCCCTCGCCCTCGCCGCCGCGCCAGAAAATTATCCAGTCAGTGCCCCAGTCGCCGCGGTGCCGCATCCCGCCCTCGACGCGCCGGACTTCGTGTCACTCTTCAATGGCAAGGACCTTGCCGGTTGGAAGACCACGGGCAACTGGGTCTACGACACGGACGGTTCCGTCACGCTGAAGCCTCGCCCGGGCGAGAAGGGTTGGCAGCGCTACGACGCTTACCTTTTCACCGACCGTAAGTTCCGCGACTACGTCCTCGATCTGGAATTCAAGATCGAGCCCACGGGCAACTCGGGCGTCTTCTTCTGCGTGGCCGACCCTCTCAACCCGGTCGCTAAGGGCATCGAGCTGCAAATCCTCGACACCTTCGGCTTGGCGAAGCCCGGCCATCATGATTGCGGCGGCATTATTCGCGCCATGGCGGCGTCCAAGAATATGGTGAAGGCACCCGGTGAGTGGAACCGCTACACCCTGACCCTCAAGGACCGCCACCTGACTGTCGACTTCAACGGCGAGCGCACCATCGTCCTCGACCTCGATGCGTCGCCGATGAAGGACCGTCCGGCTGAAGGCCACATCGGTTTTCAGGACGAGGCGAAGCACGTCTGGTACCGCAACGTGCGGGTCAAGGAACTGAAGTGATCCTTGTCGTCAGCGCAGGTCCTTCCAGGGGGCTTCGCCGCTGACGTCGACCATGAAAGGTCCTTTGCTCGCGCCGGGAGAAAGGATCGCGAGGATGGTCGCATCCGCCTTCGAGGAATTGAAGGTCGCATGCACGATGCCTGCCGGGATGTGCGCAACGTCGCCGGGCTTTAGGATGCGTTTCTCTTTCTCCACCCACTGTTCCACTTCGCCGGCCAGCACGTAGATCATCTCCTCGAGCTCCGGGTGCGTGTGGAACGCGTGGCCTTCACCGGAGGGCAGGGTGGCCTCGCAGACCTGCAGGTCCTTTGCCCCGGTCAACTCAGGCCGCGTCAGCCAATAGTTAGTCCGCCCTTTATATTCTTCCTTGATGGCCTCGGCCTTAGTCACGAAATGCAGCGGTTTGTTCATGGATTCGTTATGCTACCACGGTGGAAGTGGGCAAGCCCTTGGGCGGGCGTTGACAGGGTGGAGCCACGGGGTGAAAAGGGTGTCCCCCGAAATACCCCCATGAAACGTACCCTATCCCTCCTCCTTGGACTTTCCTTGTTTGGCGCCGCCTCCGTCGTCGCCCAGGAAGTCAAGAAAGACGCACCGAAGAAAGACGCCGCCCCAGCTGTGAAGCTGGCGGCCCAGCAGCCTGACGTCGCCGCTCCGAAGTTTGACGGCAAGACCGGCGAGATCCAGGTCGGCTTCGCTAAGCAGCACGACGCTTTCATCGCCATCGCCAAGAAAGGCGAAGCCCAGGTCGTCTTCCTCGGCGATTCCATCACCGCAGGCTGGGGTGGCCAGAAGGCTCTCTTCGAGAAGGAGTACGGCCAGTACAAGGCCGCTAACTTCGGTATCGGCGGCGACCAGGTTCAGCACGTGCTCTGGCGCGTCGAGAACGGCGAGTTCGAAGGCATCAAGCCTAAGGCCGTCGTCCTGATGATCGGTACCAACAACGTCGGCAACCCGGCGCACACGCCGGAGCTGATCGCCAACGGCATCAAGAAGATTATCGAAGCTATCCACCAGCGCTCCCCGGACACCAAGGTCCTGCTCCTTGCGATCTTCCCTCGCTCCGCCAAGCCCACCGACGGCGCCCGCGTGAAGAACGAGAAGGTCAATGCCATCATCGCCAAGTTCGACGACGGCAAGAAGGTGCACTTCTTCGACATCGGCGCGAAGTTCCTCAACGCCGACGGCACGCTGGAGAAGTCGGTCATGCCTGACCTGCTCCACCTCAACGCCGCTAGCTACAAGGTCGAAGCCGACGCGATCCGCGAGAAGCTTGCTTCGCTCGTCAAGTAAGCCTCCTTTCGGCTGAAGCCAAGGGCCGGTCCTCTCCGTGAGGTCCGGCCCTTCTTATGCCTGGCTTACTTGCCCCAGCCGGCGGGTAATCCCGACAAGGTCTGGGTCAGGATCTCATGGATCGCGACGCGTTCATCGTCGGCCAGATGCCCGAATGAAGGCGACGGGGGAAAGGCCCGCAGGCCTGAAGAAAGGCGGAGTAACACCATATCTCGCAGCTCTTTAGGGAGTGTGGCGAAGCTCTGTGAATAGATCAGCGGGCTGCAACGGTACCGGAATAGGCGGGACTGAAGGTCTAGGTCGCGCAGCGACCGGCCCTTGGCGTCGGGCTTACGTGTCTTGGCGTAGGCCGGCGCGAAGACGCCGTCCCCTTGGATGCCGCCGACGGGCCAGACTGCGTCATCGCGGCAGAGCAGTGCTTCGAGGACCTTCTCGGCTTGGCTCGCGAATACCACGACGCAGGAACCTTGCGGCGGGGCGTTGACCGGGAGACCAAGGATTTCGCGCATCGCCGGCCAGCGGTGCAGCGCAATCCTGGCATCCTGGTTGGCCGTCGAGAGTACGTTGTGTACGTGCACTTGATGGTCGTGCACGAGCAGTGGGACAACGTCGCTGGTCTTGAGGAGGTAGCGGTGGGTGTCGACGACGCCTTCGAGGCTCGCGAGGTTACGCGTCGGCATGGCCGTCGGTCCTTCGAAGTCATCAATCTTCTTACCAATCAGGTTGCCTCGGTGCTCCAGCGGCGCACGACCGCCAGTGACGTACCATCCGCCCCAGCGTTCAGCCAGCGGGGTAGCGGGGGCGATGTTCGAACCGCCTGAGCCGCTGAGCGGTTCGCCGTTCAGGTCCGGAAAGACTGATCGTGTGCGCAAGCTTGGCGTGTGCTCATGGCGAGCGTGGCAGAGCAGGCAGTCGCCGCTGCGCTCCAGTAAGGGTTCCGACTTCGACGCATGCTGGTCGAGGATATAGAAGGTCGTCCCGAGCTTCGCATCGAATACTGACACTTCGAAGGAGCCAGTTACGGACCAGCCGACATAGGCCTCGTCCGAGAAATAGAGTACACGGGGGACTTCCGGATTGATCAGGTCGCGTTGCAGGCTGGTCTTGCTGAAGACGAAGAGCTGGGACTCGACGGGGATGCCCAACTCATCAAGTAGCCACTTCAGCCGCTTCTTCGCCGGAAGTGAGCGAATCTCGTTTGCCCGTTTCTGGAAGGTGGCGTTGATCGACGTCGCGCGGTCGTTCGTCGGCGTCGCCGAATAATTAATCGGCGGCTCCTCGAACGGTTCGGCCTGCTGTGCCGACGCATCCCGCTCCGCCAGACCGGATAGCCCGGCGATGAGCAAGAGGCGGGGGAAGAAGGGCACGGCTAAATCATAACGTGTGCGGCAGGTGACACAAGTCTGGGCTTAACGTCGTGCCGCCAAGCCCATCTTACGCAAGGCGATGGCTTCAATCTGGCGGATGCGTTCGCGCGAGACGCCTTGGCGCTGGCCGATGGCGTCGAGCGTTAGCTCTTCGCCGTCGAGGCCGTGTCGGAGGCGGATCACTTCCAGCTCGCGGGGCGTCAGTTGGGCCAGGACTTCGCGGAGCGCTTCCACACGGTCTGCGGCTTCGGCGTGGTCCGCCGGCGTCCCCGCCGCGCGGTCCGCGAGCGTCTCACCGAAGGTCGTCGCGCTTTCTTCGCCAATCGGAGCGTCGAGCGACTGGCCGTGCTGCTGGTAGCAGCGGAGCTCGGTGATCTTCTCGGGCGTGCAGCCGAAGGCGGCGGCGACCTCCTCTTCGTCCGCTTCTCGGCCGAGTTCCTGAAGCAAGGCGGCCTCGGCTTTGCGGAGCTTGGCGAGCTGCTCATGCAGATTGCGCGGGAGGCGGACGGTGCGGCGGAGGAAATTTAGTTCGCGCATAACCGCACTGCGGATGCCCCAGAAGGCATAGGTGCTAAAGCGATGGCCGAGGTCGGCGTCGAAATCACGGGCGGCGTCCAAGAGGGCGGCGTTACCGGCGGAGATGAGGTCCAGTAGCTCTTCCCGTGGGACACGCATCTGCTGAGCGGCGTGGTAGGGGAGGCGGAGGTTTCGGTTCACGAGTTCGTCGAAGGCGGCTTGAGCCTCGGCGGTCAGATGGCCTGCGGCGTCCTTGCCGGCCTTGATTGTGCGGCCTAGGCGCAGTTCCTCCTCGGCGCCAAGTCGCGCCCAGCGTGCGGCCTGATTCATGTACTGCGTCAGGGTGTCCGCTTGGCTCGGCCGTTCGCCGGGCGACGGGTTGCGGGTGACCACGATTTCGCCGAGATCGGGCAGGTCGGAGCGGAGGAGGGAGGTGAGGGCGTCGGGCTTGGCGGTGCGGGGGGTGATGTTGTTGATCATGGAAAAAGAAAGGGGCCTGTATATATAGGGCTAAAAAAAGGGGGTCTGGAGGGGTGTTTTTACCTAAGCCCTTGTCCTTCAGTGAAATAAAATCGTATAATACTTTATAATGGGGGTGGCCCTTCGCTCTCTGTGAGGGGAAGTCGGGTATTGTGCCCGTGTCCGCCGATGCGTCAAAGGGGGTGGCCGCTGCCGGTCGTCTGTGGGTGCTATACGACCAATAATGGCATACTTTTTAGGTGGGAACGGGCGGCGCTTTGGGGAGTCTATAGGGCATGCCCCGCCTGTCGCCCCTCTGCGCCGCTTTGCTTGCCGCGCTGTGTCTGCCCATGGCGGCGGCAGATCGTCCGCCGAATATCCTGATGATTATTTCGGATGACCATGCATGGACGGACTACGGCTTCATGGGTGCGAAGGACGTGAGTACGCCGAACCTCGACCAGCTGGCGGCGGCGGCGCGGACCTTTCCGCGCGGCTATGACACGAACTCCCTCTGCTCGCCGAGCCTCGCCTCGATCCTGACTGGTCGCCACGTTCATCGCCATGGGGTCACGGGTAATGACCCGATGGTGCCGGTCGTTGCGGGCAAGCCTGCCGCCAAACAGAAGTCCGCCGCCTTCCTGCAGGGCCGTGAGCAGCTGGTGAAACTGTTCGAGCAATCTCCTCACCTTCCGCGTCTCCTGGCGGAGCGTGGCTATGTCAGCCTCCAGACCGGTAAGTGGTGGATGGGTGACTATACCCGTGGCGGCTTTACCGAAGGGATGACCAAGGGTGGCCGCCATGGCGACGAAGGCCTAGACATCGGCCGCAAGACGCTCGCCCCGCTCACCGACTTCATTTCCCGCGCGAAGAAGGACGGTAAGCCGTTCTTCGCCTGGTATGCGCCGATGATGCCGCATGATCCGCACACCCCGCCCGAAAGGATTCTCGCCAAGTACCGCAGTAAGGCCCCGACGCTCCACGCCGCCAAGTATCTGGCGATGGTCGAATGGTTTGACGAGACCATCGGCGAGGTCCGCGCCCATCTCGAGAAGGAAGGCCTTACGCAGGATACCGTGATCGTCTATATTTCAGATAACGGCTGGATTCCGCGTGCCGACAAGGCGCTCGTGGATTTCGAGCGCTCCAAGATGTCGCCCTTCGACGGCGGTATACGCTCGCCGATTCTCGTTAGCTGGCCTGGGCACATTAAGCCGGCCGTGATCCCTGACGCCGCCAGCGCCGTCGATATTATGCCGACGCTGCTCAAGCTCGCCGGCGCCCGCGTGCCTGCCGACGGCGACGGCTTGGACTTGCTCGACGATGCCGCACTTCGTGCCCGGCCGTTCGTGGCAGGCCAGAACTCGACGCACGACATCATCGAGATCGGCAAGCCCGCTTCCAGTCTACGTTATCGCTGGCTCGTCGCCGGCGACCTTAAGCTCATCGTCTCCAGTGGTATTAACGACGCCACCGAGCCGCCTCGCCTCTTCGACCTCAAGGCCGATCCAGCCGAACGACATGACCTCGCCGGCGCCCGGCCTGCGGACGTGAAGCGGCTCACCACCCAGCTCGATGGCTGGTGGACTGGTCGCTGACCCTTTTTATTACCATGAATACCCCACGCCTCCTCCTCGCCGCCGTCGCCGCCGTCCTCGTCGGCTGCCAATCCGCGGAAACCTCCACCCCTGCGGCGAAGGCTGCGGCCAAGGCGGCACCGAAGCCGGCACCTGCCCAATACGTCTTCTACGTCGGCACTTCCGGTGCCAAGGCGCAAGGCGTGCTACGTTGCGTGCTCGATGGCAAGAGCGGCAAGATTTCCGCGCCGACCGTCGCTGCCGAAGCCAAGTCGGCCTCCTATGTCGCGCTCAGCCCTGACGCCAAATTCCTCTATGCCACCGCCGAGGCCACGGACGGCGCCGTCGCCGCGTTTGCGGTCGAAGGCGAGAAGCTTCGCCTCCTCAATACCGAAGCCTCCAAGGGCAAGGGCCCGACGCACCTCGCCGTCGACGCCGGCCGTGCCAACCTGCTCGTGGTCAATTATGGCTCCGGCTCGACGACCGCTTTGCCGATTAAGGCCGACGGCTCACTCGCTCCGTCCACGTCCTCGATTCAGCACGTCGGCACGGGCCCGAACGCCGGTCGCCAAGCCGGTCCGCACGCGCATGGCGTCTACCTCCATCCGAAGAATGGCCGCGCTTATGTTGCCGACCTTGGCACGGATGACATCTTTATCTATAAGTTCGACGCCGAGAAAGGCCTGCTCACGCCGAACAAGCCGAAGTCTGGCCGCGTTACCGCTGGTGAAGGACCGCGCCACCTCGCGTTCCACCCCAACGGCCGCTTCGCCTACGTGAACACGGAGATGGGCCTGAACGTCGTCGCCTTTACGGTGGAACGTAATGGAGGACTCAAGGAAATCCAGAGCCTGCCGACGCTGCCGGAAGGCGCCGACAAGAAAGGCGTTTCCACCGCCGAGATCTTCGTCCGCCCTGATGGCAAGACGCTCTACGTCTCCAATCGCGGCCACGACTCCATCGCCGTCTACTCCATCGCCCAGGACGGTAAGCTTACCCTCCTGCAGCATATGCTCGGCACGCCGGCCGCGCCACGCGGCTTCGGTCTCAGTGCCGATGGCCGCTGGCTCGTCTGCGCCGGCCAGAAGTCCGGCACGATGAACGCCTACCGCATCGGCCGCGACGGCAAGCTCACCGACACCAAGCAGTCCGTTGAGGCTCCGGCCGCTGCGGCGATTGTCTTCGTCCCCTGATTTCCCGTTGGTCCATGCGTAGTCCGCTTCTCGGTGTCAGTTTAGTCCTGGCGGCGTCCTCGGGCGCCGCTCCGGTCGACTTCGCGCACGAGGTCGTCCCGATCCTGCGTAAGCACTGCGTGGAGTGCCACGCTGGGGACAAGAAGAAGGGCGGACTCTCCATGAACACACGCGCCTCGCTACTCGAAGGCGGCGAGAATGGTGCGGTGGTATTCGTTGGTCAGGCGCATAAGGGTAAACTCCTCGACGCCGTCGTCAGTGCTGATCCCGACGTTCGTATGCCGCCCAAGGGCGATCGGTTGACGCCTGCTGAAGTGACCACGCTCCGCGCCTGGGTCGAGCAGGGCGCCGTCTGGACCGAAGGGTTCGCCTTCAAGAAGCCTGCTTACGAGCCGCCGCTGCGTCCGCGTCAGCCCATCCTGCCGGCAGCCCGGAATGGACGCACGCATCCGCTCGATCGTGTGCTCGATGGCTGGCTCGCAGACAAAGGCGCGCCGACTCCGCAGTTGTCGGACGACGCAACCTTCCTGCGCCGCGTGTCGCTCGATCTCGTCGGCCTGCTGCCTTCCGCCGAGGAGGTGCGGGCGTTCACCGCCGACCGCCGACCGGACAAGCGCACCTTAATCGTACGGTCGTTGTTGGCCCGTAGCGTCGACTACGCCGACCATTGGATGGCGTTCTGGAATGATCTGCTGCGTAATGATTACGCTGGCACGGGGTATATCGATGGCGGCCGTAAGCAAATCACCAGCTGGCTTTACGTGTCCTTGCTCGCCAATAAGCCGTACGACCAGTTCACCCGCGAGCTCGTCGCGCCTTCCGCGGATAGTGAAGGGTTTGCCAAAGGGATTATCTGGCGAGGTGCCGTAAGCGCGGGTCAGGTTCCCGAGCTTCAGTATTCACAGAGCGTCTCGCAGACGTTCCTAGGGATTAATATGAAGTGCGCCTCCTGCCACGACAGTTTCGTCGACCGTTGGAAGCTGCGTGACGCCTATGGCCTCGCTGCCATTTATGCGAACCGCCCGATGGAACTCGTGCGCTGCGACATCCCGACGGGCAAGCCCGCCGTTGCGGCGTGGCCGTTTCCCGAGCTTGGACAAGTCGACGCCGCCAAGCCGCGTGCCGAACGCCTTGCCCAGTTGGCCGCACTGATCACGCACCCGGAGAACGGACGCTTTCAGCGTACCATCGTCAACCGGCTCTGGCATCGCCTCATGGGGCGCGGCATTGTCCATCCCGTCGATGCGATGCAGACGCAGCCTTGGAACCAGGATCTACTGGATGTTCTGGCCAACCACCTTGTCGAATCGAAGTACGACTTAAAGGCCGTGCTGGAATTCATCGCGACTTCGCAGGCTTATCAGTCCCGCGTCGAAGTCCTTGCCCGTGACGCTGAGGATAAAGGTTACGTCTATCGAGGCCCGCGAGCGAAGCGTTTCACCGCCGAGCAGTTTGTTGACGCGGTCTGGCGCCTGACCGGCACCACGCCGGCTAAAATCGAGCTCAAGGTGCCACGCGTCGCTCCGGACGTGATGGTGAAGAAGAAGCCGGTGGTCGAACCCTTGCTCGCCGCGGCGATCTGGTCCGGCGATATCGCGGGCGGCCGAGTGCCGGCCGCCGGCGAGGCGCGCACCTTCCGCCGCGCGCTCGTCCTCGACGCTGATGTCGATACGGCCGTGTGCGTTATCACCTGCGATAATGGCTTCGAGCTCTACGTGAACGGCAAGAAGATCGGCGAAGGCGATAAATGGGAGGATCCGCAGTCCTTCGAGCTTTCTTCGGCCCTACTGAAGGGCACGAATCAGGTGATGATCGTTGGCCACAACGGTGGACAAACTCCCAATCTGGCCGCCCTGTGGTTCCAGGTGAATGTCGCACTCAAGGGAGGGGCTCGCGTGAAGATGGCGACCGATGCTTCATGGGAGTCGACGGCGAGTGTGCCGAACGCTCGTGGCGTCTTCTCCCCTGGCAAGACCAACGCTGGCAAGGGTGCGGAGGTTGTCTGGCAGCCCATCGCGTTCGTGAAGGGCGAGGTCTGGCGCCGGTCGGAGATCCGCATGGCTGAGATGCTCGCCGGCGTCGACGGGGTGAGTAATTTACCGGCGCGCGCGAGCCTGATGAAGTCGGATCTCTTGCAGCGTTCGCTCGGCCGGCCTAACCGGGAGCAGATCGTCTCGATGCGACCCAACGAGCTCAGCACGCTCGAGGCCATCGATCTTTCCAATGGTCAGGCCTTGACTAATCTCCTCGCCGCCGGCGCCGCCAAACTGAAGGCTCGTCGATGGTCGGCGCCAGAAGACTTCGTCCACTGGCTGTATCTCTCGGCGCTTAGCCGCGAGCCCTCGGCGGCCGAGCGCAAGGTTGCCGTCGGCATCGTCGGTGCCGAACTTTCTGAAGAAGGCATCGCCGATTTACTGTGGGCGGTGTGCATGCTTCCCGAATTCCAGACCATCCGTTGAACGCCATGAACTCTCCGCTACCGCTTGATCCCTCCTTACCTGAGCCGCTGGCTCGGCGTGAATTTTTGCGCATGCTCGCCGCCGCCGGTGCCGCGACGCTCTCGATGGGCGCACCGCGCCTCCTCGCCGAAAGCGAAAAGATTATCCAGCCGGCGGCCACGGCCGACGCCTGTATCCTGATCTGGCTCGCCGGCGGCATGGCCGCACCGGAGACCTTCGATCCGAAACGATACGCACCTTATGAGAAGGGGCTCTCCTACGACCGCGTGCTCAGCACTTTTCCCGCGATTCCGACTTCGGTCGATGGCGTCCGTATCTGCCAAGGACTCGAGAATATTGCACAGGTCATGGACCGTGCGACGCTGATCCGTTCGGCGGTGCAGCCGGATCTCGGCAGCATCCTGCACTCGCGGCACCAATTCCATTGGCACACGGGTTACGTGCCTCCGCAGACCGTCGCGTGCCCGCATATCGGTGCTTGGATGGCCCGCGTGCTCGGCCCACGTAATCCGGTGATGCCTGCTTTTATTAATATCGGCCAGCGCCTCGAAGGCGTCGGCGAGAGTGAGGAACTCAAGTCCTTCACCACCGCCGGTTTCTTCGGCGGAGAATATGGTCCGATGAATTTGCCGTTCCCCGAGGAGGCCGCCGCGGCCGTCCGTCCGCCCAAGGGCATGGATGCCGGACGTTTCGTGAACCGCGACCGCGAGTTCCGCCGACTCGTCGACGCGACGCCCAACCGCGACCTGCTCAGTGATCACCAGCATGCGTCAATGCTGCGCTCGATGGACAACGCCTATCGCTTGCTCAGCGCCAAGGAGCGCGCCGCCTTCGATATCTCCCTTGAGACACCCGAAGTGCAGAAGGATTACGACACCGGCCGCTTCGGCCGCGGTTGCCTCCTTGCCCGCCGCCTAGTCGAGAACGGCGCACGCTTCGTCGAGGTCACCACCGAGTACGTGCCTTTCTTCCAGTGGGATACGCACGGGAAAGGGCATGACACCGTCGCGAAGATGCACGCCGAGATTGATCGCCCGATTGCGCGCCTGATCCGCGACCTCGAACAGCGTGGGTTACTTGACCGTACGTTGGTGGTTATCGCCAGTGAGTTCAGCCGCGACGCGATGATTGAAGGGCGTCCGGGCTCCAAGGCGGCGGACCAGGCTTTCAATAAATCTGGGATCATGACGAGCCCTGACCACTATGGCCTGCACCGCCATTTCACCGGCGGCACCAGCGTCGTCATGTTCGGCGGCGGCGTGAAGAAAGGCCACGTCTACGGAGCTACCGCCGACGAGCGCCCGCTCGTCGCGATCAAGGACCCCGTCCCAATCTCCGACATGCACGCCACCATCTTCCGCGCCATGGGTATCAGCCCGAAGACCGCCTTTGATATCGAAGGTCGTCCGTTCTACGCGACGGTGGACGGCAAAGGTGTGCCAATCCCGATCTTCAGCTGAGTGCGCGGAGAGGCTCGCCGTGGGCGCGGACGGCGGTCTCGATGAGTTCGCCGGTGCGACGCATCGCTTCAGAGAGAGGCATCGTCGGCGGCTTGATCGGGATGAGTAGGTCGAACTGCGCATGAAGCGCGGCCGAGTCGTCGACCGAGCCGGCGACGCCGACGACTTTCTTGCCGAGTTGGTGCGCGAGGCGGGCGACGCCGACGGGACCTTTTCCTTGCAGGCTCTGTTCGTCGAGGCGGCCTTCGCCGGTAACGACGAGGTCGGCGGCGGCGACGCGGGCGGCGAGGCCGAGCTGCGAGGAGACCATCTCGAAGCCGCTGACGAGTTTGCCGCCTAAGAAAGCCATGAGCCCAAAGCCGAGTCCGCCGGCCGCGCCGGCGCCAGGCACGTCGCGCGGGTCGACGCCGAGGTCGCGTCGTGCGAGGTCGGCGAGATGTTCGAGCCGTCGTTCGAACCAGGCGAAATCTCGGACGCCTTTCTGCGGACCGTAGACGCGGGTGGCGCCGCGGGGGCCGAGCAGGGGATTGTCCACGTCGCAGGCAACCATCAGCTCAAAGGGGGGCAGGGAGGCAGGTTTCTCGATCGCATCGGCTTCCAGCAGGGAGGAAAGGGTGGGGGTGAAGGATTTGCCCTCTTTCTTGAAGGTATATCCTAAAGCGAGAGCGACCCCGAGGCCGCCGTCGTTGGTGGCGCTGCCTCCGATGCCAATGAGGATACGCCGGGCTCCCTTGGCGAGGGCAGACTGGATAAGGATTCCTGTTCCTAAAGTACTGGCTGTGAAAGGGTTAAGTTCTAAATCTTGGACGATAGCTAGCCCGCTGGCGGAGCTCATTTCCATGACGGCCGTACCCGAGTTGGCGACCCATCCGAAGGGGGCTTCAACCGGCCTTCCTTGGGCGTCCTGGGTGGGGGTGCTGACCCAATCGCCGGCGAGGGCGGTCGTCATCGCCAGCGCAGTCCCTTCGCCCCCATCGGCGATTGGGCACAGGTCGAATTCCGCGGCCGGAAACACCGTTATTAGGCTGATTTTAATATGAAAACCCACCTTTTCCGCCGGTAATGACCCTTTGAATTTGTCGTTGGCGATCAGGATACGCATCGGCCGGCCTCGTTATCCTCGGGTTAGGGCCTTTCCTTTACAACCCCAATGGGGAAGCACGCTTGATTTCCGGGGGGTCGAGGTTAACTTATTTTCAAGGTCAACCCCCCGCCGGGGTGCTTACATTGATCTTAACCCCTCAACTGAACACGCTCATGCTGTCGCTCCGTCACACCACCCTCGCCCTCTCGCTGTTCGCGGCTTCCTTCGCCGGCGCCGCCGATGAAGCTCCTCCGACCAAGGAGGGCCTCGAGTTCTTCGAGAAGAACGTCCGCCCAATCTTGAGCGACCGATGCTACGAGTGCCACTCCGCCCAAAAGAGTTCATCCAAGGGCGGCCTCATTCTCGACTCTCGCGACGGTGCACTTAAGGGCGGCGATGAAGGACCTTCCGTCGTTCCAGGAAATCTGGAGAAGTCTCTCCTGATTAAGGCCGTTCGCTACACCGATCCCGAGTTCGCCATGCCGCCGAAGAAGACGGGCGGCAAACTGCCCGATGACAAAATCGCCATTCTCGAGGAGTGGATCAAGATGGGTGCTCCGATGCCCCTCGGCGGCGCCGCTAAGATCACCGGCCTCACCGGTAAGGCTCGCGAGCATTGGGCCTTCCAGGCGGTCAAGAAATCGCCCGTGCCCGAAGTGAAGAACAAGGCCTGGGTCAAGACGCCCATTGATTCATTCATCCTCGCCAAGCTTGAAGAGAAAGGCCTCCAGCCTAATCCGCCAGCCGGCCCCGAGTCTTTCCTCCGCCGCGTTTCCTATGACCTAATCGGCCTTCCGCCCACCTCTGAACAGGTGGACACCTTTGAAAAAGCCATCCAGGCCGCGCAGATTGCCGACACGATGGCCGTGCGTGCTGGTAAGTCCGCCGGGCTTGTCGAGTCCGTCTACGCCAAGCGCGTCGATGAACTCCTGGCTTCGCCTCACTTCGGCGAGCGCTGGGCCCGCCACTGGCTCGATACCGCCCGTTACTCTGACACCCGTGGCCTGCAGGTCGACATGGGCGACACGCTCTTCCAGGACTATCGCTACGCGTACGCTTGGACCTACCGCGATTACGTGATCAACGCGATCAACGACGACAAGCCTTACGACAAGTTCATCGTCGAGCAGATCGCGGCTGACCGCATCCCGGGTATCTCGCCTGACGATCCCCGCCTCGCCGCCCTCGGCTTCCTTACCGTTGGTAAGCGCTTTGAGGACATCCACGACACCATTGATGAGCGCATCGACACCACCACCAAGGCTTTCCTGGGCCTGACCGTCTCCTGCGCCCGCTGTCACGACCACAAATTTGACCCGATTCCGATTAAGGACTACTACTCCCTCCACGGTATCTTCGCCTCGACCGTCGAGCCGCTGCATCACCCGACGCTCGCCGCCACGCCGAAGACCGCCGCCGCCCGCAAGGACTTCGAAAAGCGACTCAATATGCTGCAGGACGAGCAGGTCGCTGGCTTCTTCCGCTACATGCGCGAGGCCCGTGCGCGCTACGAACACGAGATGGGCGGACGCCTGATGATGACCACCGTACGCGGTGGGTCCGCTGAATCCGGCGATTACTCCGAGAAATACAAGATCAGCCTCGTCGAGATGACCGACTTCGCCGCGATGCGCGTCCAGAAGGATTCGCCCATCACCGGACCCTTCCACGCTGCGGCCCAGGTGCCGCTCGTCTACTTCGCTGAGCGTGCTCCGGCCGCCATTGCGGAGTCGCTCAACGATCCTGACCATCCGGTCAACCCGATCATCGCCGCCGCCCTGCGCAGCCTGAAGCCGAAGACCCTTGAGGACGTCGCGATGGCCTACCAGAAGGTCTATATCGACAACAAGGCGGCGATCCTCGCCCACCTCGCGTTGCTCGCCAAGCCCGGCGAAGCCTGGAAGAACACATCGCCGGCGATCGCCCAGCTCACGGGTTATCCTTGGGCGGTGCCGTCCTATGACGAGATCGTCGACAATGAAGACATGATCTCACTGTTCAGCACGCGTAAGTTCTGCGCCGACTGGCAGAACCGTCCGATTTACGGTGGTATCGGTAATAACGGCCCAATCGCCTATTTCCGCCACACGCTCATCAATGAGCTCCGCCTTTCGCACCCTGGTGCCCCGGGCGAAGCGATGGTCGTCCAGGACTCCGAAGCCCCGAAGGACAGCTACGTGTTCAAGCGTGGCGACAAGAACCTCAAGGGAGAGATCGTCCCTCGCCAGTTCCTCGACATCCTCACCAAGGGCGAGCGCAAGCCCTTCGTCGATGGCAGCGGACGATACGAATTCGCCCAGTCGATCATCTCGAAGGACAACCCGATCACCGCTCGCGTGGCCGTCAACCGCACCTGGATGAAGCACTTCGTGGAAGGCTTCGTCGCCTCGCCGGACGATCTGGGTAACATGTCCGAGAAGCCCTCGCACCCAGAGTTACTCGATTATCTCTCCGCTGAGCTTGTGGAGAACGGTTGGACGATGAAGCGCCTCCACCGCATGATCGTGTTGAGCAACGCCTACCGCCAAGACTCCGACCCGACGGCTAATCCGCTCGTCGTGAAGAAGGGAGCCGCTGATCCGCTCAAGCTCGACGCCGGCAATCGCCTGCTCTGGCGTGGAAATCTTCGCCGCCTCGACTTCGAGTCCATCCGCGACTCGATGATTCTGCTCACCGGCAAGATGAATCCGTTAGTCGGTGGTCAGCCGGCGAACATCACCGACGAGCCCTTTAGCTACCGTCGCAGCCTTTACGGCTACGTCGATCGTCGTCGCCTCAGCGACACGCTTTCGCAATTTGACTACGGCGATCCCGATATGGCGAATTCGAAGCGCAACTCCACTATCGTGCCCCAGCAGGCGCTGTTCTTTATGAACAACGCCCTCTCGGTCGAGGTGGCCCGTGCGGTCGCCTCGCGCAAGGATGTCATCAATGCGATGTCCGAAGATCAGCGCATCGTCGCAATGTTCCGCTGCATGTTCCAGCGACGTCCGTCTTCCAATGAGGTCCGCTTCGCTCAGGAATTCCTGACCAAGCAGAAGATGTCCGCCGCGACCGCCAACGTCCGTCCCGCCACTAAGGCGGCCGCGACGGGTGCCCGCCCGGGCACGAAGCTGGTGGCCCCGGTGGCCCGTACGGCCGCGCCTTCGTCCAAGGGTGCCGCCGTGATGGCTCCTGGTGGCGAAGAGAGCATGATGACCGCCGTCACCGCTGGCGGTGCCGAAGGGATTATGCGCAACGTCGGCGAGATGACCTCGCGCACGCCGATGACCCCGATGGAACTCCTGGCTCAGGCCTTGCTGCTTTCCAACGAGTTCATCTACGTGAACTGACGTTAATTCCTCTGCTTCGCTTCGAAAGCCGGCCCCTTGGCCGGCTTTCTTGTTTCGCGCTAGTCCGCCGGAGAGGCGGAGTCAGCGTCGCCGGCAAGGCCCCGCTGGCCCCCGAGCTTTCAAACGATTGACTGCCGATTGGGCGGCCGTTTGCCCTCGGCAGTGATAATTATCAAAAATACGGGCCGATGACCGATTAGCGGGGTTGAATGAGGTGAAACCCCAATAATCTAATGGTTGCCGTCCCTCATCTTCGCACAAGAATTATTACCCAGAGGGACACCCCAGTTGTTTCGACAACTTTCCTTACCTTTTCCATTTAAATCCGATGAAGCGAAATCAGACCATTCTTAGCCTGTTCACCGTCGCTCTGGCTTTGAGCTCAACCGGGGTGCTTAAGGCCGCGGATGCCCCAGCTGAAGCGAAGATGGATCCTGCCGGCCTCGAGTTCTTTGAGAAGAACGTCCGCCCGATTTTCACCGAACGCTGTTACGAGTGTCACTCGAAGGAGAAGGGTGTCTCTAAGGGCGGCCTGATTATGGATTCTCGCGCCGGTATGCTCGCGGGTGGCGACCAAGGCCCGGCGGTCGTGCCTGGTGACCTCAAGAAATCCCTGCTACTTGTCGCCGTCCATCAGACGGACCCTGAACTTTCCATGCCCCCGCGCAAGTCGGGCGCCAAACTCACCGATGCGCAGATCGCATCGCTGGAGCAGTGGGTCAAGATGGGTGCGCCCGCCCCGGTGGGTGCCGGCGGCGCCAAACTCACCGGCCTTTCCGATAAGGCCCGTCGTCACTGGGCTTTTCAGCCCGTGCGTGATTATCCAGTGCCGACCAAGCTCAGTAATCCGGCCTGGTGCCAGAACGAGGTCGACGCTTTCCTCATGGCGAAGCTCGACGAAAGGGGTTTGAAGCCGAGCCCCGCCGCCGACGGCGAAGCTTTGCTGCGCCGCCTCTCCTACGACCTCACCGGCCTGCCTCCGACGAGCGTCGAGGTTGACGCGTTCTCGCGTGATTATGATATCGCGCTCTCCCGTGACGGCCTCGCCACCCGCGGCGGTCAGCCGGCCCGCGCCGTCGCCGCCGTTGTCGAACGCACCGTTGACCGTTTGCTCGCCTCGCCCCACTACGGCGAACGCTGGGCACGCCATTGGCTTGATACGGCACGCTATTCCGACACGAAGGGCTTGAAGCGGGGCGGCACCATCGAGAATTTCGAAGCCTCCTGGACTTACCGCGACTACGTCATTGATGCCTTCAACAGCGATAAGCCGTACGACCAGTTCATCATCGAGCAGCTCGCCGCCGACCGTTTGCCTGACCTGGCCAAGGATGACTCCCGTCTCGCGGCCCTAGGCTTCATCACGGTCGGTAAGCGTTTCCAGAATAACGACGATACCATCGACGAGCGTATCGATGCCACCACCAAGGGCTTCCTCGGGCTCACCGTCGCCTGCTCTCGCTGCCACGATCACAAGTTCGATCCGATCCCGGCCGCTGACTACTATTCCCTGCACGGTATTTTCTCCTCGATCATTGAGCCGCAGCAGAACCCCGTCATCCGCGATCCGCTCCTCATCGGCAAGAACGCGCCGACGAACGCCTATCGTGCCGACTACGAGAAGAAGCTCGCCGAACTGATTAACACCACGGCCGCCGGTTACTATAAGCACCTGACGGGCATGCAGGCCGGCTTCCATCGCGAGTTCGCCCCGCGCGCCCTCGCCGCTATGGCGGGGGGCTTCCGTAGCACCGCCGGGTTTGATATCCTCAAGAAATACGACCTCGGCGACAGTCGTGAGCTCGGCAACTCCTTCTCCGCTTCCATGAACCGCGTGGATCACCCGATCACCGGTCCTCTGGTCCGTCTTAAGAAGGTTAGCCCGGACGAATTCGAAAAGCAGGCCCCCGCGATCATCGAAGCCGCGCTCGTCGATAAGAAGAACCCGGTCAACCCACTCGTCGCCGAAGCCCTCCGCGGCATGAAGCCTAAGTCCCTCGAAGAGGTGGCGCTCGCCTACCAGGCGATCTTCAAGAAACACCATGATAAGATCGTCGCCCACGTCCAGCTGCGCAGTCAGCCGGGCCGTAAAGGCGATAAGGACGACCCTGCGGTCGCCCAGCTTGCAGCCTTCCCCTGGCCCCTTCCTAATATTGACGATCTTAACTCCGTCGTGCTGCTCGAGCGAGCGACCGAGAGCCGTGACTTGTGCGCGAGCTGGCAGGTCCCGTTGAGCGCGACCTTCGTCAATAACAACAAGCCCGCGAAATTCTTCAAGTTTGCGGACATCAACGCCCTCGACATCACGCACCCCGGCGGCCCCGGCACGGCGATGGTCATCACCGACATTGAGAAGCCGCGTGACAGCTACGTCTACATTCGTGGCGACCGCAATAAGCGCGGCCCGGTCGCTCCTCGCCAGTTCCTGGAGGTGCTTGCTGGCCCGGATCGCCTACCGTTCTATGAAGGTAGCGGTCGTCGCGAGCTCGCACTGGCCATCGCTAGCCGCACCAATCCGCTCACCGCTCGCGTGCTCGTCAATCGCCTATGGTTGCACCACTTCGGCACGGGGATCGTTTCTTCGCCCGATGATTTTGGCAACATGTCCGAAGCCCCCTCCCACCCGGAGCTGCTCGACTGGATGGCCACCGTTTTCGTCGAAGGCGGCTGGTCGGTGAAGAAAATGCACAAGCGTATCCTGCTCTCGGCTGCCTATCGCCAGTCGGCCAACCCGAACACCAATCCTTTGCTGGCGCAGAAGTCTTCCGTCGACCCGACGAAGATCGACGGCGCCAACAAGTTCCTCTGGCACGCCAACCTGCGTCGCCTCGACTTCGAGTCCATCCGCGACTCGATGTTGCTGCTCTCCGGCAAGCTGGATCGTTCGCTCGGCGGCCGCGCGGTGAATATCACCGACGAACCATACAGCTATCGTCGCACCATCTACGGCTTCATTGATCGCGATAAGCTGAGCGAGTTCCAGTCGCAGTTCGACTTTGCCGATCCCAATATGGCGAATTCCACCCGTGGCTCGACCATTGTCCCGCAGCAGGCGCTGTTCTTTATGAACAATCCGCTGGCCGTTGAAGTCGCCCGTAACGTCAACGCGCGTCCGGAGATCATGCGGAGCAGCTCCGACGACGAGCGGATCACGCAGCTCTACCGTATTATGTATCAGCGTTCGCCCACCGTCCAGGAACGCCAGATCGCCCGGGAATTCGTGATGCGTATCGCCGGCTACATCGACGAACCGGCGGTCGCCAGCCCGGCCAAGCTCGACAAGGCCGCCAAGGCCCGGGCCGATAAGCTGGCTCGTCAGAAGGCAGCCGCGGCCGCCGTGGCGGGCACCAAGGCGGGCCCCGCCGTCCCCGAAATTAAGCTCGAAACCTCGGTTCAGGGCGGAAAAATCGTGAATAACACCGAAAAGGTCTCCCGCAAGGAGCCCGCCAGCCCTTGGGTCATGTTGGCCCAGTCGATGGTCTGCTCCAACGAGTTCGTTTATTTGAATTAAATCCCCCATCCGAACGTGTTTGTATATTGAAAATAACCCCTCAAATTTAACCTCACCCAAATCCCCACCATGAAAGACTCCAACTGCGGCAATTACGTGCCGACCCCCAACTCCCGACGCGAGTTCCTGCGCCAGACCGGCCTCGGTATGGGCGCACTCGCTTTCGGTGCGATGGCCGCTGACCGCATGGTCATCGACGCGCACGCCGAAGTGATGGCCAACCTCAAGCCTCGCAAGGCTCCGCTCGCCGCTAAGGCGAAGCACGTCATCCATATCTTTGCTGGTGGCGCTCCCTCCCACCTCGATACTTTCGATCCGAAGCCGAAGATGAAGGAGCTCGCCGAGATGTCCGCCGCGGGCATGAACGGCGTGCTGTTCCCGACGCCCTTCGAGTTCAAGAAGTCCGGCAAGTCCGGCCTCGAGATCAGCGAAATCTTCCCGCACCTCCAGGGAGTTGCCGACGAAATGTGCGTCATCCGCTCGATGCACCAAGATCTCCCGGCCCACGGTCCGGCCGCCAAGCTGATGCACACCGGCTCGGCAATCCTTTCGAAGCCTTCCCTCGGTTCCTGGGTTCTCTACGGACTGGGTACGGAGAGCCAAGATCTCCCGGGCTTCGTCTCCCTCGGTGGCAGCTCCGAAGGTCGCGCCTCGGCCTTCCTGCCTTCCCTGTACCAGGGTGCCAACACGTCGTTCCGCCCGGGTGCCCCGGCTAACAAGATCATCGCCAATCTCCAGAGCGAGTTCACCACGCAGGACGCGCAGCGCAAGCAGCTCGACCTCGTCCACCAGCTGAACGAGCGCCACATGCAGACCGTCCAGAAGGACGAACAGCTCGAGGCCCGCATCGAATCCTTCGAGCTCGCCTTCCGCATGCAGACTGCCGCCACCGACGCTTTCGACATCTCCAAGGAGTCTGAAAAGACCCGCGAGATGTACGGCAAGACCGACCTCGGCGCCAAGCTCCTCTGCGCTCGCCGCCTCGTCGAGAAGGGTGTCCGTTTCGTCCAAGTCGACGCCGGAGGCTGGGACCACCATACCAACCTCTTCACCTCGATCGCCCAGCGCGCTCAGGCCATTGACGGCCCGGCTGCCGCTCTCATTGCCGATCTCAAGCAGCGCGGTCTCCTCGACCAGACCCTCATCATCTGGGGCGGAGAATTCGGTCGCACCCCGACCACCGCGGGCCGCGTCAACCAGGCTTCTGGTCGCGACCACCACTCCAAGGCTTTCTGCTGCTGGATGGCTGGCGGCGGCGTCAAGGGTGGCATGCACTACGGCGAGACCGACGAAATCGGCTCCCAGGTTGCTGCTGACGGCGTCGACGTGCATGACCTGCACGCCACGATCCTGCGCCTCCTTGGCTTCGATCACACCAAGCTCACGTTCCGCTACAACGGCCGCGACTTCCGCCTCACCGATAACTTCGGTAAGGTGGTCGACAAGGTCATCGCCTAAGCGACTTCGGTCGCATCAACGGAAGGGCGGACGCCGTAAGGCGGCCGCCCTTCTTGTTTTCATGGGGCCGCGGCTTGCATCCCGCCCTCTTTGGTTTCTAATAGAATCATACCCATGAAGACACTCCTCCTCATCGGCGCCCTTGGCGCCGCGATGCTCTTCGCTGTACCGGCCGATTCGAAGAAAGAAGCCGCCCGCAAAGAGGCGGCTCGCACCGAAGCCAAGGTGGAGTCTAAGCCGGAGGCTAAGCCCGCGGCGGAAGTAAAGCTCGCACCACGTACCGGCCAAGCCCCGAGCACTGGGGTCAAGGGTACCGACGCCTTCGGCCGCACCCAGACGCGCTACGACAATGGCGTCACCGCCGTGACGACGCCCGATCCCTTTGGCGGCTCTTCTACTCGCTACAGCAACGGCGTTACCGCCGCCACGCGTACCGACCCTTTCGGCGGCTCAACGACCCGTTACAGCAATGGGGTGACGGCCACGACGCGCCCCGACCCGTTCGGCGGGTCGTCCACGAATTATAGCGATGGCACGCGCGCGACCACCCGGACGGACCCCTTCGGCAATCAGGTGACGACCTATTCCGATGGCCGACGCGAGACGATCCGCCCCGACCCTTTTTCTTCGGCTCCGGCAAAGTGAGGCCGGGAGGGCGAGTGGAAATGAAGGGATCGTCCCCCAACAGGGCGCTTGAAACCTGCCATCGACGGTGCAGGCTCCGGAGTCTTACCCCATGAAGCGTCATCTCCATCTCTGGACGGCCGTCGCCGCCCTCGTCCTCGCGCTCCCGGCCGTCGCCGCGGAGGCCTTCACTTCTGGCCCCGGTTGGCTCGAATTCCCTGCGGGTAAAGGTCCGGGGGCTGGCAAGCACGTCGTGCTGCTCGCGGGTGACGAAGAATACCGCTCCGAAGAGTCCTTGCCGATGCTCGCCCGCATCCTCTCCGAGCGCCACGGATTCAAATGCACCGTCCTCTTCTCCCATGACGGCGACGTAATCAATCCGAACAACGGCGCTTCGCTCGGCAAGCCCGAGGCCCTCGACACCGCCGACGCTCTCCTGCTTGGGTTGCGCTTCCGTAAGTGGAACGAAACCGCTCTCGCGAAGTTTGACGCCGCCATCAAGCGTGGCGTACCGATCATTGCGACCCGCACCAGCACACACGCTTTCGCGGGTATCCCGAAAGAAAGCGCCTTCGCGGCCTATAACTGGAACGTTAAGGGTGGTTTCGGCAAGAATGTGCTCGGCGAGACCTGGGTCAGCCACTGGGGTAACCACAAGGGTGAAGCCACCCGCACGGCCGTCGAGCCCGGCGCAGAGAAGCTCGCGATCCTTAACGGCGTCGGCCAGATCTTCGGCGACACCGACGTCTACGAAGCCAACCCTCCCTCCGACGCCCAGATCCTGCTCCGCGGCCTCGTGCTCAAGGGCATGAATCCGGAAGACCCACTCAGCGAACGTTCCAAGAAGAACGCCGACAAGAAGGAGCAGGGCGTCAACTCTCCTGCCATGGCCGTGGCTTGGACCCGCGTGGTCCCTAATGCCGGCGGTACCAAGAATCGCGTGCTGACCACCACCATGGCTTCCGCCAGCGACCTGAAGGACGAGTCGCTCCGCCGCCTGCTCGTCAACGGCGTCTTTTGGGGTCTCGGCCTCGAGGTCCTCGCCAAGGCCGATGTCACGCCGGTCGTGGAATGGAAGCCCAGCAAGTACTCCTTCAACATGTTCCACCCCGGCCTCAAGGCCGAGGATTTCGCGGGCGTACTGCCTCCTCCCGTTACCGCTCCGCCCGCCAAGAAGAAGTAAGTCGTCGACGCTTTCTTCCCCCACGGGCGCATCGCAGGATGCGCCCGTTTTGTTTAGGCCCGGATGCCGCGGTTCACCAGTAACTGGATCAGCGCGTCGTTATAGATGATGTAGGCTCCTTCGCGGGCCGTGGCGTCGCGCACTTCGATATCGTCGCTGACGACGAACCAGGGGGCATCCACGGTCTTATCCTTGGCCACCAGGTCCATGATGTCGTGGTCGGCCTTGGCGCCGGCGCGACTGAAGGTCACCCGCACGCGGGAGTTCGTCGTTTTGAGCGCGGTCGGTTGGCCGTCGAAGCTCACCCAGACGTGTAAGCCGGGCGCGTCATCAGCTAGCTTCTCGACTAGCTGCACGACCTTCTGACGGGCGGCGGCGTCGAGCAGGAAGCGGGCCTCACCTTGCGCGTTCTTCTTCGTGGTCAGACGTAGTCCAAGGTAGTCCTGACGCAGGCAGGCGAAGTTGTTGGCATCGAGTGCCAAGCGGGCCTTCTCGCCGGTGGCCACGGCGCGTTCCAGCAGGGCGAGCGGTCCGGACTGTTTCTGCTCGTGGAAGGCGCGGTCCGCCATGTAGGAGCGTCGGCGATGGAGGTCGCGGCGGTAAAGGTCCGCGTGGCGCGAATCGACTAGGCCGGATTGCTCAGCGAGCAGCAGTGCGCTTTCAATCGACTTCAGTTCACGCGCGTCCGCTCCGTTGATTTTCGCCGAGATTCGCTCGAGGAAGGGGTCGGAAGGTTGGTCACGTTTTTCGAGTTCGTAGCGGACCTTCTCAATGTGCTCCGTGAGTCGCTTCTCGAGGGCGACGACTTCAGGTAAGGCCTGTCCGGCAGTACGCAGGTAACGGCGGAGTAGCTTGAGCATCTCCTCCATCTGCGGGATGGCCTGGCGCAGCTCATGCTCCTTGGCGAGAAAAGGGTCGGCGTCGCGCTGGGCCTTGCGGACTTTCTCGACGGTCTCCGTGGTGAGCTGACGCAGCTTGGCGACTTCCTCGGAGGCCGACTTCAGGGTGCGCGCATCGGCGAGCCAAGGGCGGATCTCCTCGGAAAGGAGTTCTTCGGCAATCTCGCGGGCCTTCTTGGTCACGTGTTCGCGGGCGCGGTCCAGTTCGCCGCGCAGCCTGGCGACTTCGGTTTCTTCCGCGGCCAGCTTGGCTTGCAGCGCCAAGATGTTCGCGTCGAGCACGGCGGTCTGCTTGGCGGCTTCTTGGCCCTGGCGTGCGGCTTCCTCGCGGCTCTTGCGGATCTCAGCGTCCTTGGTTTCGAGCTCGTTCGCGTGTTGGCGGCGAATTGCGCGACCTTCGTTTTCGCGGGCGGCTTTGCCTTGGGAGAGTTCCTGGAGGAGTCGTCGGACAGTCTTGCCGGCGGAGTCGAGCGCGTCGACGGAATCGAGGGGTTCTTTTTCCGATGCGCCGCCGAGTTTGGCGATGGCCGCCTTCCATGCCTTGGCGTCAGGTTTATTGGACTGCGCCTTGGCGTTGGACAGGAGACGGGGAAGGAGGTCGGCCGGCAGGGAGGCGTCCTTCTGTTCAGCCTGGTTGTTCCAAAGGACGCAGAGCAGGGCGGTGCGCGGTCCGCCGATGGCAGCAGCGAGTTCGTCCAGATGCTCGAGTAGCTTTGCTTTCTCGCATTTCAGGGCTTCAGCGTACCACGGTAGGTGTTCCGCGATGGCGGCCGCGTCCAAGGCCAGATGGCCCAGGCGTTTCTTGAACAGCCACTTCGCGTCGCGCAGGAAAGGTTTGCGGTGGATGTAGCCGCCGGGGATCTGCTTGGCGAGGGCGAGCAAAGGCGCTTCGGCGACATGCTCCAGGTCCATGACGAGCTGCTCGGAGAGAATCTTTCGGTGGGGATCGACCGCCTCGTTCTTGTAGGAAAATTGGCCCATGTCTTCAGCATGCCTGCGGGCCGGCACGGGGCAAGGTTGTGGCTGGCCTGACGGGCGGTTTTCTTGCTTCGGACTCGCCAGCGGGGAGGGAAGGGCGTTCGTTCTGGGCTGCCTGATGCGTTCTCCCGCCTCCATTGTCATCCCTCTCTGCTCGGCCGTGGGCTACACCTTCGCCGCGATGGCCCTCAAACGGGCCATGGACGGCGGCCACCCCTGGCGGGTCCTGTTCATCGTGAACCTGATTGGGGCGGTCCTTTTCCAGACCTGGCTCCTGCATGGAGGCGAACCCTTCACGGCGACCAACGTCACCCACGCGGTCTTGGCCGGGACGGCGTTCTTTATCGGTCAGGTCTTCACCTTCATCGCGATCAGCCGAGGGGATATCTCCATCGCGACGCCCGTGCTCGGCACTAAAGTGATCTTCGTGGCCTTGCTGGTCTGCCTGGCTGGCGGCCAACTGGATTCGAAACTCTGGGTGGCCACCTTCCTGACGACGCTGGCCTTGGCCTTGCTGGGCGGTGAGTGGCATGCGAATCGCCAGCGACTACTCGTGAGCGTGGGCTTCGCCTTCCTGGCCTCGGTTGCCTTCGCGGCCACGGACGTGATGCAACAGCTATGGGTGCCGGCTTTCGGCTTCGGCCATTTCGGTCCGGTGATGTTCATCACGGTCGGGGTGCTATCGTTCACCTTGATTCCGTTCTTCTCAGCGCCGTTGCGTCAGATGCCTCGCCCGATGGTCGTCTGGGCTTTCGGCGGCGGCTTGCTGCTCACGATCCAGGCGATGGGCATCGCCTATTGCATCGCGGTGTATCATGAGGTCACGGTCACCAACGTCCTTTATAACACTCGGGGCCTCTGGAGCGTGGCGCTGGTTTGGGTTGTCGGGCATTGGTTCTCCAATTCGGAGAAGCACGTGGGCCGAGGTATTATGACGCGCCGACTGATCGGAGCCTTGATCTTGTTGGCCGCCGTCTACCTCAGTCTGGCCTGATCAGAGGTCAGCGTTGTCAATCAGACGCGTCGCGCCCAGGTGGCACGCAATCGCGATGGCGCAGCGGAGTCCCGAGGTCGAGGCGACCGGTGACATGGTCTCAAGGTCGACAATCTCGCAGTATTGCGGCTTCAGCGAGGGCTGCGCGGCCAGCACCGCCTGCGCCGCGTCACGGAGGCGCGCGGCGTCGGTGACGCCAGCTTGGGCGAGGGCTTTGGCCGCGGCCATGGCGGCCGGGATGGCTGTCGCCTGTGCTAGCTGTTCGGCCGAAAGGTAGCGGTTGCGTGAGCTCATCGCGACGCCGTTGGGCTCGCGGATGGTCTCATGCGCGATGATACGGATGGGGATGTGCAGATCGCGCACCATGCGGCGGATCACCGCGAGCTGCTGTAGGTCCTTGCGGCCGAAGACGGCGAGGTCCGACTGCACCGCATTGAAGAGCATGGCGACGACGGTGGCGACACCACGGAAATGACCCGGTCGGAATTCGCCGCAGAGCTTGGCCGAGACGCCGTCGACGTCGACCCAGGTTGAAGCACCGGCCGGATAGAAGTCGGCGGCGGTGGGGGCGAAGATTAGATTGGCGCCCGCGGCCTCGCAGCCACGGCGATCATCCTCGAGGGTCCGCGGGTATTTGGAGAAATCCTCAGTGGGGCCGAACTGGGTCGGGTTGACGAAGATGGAGACGACGACAAAGGCCGACTCTTCTTTGGCGCGACGGATTAGGCTGAGGTGACCTTCATGTAGGCAGCCCATCGTCGGCACGAAGCCGATGGCCTGACCCGCTTGGCGGGCCCGGGCGACCGCGGTACGCAGTTCGAGGATGGTATGGACGACCTCCATGTCGCCAACCTATGCGGCGCCCGCGAAGGCGCAAGGCGCAGTTGTATGCAGCCTCCCTCCCTGTCGTTTTGTTCATAGACGCCCCCCATTCCTTTCTTGGCAGCAAGGGGGCGGACTCCAATGTCAGAACCCTCCCTCCTATAAGTCATGTCGCACTTCCCTAATGTCCCGGTCATCGAGTTTGAAGGATCGAAGTCCAAGAACCCGTTCGCCTTCAAGCACTACAACCCGGACGAGAAGATCGGCGGGAAGAAGATGAAGGACCACATGCGCTTCGCCGCGGCCTACTGGCACGTGATGCGCAATAGTCTTTCTGACCCGTTCGGTGCTGGCACTGCCCTCATGCCTTGGGATGACGGCTCCGATTCCCTCGATAACGCCCTGCGCCGTATCCCGGTCTTCTTTGAGTTCCTCCAGAAGTGTCAGATCGACTTCTACTGCTTCCACGACCGCGACATCTCCCCCGAAGGCAAGACCCTCACCGAGACGCATGCGAACCTCGACCGCGTCACCAAGGAACTGAAGGCCTTCCAAAAGGGCACTGGCAAGCAGCTCCTCTGGGGCACTGCCTGTCTCTTCTCGCACCCGCGCTACGCGCAGGGCGCGGGTACGTCGCCTAACGCCGACGTGTTCGCCTACGGCGCGAGCCAGGTCCGCCACGCGCTCGAGGCCACCAAGGCCCTCGGTGGCGAAGGCTACGTTTTCTGGGGCGGCCGCGAAGGCTACGCCACACTGATCAACACCGACATGAAGCGTGAGCTAGATCACCTCGCCGCGCTCCTGCACCTCGCCGTCGATCATGCGAAGAAGATCGGCTTCAAGGGTCAGTTCCTGATTGAGCCCAAGCCGCGTGAACCCTCGACCCACCAGTACGATTCCGATTCGGCCGCCTGCCTCAACTTCCTCCGCGAATACGGCCTCCTGAAGCACTTCAAGCTGAACCTCGAGACCAACCACGCCACGCTCGCTGGTCACACGATGGAGCATGAGATGGAAGTCGCAATCGGCGCGAATGCCCTCGGCTCCGTCGACGCCAACCGCGGTGATACGCTCGTCGGCTGGGATACCGACCAGTTCCCGACCGACCTCTACCTTACGACGAACATCATGCTGCGCATCCTTAAGATGGGCGGCTTCACCAAGGGCGGCCTCAACTTCGACGCCAAGCGTCGTCGCGAATCGCACGAGCCGGTCGACCTCTTCCACGCCCACATCGGCGGTATGGATGCCTTCGCCCGCGGCCTCAAGATCGCCCACGCAATCATCAAGGATGGTAAGATGGATAAGTTTGTCTCGAACCGCTACGCCTCCTGGGACAGCGGCATCGGCAAGAAGGTCGAGTCCGGCAAGGTCACCCTCGCCCAGCTTGACGCCTACGCCCAGGGCATCAAGGCACCGACGCTCGCGTCTGGCCGCCAAGAGATGCTCGAGAATCTGATCAACGAGTACATCCGCTGAGGCCATGGCGATCGTTCTGGGTCTTGACCTGTCCACACAGAGCGCAACGGCGCTCGTGCTGGACACGGCGAAAGGCACGACGGTCGCCCGCGCCCGCGCGGCGTTCGGCGCCGACTTCCCCGACCGCGGACATCCGGAAGGATTCCTTCGCGGAGGGCAGGGTGGCGAAGTGCACGCCGATCCGCTCCTCTGGCTCGACGGCCTTGAGCTCACGCTCGACCGCCTCGCCAAACTAACCGACCTCTCCCAGATCCACGCGGTCTCCGTCTCTGGCCAGCAGCACGGCAGCGTCTATCTCGCCGCCGGTTATGAGGCCGCGCTCGCCGACGGTAATCGCGCCACTTCGCTCTCCGCCAAGATCTCCCCTGTCCTTTCCCGTCGCTCTTCACCGATCTGGATGGACTCTTCCACGTCGGCCGAATGTGCCGAAATCGCGGCCGCTCTCGGCGGAGATCAGGCTGTCTGCGACCTCACCGGCTCCGTCGCCACGCAGCGCTTCACGGGCCCGCAAATCCGCCGCTTCGCCAAGCTTGAGCCTGACGCTTGGGCCAAGACTAAGCGCGTCCATCTCGTTTCTTCCTTCTTCGCTTCGGTCCTCGCCGGGAAGGATGCCGCGATCGATACCGGTGATGGCGCTGGGATGAACCTGATGGATATCCGCAAGGGTGACTGGGCTCCCGCCGCGCTCGCCGCGACCGCGCCCGATCTCGCCGCCAAGCTTCCGCCCGTCCGCCCCGGCTCGACCGTGGCCGGCGGTATCTCCGCCTACTTTGTCGCCCGATACGGTTTCTCGCCGAAGTGTCAGGTCGTCATTGGTACCGGCGATAATCCTTCCAGCCTTGTCGGCATGGGTGCTTCGAAGCCTGGCAAGGTTGTCATTAGCCTGGGTACGAGCGACACGCTCTTCGCCGCGATCGAAGGCATCCGCACCGACTCCGCCGGCCTCGGCCACGCTTTCGGTAATCCCATGGGCGGTAGCATGAGCCTCGTCTGCGTCCGCAACGGCTCGCTCGCCCGCGAAGCGATCCGCCGAGAATGCGGACACGCCGACTGGGTTGCGTTCTCCGCCGCTGTCGACGCCTCGCCCGCCGCCGTCTCCGCCGTGCTCCCAATGGAGGAGCCCGAAATCACGCCGCGTCGTCCGGCCGGTCGTATCGCGCTCGGAGCTACCTCCACCAAGGCCTCGCTTCCGCGCGCCGCCGTCGAAGGCCAGGCGCTTAGCCTCCGATACCACAGCCGATGGGTCGGCACCCCGACGACGCAACTTCTCCTGACGGGCGGTGCCTCCGAGAATCCTTCCGTCGCCAAGATCTTCGCGGATGTCTTCGGCGCCCCGGTGCTTCGTCTGGCCGTCTCCGATTCCGCCGCCCTAGGTGCCGCCCTGCGTGCCGCCGAGGGGGCTTGCGGGGCCAAGATGGCCGATCTGGAGCCTGTTTTCTGCGCCCCCGCCCCGGGTGTCGTCCAGCCAAACCCGGCCCTCCGGGCGGCCTACGACAAGCTGGAGGCCGAACTGGGCCAATCGCTGTCGCGTAAGGCATAAATTGAGGTCTGTGAGCATTGCCCACTTGAACAAAGTGGGGTGATTGGCTGACATAGGGGGCTCACCCCTACTCACCATGTCACAGCGCCCTGTTACCCTCTTCACCGGCCAGTGGGCCGACCTCAAAATCGCCGAGCTTCTCCCTAAGGTCAAAGCCATGGGCTACGAAGGCGTCGAGCTCGCCTGTTGGGGCGACCACTTCGATGTCGTCCGCGCCGTCAACGAGCCGGGCTACGTCGAATCCATCTGGAAGCTCCTCGCGCAGCACGACCTTGGTTGCTGGGCGATCTCCGCCCACCTCGTCGGTCAGGCCACCTGCGATAATATCGACGAACGCCACCAGTGCATCCTCCCGGCCCACGTCTGGGGTGATGGCAATCCGGAAGGCGTTCGCCAGCGCGCTTGCGCCGAAATGGCCCTGACCGCTCAGGCCGCTCGCAAATTCTTCGACGCCGGCAAGGCGTACATGGCCAATAAGCCGAAGGGTTCGGGCAAGACCGTCGTCAACGGCTTCACCGGTTCTTCCATCTGGCACGCAATCTACGCCTTCCCGCCCACCAATCAGGCCTACCTGCAGAAGGGTTACGACGACTTCGCCAAGCGCTGGAAGCCCATCCTCGAGGTCTTTGAGAAGAACGATGTCTACTTCGGCCTCGAAGTGCACCCGACCGAGATCGCCTTCGACATTGCCTCCGCCCAGCGCGCGCTCGACGCCGTCGGCAACCACAAGCGCTTCGGCTTCAATTACGACCCCAGCCACCTCGGCTACCAGGGCGTCGACTACGTGAAGTTCATCCGAACCTTCGGCAAGCAGATCCACCACGCCCACATGAAGGACGTCTGGTGGGGTCACGGCGACGGCACGGTCGGCGTGTTCGGCGGCCACACTGATTTCTGCGACGCCCGTCGCGCCTGGGACTTCCGCTCTGTCGGACGCGGCGACATCCGTTTCGAGGACGTCATCGTCGCCCTTAACGACGTCGGCTACGCCGGCCCGCTTTCCGTCGAGTGGGAAGACGGCCGTATGGACCGCTTCTTCGGCGCCGCCGAATCGGCTGCCTTCGTCAAGAAGCTCTCCTTCCCGACCAACAAGGTCGCCTTCGACGCGGCCTTCGACAAGTCGGCTCAGGGTAAGTAATCACCTCTCCAACGAACACATCTCATGGCTACCAAAGTAGGCGTCATCGGAGCAGGTGGCATGCTCCAGTACCACGCCGCCGGCTTCAAGCAGGCGGGCGCGGAAATCATCGCGGTCGCGGATCCCGCGCCGGGCGCCGCCCAGAAGGCCGCCACGAAGTGGGGGGTCCCCCATGCCTACGAGTCCGTCGACGCCATGCTCGCGGCCCATAAGGACCTCGATGCCGTCAGCGTCATCGTTCCGAACAAGTTCCACGCTGCGCTCGCCATCCAGTGCCTCAACGCCGGTAAGCATGTGTTCTGTGAAAAGCCTCCGGCGCTCAGCGCTCCGGAAGTCCTCGAGATCATCGCCGCCTCCAAGAAGTCGGGAAAGCACGTGATGTTCAATTTCAACAACCGCGCCCGTCCCGAGTCGCAGGCGATGATCAAGTACGTCGAGCAGGGTCAGGTCGGTAAGATCAACTCCGCGCAAGCGAAGTGGATCCGCCGCACCGGCATCCCGGGCTTCGGCGGCTGGTTTACCACTAAGGAGCTCTCCGGCGGCGGTCCGCTCATTGATTTGCTGCACATGGTTGACCTCGCGATGTATTTCATGGGCTATCCCGAGCCGGCGCACGTCCTCGGCCAGACCTTTAATGATTTCATTCAGGACAAGTCCTTCAAGGGCCCGTGGGGCATCCCAGACCGCGTCGGCGGCGTCACCGACGTCGAGAACGCCGCGCATGGCTTCGTCACCTTCAAGACCGGCCAGGTGCTGACCCTGCAGGTTTCTTGGGCTGAGATGATCAAGCGCGAGGAAGTCTCCGTTGTTTTCCAAGGCACCAAGGCTGGCGGCAAGGTCGAGCGCCTCTTCGGCATCGACGGCCTCGACAACACCGCGATCGATACCTGCGAACTCTACGTCCAGGAAAACGGCAACAGCGTGAACCGCTCCATCGTCACGCCTGCGTGCGAGGACATGGGCCGCATTGCTTCCGCCGCGAACTTCATCGAGGCCATTGAAGGCCGCGCCAAGCCGCTGAATACGCCTGAGCAGGCCTACCGCCTGATGCAGGTTATCGACGCCATCTACGCTTCGGCGAAGTCCGGCAAGCCCGTCTCTCTCTGATTCACACACCTATGGCATCCCTTAATCGTAAACTCCGCATGGGCATGGTCGGCGGCGGTCGCGGCGCCTTCATCGGCGGCGTGCATCGCATGGCGGCGGCCCTCGACGGTAAGATCGACCTCGTCGCCGGCGCGTTCTCCTCGGACCCCGAGAAGTCCCGCCTCTCCGGCCAAGACTTCAACCTCGACCCCGCCCGTGTGTACGCTTCGTACGCTGAGATGGCCAAGGCTGAAGCCAAGCGCCCGCTGGGCGACCGCATCGACTTCGTGTCGATCGTCGCACGCAATGACCTGCACTACCCCGTGGCCAAGGCCTTCCTTGAAGCCGGCATCCACGTGATTTGCGAGAAGCCCCTCGCGTTCTCCCTCGCCGAAGCGAAGAAGCTCAAGGCCGTCGTCAAGAAGAGCGGCCTGGTCTTCGCGCTGCTGCATAACTACACCGGCTACCCGATGGTCAAGGAAGCCCGCGACTTCGTGGCCGCCGGTAAGCTCGGCAAGATTAACAAGATCCTCGTCGAGTACCCTCAGGGTTATGGCATCGGCGCGCTGCAGTCCGGCAAGATTCAGAAGATCGCTAACTGGCGCATGGATCCGAACTGCTCTGGTGTCTCGAATTGCGTCGGCGATATCGGCACGCACGCCGAGAACCTCGTCCAGTACGTCACCGGCCTCGAAATCAAGGAGATCGCCGCCGACCTCAGTACCTTCATCCCCGGTCGTTTGCTCGACGACGACGCCAACATGCTCGTCCGCTATAAAGGTGGCGCGAAGGGCGTTCTCCACGCCTCGCAGATCTCCACCGGCGACGAGAACAATCTGAACATCCGCGTTTATGGAACCCTGGCTTCGCTCGAGTGGCACCAGGAGCATCCGAATGAGCTGATCGTGAAGTATCTCGACCAGCCTCGTCAGGTTCACCGTCGCGGCAACTCCTACAACGGCGCCGCCTGCAAGAAGTATAGCCGCACGCCGTTCGGCCACCCGGAAGCCTTCATCGAAGCGTTTGCGAACATCTATCGCGCCGCCGCCGAAGCCATCACTGACCGCCTGGAAGGCCGCAAGGCTCCGAAGGACGGCTACGACTTCCCGTCGATTGACGACGGCGTCACCGGCATGGCCTTCATCGAGGCTGCGGTGAAGTCCTCGAAGGGTAACGCCCGCTGGACGAAGCTTGCAGACTAAGGCGTCCGCCAGTCGCTCACGAAGGCCCCGTCTCTCGGGGCCTTTTTATTTATTCAGCCACCAGATACTTGCGTTGAGCGTGGTGGCGAAGCTCACCCAGAGCAGGTGCGGAAGCTGGAGCAGGGCGTAGCCGCGATGCTGCGGCCAGAGCTGGCGAATCCAGACGATGAGCAGAATCAGATAAGCCAGGATATCGATCAGCGCGAGGTCGGGACGATGCATCCCGAAGAAGAGCAGGGACCAGAGTGCGTTCACCAGCAGGATGATGAAGAACGTACGACGGGCCGGCCGGTCATCCCATGCGGCGGAGGCAGCTAAGGCCATCCAGATATAGATCGTGACCCAGACGGGCCCGAAAATCCAGTTGGGCGGATTGAACCCCGGCTTGGTAAGTTCGGAATACCACCCCTTAATCTCGGGCCTCGTGGTGAAGGCTCCTAGCGCCCCGATGACGTTACAGGAGATGGCGAGTATGATGGCACGTCCGATGTTCTTTGGCTGCCCAGGGGTTGGTTCCATGAGGTCATTATCGCCCGGAGACGGACCTAGGCAAGGCCATGGGCGGAGTCCGCTTGCCATCCGCCGCTTTGCCCCTCTTTTTAAGGCCTTATCACCATGTCCGACTCCTATATCCAGCAGCTTTTCGCCGAACGCATCGGCGGCGTCAATTACGGTAAGTCGACCGCGATCTATAAGTTCGAAAAAATCAAGCGCGCCAAGGCCGCCGCCAAGAAGGCGAAGCCCGACGTCGCCCTGATCGACCTCGGCGTCGGCGAGCCCGACGAGATGGCGTTCCCGATGGTGGTAAAAGCGCTGCAGACCGAAGCCGCCAAGTCCGAGAATCGTGGCTACGCCGACAACGGTGGCGCGGACTTCAAGCAGGCCGCCGCCCGCTACATGCAGAATCTCTTCGGCGTGACCGTCGACGCCGACACCGAGGTCCTTCACTCGATCGGCTCCAAGGCTGCGCTCTCGATTCTCCCGGGCTGCCTCATCAATCCTGGCGACTACGTCCTCATGACCGTCCCAGGCTACCCGGTGTTCGGCACACACGCCAAGTATTATGGCGGACTCGTCCATAACCTGAAGCTCACCGCCGAGAATAACTTCCTCCCCGATCTAAAGTCCATCCCTGCCGACATCTTGGCCAAGGCCAAGGTGCTCGTCCTCAATTACCCGAACAACCCGACCGGCGCCGTCGCTACCCGCAAGTTCTTCGAGGAAGTCGTCGCCTTCGCTAAGCAGCATAACCTCGTCGTCATTCAAGACGCGGCCTACGGCTCGCTTCACTTCGGCGCTGAGCAGGTCTCGATCCTGCAGGTCCCGGGCGCGAAGGACGTCGCCCTCGAGCTGCATTCGCTCTCCAAGAGCCACAATATGACCGGCTGGCGTATCGGCTTCGTCGCCGGCAACGCGCTGCTCGTCCGTGCCTACGGCGATGTGAAAGACAATTCTGACTCCGGTCAGTTCCTCGGCATCCAGAAGGCCGGGGCTGCTGGTCTCGACGAAGTCTCCATCCCGAAGGCCATCGCTGCCAAGTATTCGCGCCGCATGGACAAGCTCGTCGGCGTCCTCGCTAAGCTCGGCTTCCAGGTGCGTAAGCCCGGTGCCGGCTTCTTCCTCTACATGCCCGCACCGAAGTCCGCCACCGGTCCTTCCGGCACGGTGAGCTTTGATTCCGGCGAGGCCTTCTCGCAGTGGATGATCACCGAGCACCTCATCTCCACCGTGCCGTGGGATGATTGCGGTTCGTTCGTTCGCTTCTCCGTGACCTTCGTTTCCGATAAGGGCGAGGCCGGTGAAGCCGAAGTCATCGCCGAGGTCGAACGTCGCCTGTCGGCTTGGAAATTCAGCTTCTGAAGGCCTTTTTAAGCCTCTCTTCCTTGTCGGATTGACAGGGAAGGGGGGCTTTGTCCTTCTGAACGTCCAGTTAATTGGCCTGATAGCTCAGTTGGTAGAGCAGACGCCTGAAGAGCGTCGTGTCGTTGGTTCGATTCCGACTCAGGCCACCATTTAACGCCAGCCCATCCGATTTAACCCGGGTGGGCTGGTCCTTTTGAAGCCTTAGCGATTGAAGATAAGGCGCCAGACCGAGAAGTCTTTACCGCGGTCGACTGGTTCGGCTGGCGGCGCTTCCCAGCCGCTCGCCAGCAAGGTGAGGCGGCGGGTTTCCTCGCGGTTACGGTCCTTCTTCGTGGTCTTCTCGACCCACTCCGCTCGCACGACGCCGAAGGGGGTCGCGTCGGACCGCCAGACGGTACCTTTAAATTCGATGGTCTGCTTCGGGACCATCGGCGGGTCGGTCACCGTGCTCGCGAGCATCTTCATGCGCTCACACGTGAAGGGTTTGCCTACGGCTTCGATGGTTTCTTTCGCGGGCGTATCCTCGTTCAACTCGCTGGTGTAGGTCAGGTTCGCCCACTTCGATACCCAGGCGATGTCTTCGCGGGTCATGTGATAGGAACCTTTGACGGCGTTGGAGAAGACGATCTCCTGGGCGTTCTCGATGAGGCGGCTGGCGCGTTTGCGATCCATGTCCGCACTGAGGAGGAGCCGCAGTGGAGCTTGTTCGCGAGATCCCAGCCAGCCCACTGGCTCGACCGTGAACCAGACGTGCGGCTTGCCGCCGACGTTCATGCCGGTGCGAATCGAGAGGCTGAGTTCGCTCTTTGAGACTGCTTTGCCGTCGCGGATGGTCTCGTGCTGGTAGCGTGCCCAGGTGCCAGGCTTCGGCAGTTTCTCCGCGAAGATCTGCCACTGGGCCGGCGAGGAGATGGCGCCCGCCAAGAGCAGGAGAAGGGCGGCGAGGCGGCGCATGGGCCGATAAATGGGCATTTATTGGCCTTTTGGCGAGCGTCGACCTGCTTCGGGCTCCTTTGCCTTTGACTCTCAATGCCTCGGCCCTTGAAGTCAGGGTCTTCGTCATGGAATCCCTGGCCCAGTCTTCGACCTCCCTCCGCATCGCGGACGGTCGTGCCATCATTCCGGCGATTATTACCATCATCGGGCTCTAAGCCCGCTGAACGGAACGCCCGACGGGCGACTCCCCGTTCCGCGGCGCCCGGAACGGCCCCCTCCCTTTACACCTCTTTCCCACCCACACCACCATGGCACGCTCGATCGAAATCTATGATACCACCCTCCGCGACGGCTCGCAGGGGCAGGGCATTCATTTCTCCGTCGATGACAAGCTGCGCATCGCCGCCGAGCTCGAGCGCTTCGGCATGACCTATATCGAAGGCGGCTGGCCGGGCTCCAATCCCCGTGATGTCGAGTTCTTCGCCCGCGCCAAGAAGATCAAGTTCAAGCATGCCAAGCTGGCGGCCTTCGGGTCGACTCGCCGCAAGGGCGTGCGCGCCTCCGAAGACGCCCAGGTGCGCGGCCTCCTCGAGGTCGACACCCCAGTGGTCACAATCTACGGTAAAACCTCTGCCCTCCATGTCCGCGAAGTCCTTCGCTGTTCGCCCGAGGAGAATCTCGAGATGATCCGCGACACGGTCGCTTTCCTGAAGTCCCATCGCCGTGAGGTCGTCTACGATTGCGAACACGCGATTGACGGCTGGAAGGAAGATCCGGCCTACGCCATCGCTTCCATGCTCGCCGCCGTCGAAGGCGGTGCCGACCGCATCGTCCTTTGCGACACCAATGGCGGCTCCCTGCCGGCTGAAGTCGCCGCGGCCACCCGCGCCGCTCTCGCCGCGCTGAAGAAGACGCCTGTCGGCATCCACACGCACGACGACGCTGGCCTCGGCCTCGCCAACGCGCTGGCTTCGCTCGAGGCGGGTGCCTCGCACGTCCAGGGTACCGTCAACGGCATCGGCGAGCGCACTGGCAACTGTGATCTCACTGCGGTCATCCCTTGCGCCCAGCTGAAGTTCGGCTGGAAGTGCGTCTCCTCGACCTCACTCAAGGGCCTCGCTGGCCTCTCGCGTTTCGTTGATGGCGTCGCCAACCTCGCTCCCGACCCTCGCCGTCCGTGGGTCGGCACCGCGGCCTTCGCCCACAAGGGCGGCACGCACGTCGATGCCGTTCGTAAGTTCTCCGCCGCTTACGAGCATATCGACCCGACCGTCGTCGGCAACGAGCGCACCGTGCTCGTCAGCGACCAGTCCGGCCGCAGCAACATTGTCCTCAAGGCGAAGTCCCTCGGCATCGACCTCGACCGCGACAATCCCGCCACCGCTACCGCCCTCGATGAGCTGAAGAAGCTCGAGCACGGCGGTTGGAGTTTCGAAGACGCCGAAGCCTCGCTCGCGCTCCTGCTCCGCCGCCATATCGGCAAGAGTAAGGCCGCGCCTTTCGAGGTCGCCTCCTACCATGTCACCGCGCGCGGCGCCAACGGCTCGGCCTATTGCGAAGCCGTGGTCCGCCTCAGCATCGGCGGCAAGGAGACCCTCACCGTGGCCGAAGGCGACGGACCGGTCCATGCTCTCGACCAGGCGCTGCGTTCCGCTCTCTTGAAGTCCTTCCCGAAGCTGGCGAAGGTCAGCCTCGTGGATTACAAAGTGCGCATCCTCGGAGGTACCGACGGGACCGCAGCCAAAACCCGCGTGGTCATCCGCTCTTCCGACGGCAAAGCCTCCTGGGGTACGGTCGGCGTCAGCGAAAACCTCGTCGAAGCCTCCCTGCAGGCGATCGTCGACGGCTACGCTTTCGCGCTGTCCTGACCGCGGTCTGACCGTTGACTGCCTTAAGGGCGGGGTAGAAACTTTCTACCCCGCCCTTTATGCGTCCGCTTGTCCTGCTCGCTGGGAAGTAAGACTTATTCCTTCAGGCGCGCCATCACCGTCGAGCCCTGGAGCTGGACGTCGAACCGACCAGTATCTTCGAGCATCCGGTAAAACTTCGCGTAGCGCGGGGCGTTAGCCTCGAGGCCAGGGTGCTCCTGGAGCAGGAACTTCTTGATGACTTCGACCTTCAGCCATTCGCCTTCCGGCGCGAGTCCGCTGGCGACGTCGACGAGCGCTTCGATGATGTCTTGGCGCTGTTGCAACTGGGCGCGGCGCTGGTCAGCCTCGGCCTTGCCTTGGGCCTGCTGGGCGGACGAGAGGTTCGGGCGGTCGCGGTAATCCTGCCCGGAGTTATCCGGCGCTGGGCGGGCTTCGCGCGGCGCGCGGGGTTCGCGGGCCGGACGCGGTTCGCGCTGGGCGCGTTCCGGACGGGCTTCGCGTCGGGGGCCGGCCTCGCGCTGGGCCCGCGGGGCGTCGGCGAAGCGGAGTTCGGGTAGCATCTTCTCGAACTGGTCGAGTAGAGCTCCGACCTCTTTGTTCGTTTTTGGAGCGAGGGCACGGATTGCCTGAGCAAGGAGGCCCAGGGCGACGCGCGGATCGGATTTCGCCGCCTGCTCATTATCCATGCGTTCGCGCAATTCGGATAGATTTAGGTAATGGTGGGCGGTGGAGCGCAACGCTTTGTGGGTGCGTTCGCCCATGACGATGATCCGGACCCCGAGACGCTTGGCGTCTTCGACCACCGGGGTAAAGTCGCTATCGTTCGTGACGAAGATCAGGGTCGTGGGCGGATTGGAGCCGGCCATCAGCTTCACAGCGTCGATCGTCAGGCGCATGTCGGCCGCGTTCTTGCCGGGCGTGTAGCTACGTTGATCAACGAGATCGAGCTCGGGCCAGTCTTGGGCGGCAGACCGCCAGCCGCTGAGCCGGCCGTTGAAGTCGCCGTAGGCGCGGGCGGCGGAGATCTCCGTCTCGCCAATGAAGCGGCGCAGGGTGGGGAGGTGCTGGTGGGAGACGTTATCGGCGTCGATGAGTACGCCGATACGCTGGTTGGGCTGGGCCTTGGCGGCTTCGGGCGTGGAGGTGGAAGCGGCGTCGGCCTGGCGGCGGACCGGCTTGGTGGCGCGGCGGGGGGAAGGTTTGCTGGCGCGGCCGCGCGCGGGGGCGGCGGGTTTCTTGGTCTTGGGTCTGGGCACGGCGGAAAAGGTCCCTATCCGTGCTACGAAAGCCTCTCCCCTACAATGCGAAACGCCACCAGCCGGCCGGAGCGTCACCGTACTTTTACAGCCAAGCGTCATAATTTGTTTGGAACTTCCCGCCCACCTTGTTGTTAAAAAGGTGTGAATCTATGGCTCCCTCGCTCTCTCGGCCTTCTAGCCGCCGTCTGCTGGGGGATCGTCGGGGGAGCCGTTGTGGAGCCGCTGTTGACCAGCAAGGTTGGCCCCTGGGGGCAGCTTGAGTCACGTGCTGTCTACCTCGAGCCGCCGCAAAGCCTCCTGGCCGTCGTGGCTAAGCCCAGCAAGGTAACCCGCTGGACCTTCGATCAGACCACGGTTCGCGCCGTCCGCGAGACGCTTGCTAAGGCTAAGGTGCCGGATGCGGTCATCGAGCGTCTCCTTAGTCCCGTGCGACATGTCGCCAGTGGCAACAGCGTCGTCCTACTTCCGGAAGTCGAGGACCTCACGGCGCTCTCCGAGGAATCTCGCAGCGCTCTCTACCTCGAGCTGGCGAAGCATGCGACCAATGAATACCAGCGCGACCCAGTCTTCATCCATGGAGGAGATGTGGACGACTGGATGCAAGGGGCCTTGCTCACGCCTTCCCAGCAGGCCCTCTTCCGCCGCCTGCTCTGGAAGCGTGGCGGAGCCACGGTCTTCAGCGATGTCCAGGCCTTAATCAGTCTGGCCAAGTCGCCTGAAGAGGTGAACTTGGTTTTTCGTTCCATCACCCGGGTGCGGAGCCTGATTGTCGAACTAAAGTTGCCGTTGGTCGGTGACCATAAGGCCTTCGCCAATTATTGGGTGGCCGACCACGCCGATTCGTCGCGTTCGGCGTTCATCGCTGCGATCACGCAGCGCCGCGCCGCGCAGACGGTCGACATCACTCACTTTCTGCCAGCGCTGCTCCGGCAGCGCATTTACACGTTCCCGGAGATGGAGCTCGGGCTGAAGGGACGCTTCCCCGACTGCCATTGGACCTCGCTCAATTTCTTCAATGACACGCCCAAGGATATCTATCTGGACACCAAGCTCGCGGCCGAGCACCTGCTGAAGGATTACGAGGTGGTCGACGCCCCTTATCATTTCGGCGACGTGCTCTGTTTCGTGGATGATGGCGCGGGCCTGCACACCTGCGTACATATCGCTGACGACATCGTATTGACCAAGAACGGGGATAGTATCCTGGCGCCTTGGGCGCTCATGCAGCTGAAAGACGTCGATGCGGTCTACCGACGTTCCGCGAACACGCGGGTCCAAGCCTACCGACTAAAGAAGTAGTCCGCTGGTCCGCGTCGCTGTCCCCGGCGGGAATCGAACCCACATCCTCGGTTTAGGAAACCAATGTTCTATCCGTTGAACTACGGGAACGCGAAGGCTAGTAAGCCGACGCGGGGTGGGGCGGGCAAGCCCGCATCGGTGGGGCGGGCTTGACTCCCTCCCGTTTGGGCTAACTTCAAACCCATGTCCGTTGTCCTCTCCGCCGTTGCCGAAGCTCCGTTGGTGATTCCCGGCTGGGCATGGGGGGGCTTCCTGGGGTTCGTCGGGCTCATGCTCGCCTTGGACCTTGGTGTCTTCAAGAAGCGTGCCGATCAGGCGCCCAGTTTCAAAGAGGCCGTCGCCTGGTGTGTGGTCTGGGTTTCGCTGGCCGTCGGGTTCGCCTTCCTGCTTTCCGCTTGGCAGGGGCCCGAAGACGCGGAGCTCTTCGCTGCTGGGTACGTGCTCGAACTGGCTCTCTCCGTCGATAATCTATTCATCTTCATCCTGGTCTTCGCCCATTTTGGGATTCCCGCGCACTTGCAGCACCGCGTGCTCTTCTGGGGGATTATTGGAGCCGTCGCCATGCGCGCGGTCTTCATTATCGCCGGCATCGCCGCCGTCGACCGTTTCGCCCTCCTTCTGCCACTGTTCGGCGCCTTCCTGCTCTTCACGGGCGTGAAGATGGCTTTTTCCCATGACGAGTCCGAAGGGAAGGGTGTCGACGAGAATTTCATCGTCCGGATGATCCGGCGATTCCTGCCGGTGACCAATCGGCTACACGGCGAAGCCTTCGTCGCCCGCGAGGACGGACGCCGCGTCTTTACGCCTCTCTTCGTGGTCTTAATCGTCATCGAGAGTACCGACCTCCTCTTCGCGATCGATTCTATCCCTGCCGTACTCGGCATCCTGCCTTCCGGCATGCCCATCGAGGAGAAGCGTTTCATCGCCTTCACCTCGAATATCTTTGCGATCATGGGCTTGCGCTCGATGTACTTCGCCATCTCGGGCTTCATGCACCTCTTCCGCTTCCTCAAGCCGGCCCTGTCCTTTATCTTGGTCTTCATCGGACTAAAGATGATCCTGCCTTGGGCGGCGGGGATCGGCCAGGCCACCGGTCAGCTCGGCGGCTGGGTGCCAGCGTCGCTCGTCCATGAAGGTAAGGTCCACGTCCCGACATCGGTCTCCCTCTCGATCATTGGCTTCATTCTGGCCCTCGCGATTGCTCTCTCGGTCGCGTTCCCAAAGAAGAAATAGGAAAGATTTGGTGTTTCCACCCGAGGGGCTCGTGGCCACGCTGGTGGCGTGCTCCGAGGCCGCTACAAGCTCTACCTGCCCTACCTGAAGGGAAGCCGTACGCTGCTCTTCCTTTCGTTGCTCTCGGCCATCGTCTTTGCCGCGGCTAACGCGCTGGGTTTGCCTTTCCTAATGGGCAAGGTACTTCCGGCGGTCTTTGGCTCCGAGGCCGCCCGCGCCGCCCCGTTGCTCTCCTGGCCGAATCGGCTGGGTGGTGCCCCCATCTTGTTCTTACCCAAGGGGCACGAGCTGGCCTTCGCGATTGGCTTTCTGCCCGCCGTCATGCTCCTCCGTGGTCTCGGCGAATTCTTTTCGACCTACCTGCTTAATCTCGCCGGACTGCGCGTCATCGAAGCCGTGCGCCGCGATGTCTTCGCCAAACTGCAGCAGCTGCACCTAGGTTTCTTTGGTCGCCTTTCAATTGGCGATCTACTTTCCCGTCTGATCGCGGATGCTAATTCTGTCCGCCTGGTGCTCGTCGATGTGTCGAACGACCTGATCGTCCAGCCGCTGACCTTAGTCTTCGCTCTGGGCTACGTGCTCGTGATCTGTTTCTCACATGAGAACGGCTACTGGTTTCTAGCCTGTCTCCTTGTCGTACCCGCCGCGGTCCTGCTCGTGCGCGCCGTCGGCATGCGCATTCAGCGCCGCTCGCGCCAAGGTATGGAGTCTGCTTCTGACCTGAATAGCATCGCGGTCGAGAACCTTCAATCGGCCCGCGAGGTGCGAGCCTATGGCTTGCAGGAGCGTGAAGCGAAGCGCTTCAATGAAGCCAGCCAGGAAGGCCTGCGGTTGCAGGGTAAGCTCGTTCGCTACGAGAAAGCCCTTTCGCCGATGGTGGAGATGACCGCTGCGCTGGGCATCTCCGCGGCCATCGGCGTCGGCGCCATGAACGGCTTCACGATGGCCGAACTGAGTTCGTTGATCATCGCCTTCTATTTCGCCTACGGCCCCGTCAAGCGTCTCGGTAACGTGACCACCCGCCTCAGCATGGCTGCGCCAGGTCTCGTCCGCCTCGAGGAGATCATCCTCGCGCCAATCGAGGTCGCGGATGCCGCCGAAGCCGGCCCGCTGTCACGCGTCCGCGGCGACCTTGAGATGCGCGGCGTCTCCTTCAGCTATGCCGCCGATCCGGTGCTCGCCGACGTGACTTTGAAGATTTCTGCCGGCCAGTCGGTCGCGCTCGTCGGCCCGAGCGGCGCGGGAAAAAGCACCTTCGTCAACCTGGTGCCGCGCTTCTTCGACCCCCAGCAGGGCGCCGTCCTTATCGATGGTCAGGATCTCCGGGCAGTCCGCCAGGCCAATCTTCGTTCTAATATCGCGCTCGTCTCACAGGAGCCGGTGCTTTTCAACGAATCGATCCTTGAGAATATCCGGCTTGGTCGGCCCGCCGCCACCGATGCGGAGGTCCGTGAGTCCGCCCGTCTGGCCGGTGCGTTGGAATTTATCGAAGCACAGCCGAATGGATTCCTGACCAAGGTGGGCGAGCGTGGCGGTCGTCTTTCCGGCGGCCAACGTCAGCGCGTTTCAATCGCCCGTGCGTTCCTCAAGGACGCGCCGATTCTCATCCTCGATGAAGCTACATCCGCGCTTGATACCGATACCGAGCGCAGCATCCAGCAGTCGCTGGCGCTCCTCATGAAGGGTCGGACTACGCTCATCGTCGCCCACCGCTTTAGTACGATCCGCGATGTGGATCGCGTCCTCGTCTTCGACGGCGGCCGCATCGTCGCCGATGGCTCCCGTGAGGCGGTGTATGCTTCGTCGGAGCTATTCCGACGCCTCTGGGATAACCAGTCCAAGGGGCCCGCCTGAGATGCGCTTGCTGGTTGTTAAATTTACCGGACTGCGCGGCGCGTTGGCCGCGACGGCGGGGCTGCGCACAATCCGCGAACGTCACCCTGGGGCGCAGGTCACCTTTGTCACTTCGCCTGGGTCGGAGGTCGCGCTGGAAGGGTGTCCGGCGGTCGTCGAGACGATTGGCTTTGGTGCCGAAGGGTCCGCCCTGGCGCTGATCTCCCGATTGCGTCGTCAGCGTTTTGACGTCGCCCTTGCGCTGGGCGGCCACCCTTTGGCTAATCGCCTCGTGGCCTTGAGTGGAGCGGGTGTGCGCGCTTGCGCCGGCCATGCCGCTTTGTATCTCCGCCCTCTAATGCACCAGCAGGTTTTCGGCGCCGTCGTGGATCCGCATGAGGCCGCCCGCGATCACGAAGTCATGTCGCGCGTCCTGGGTTTCCATGCGGAGACCCCAGCGATGTGGTTTGCGCCCTCACGCATGCAGGAGCACGGGATGATGCTGGAGGAAGGTCGTTTCGCCGTCATTCATCCCGGCGCCACCCGCCCGGAGCGGATTCTGGAGATCGACAAATGGGCGGCGGTCGCTCGTGAGCTCGTGGCATCCCGCGCGGTGGAACGTATCGTGGTCTCGGCCGGACCCGGCGGTGCGGAGCGCATCATGGCTGAAGCCCTCTGCGGCCTCATTGGTCCGGTGGCGATGTCGACGGCCGGCCGGCTGCGATTTTCCCAGCTGGCCCGGCTCATTAAGGAGGCGCGCCTCTTTCTTGGGGCCGATTCCTCGGTGTTGCAGCTCGCCGCGGCGGTCGGCACGCCCGTGGTCGGAGTCTTCGGGCCTTCCGATTATGCCCGCGCTCGGCCATGGGGGACGGTGAATCGGGTGGTCCGCGTCGACACCGCGATGTTCGAAGGCGAACTCCGGGCCGATTATCTCGCGCGCATGGACCGGGCCTTGGCGCGCATCACGGCCCAGCAGGTCACGCAGGCCGCGGAAGAGGTCATTCGGATCACGACCCTCTGAGGGCGTCGCTTGACCTGTTGGCGACTTCTGCGACCTTAGGCCCGTGTCCACCCGCACCGCCCATTACGACGCCGTCATCATCGGCGCAGGCATGTCCGGTCTCGCCGCCGCGGTACGCTTAGGGATGTTCGGGCGCAAGGTCTTGGTGCTGGAACGTCATAACGCCGCCGGTGGACTCAACTCCTTTTACGCGCGCGGTAAGCGCAAGTATGACGTCGGGCTGCATGCGCTGACCAATTGGGTGCCGGAAGGCGCCAAGGGCGCGCCTTTGGTCAAGTTAATGCGCCAGCTCCGTATCCGCCGCGAAGAACTCGATCTCTGTCCGCAGTTCGGCTCCCGCGTCACGATGGCCGGGAAGAACCTCCGCTTGAACAACGACTACGAGTCCCTGTTGGCCGATGTCGCCCGCGAATTTCCGAAATCCGTTGACCGCTTTCGCGAGCTCGACGCTTGGATTACTGGGCTGGACGAGGCCGCCCTCGAGGCGCATGGCGGCTCGGCGCGAGCACTGCTCGACGAGCGCCTTGGAGACCCCTTGCTGCGCGACATGTTGCTCCTGCCTACCTGTTTCTACGGGAGCGCCTTGGAGGATGATATCGAGGTCTCACAGTTCGCCGTCATGTGGCGCTCACTTTTCCGCGAAGGCTTCGCGCGGCCATTCATCGGCGTCCGCCAGGTCATCCGACTGCTCACCGATCGTTGTCGCGAGCACGGCGTCGAGCGGCGCATGAAGTGCGGCGTCCGGAAGATCGAGGTGCGCGCCGGTCGCGCCGCCGCGCTCGTTCTGGACGACGGGAGCGAGGTCACCGCCGAGGCGGTCTATTCTTCGGCCGGAGCGGTCGAGACGATGCGCCTGCGTTCCGATGTGGAGCCTATCGCCGGGGCCGCGACCATCGGTCGCCTCGGTTATGCCGAGACCATCGCCACCTATGACCCCGCCGCGTTTACCGGTTTCGGCTGGAAAGACACCATCGTCTTTTTCTGCGATGACGAACGTTTCAGCTACCGTTCGCCGAAGGAACTGGTCGATCCACGTTCTGGCGTGATCTGTATCCCGAACAACTATCAATACGGAGAGGGCAGGGCGCTGGACGAAGGTTGGCTCCGTGTCACGGCCCTGGCCAATCATGACGCCTGGTGCGCATTGCCGGAAGTCGAGTACCAGGCCCGTAAGCAGGAGTGGTGCGGACGCCTCAATCGCGTCGCCCGCGCCCATCTGCCCGCCGTCGCTGACGCGACCCATGACTCCGCGCTGACTTCGACTGACGTCTTTACGCCGCGGACCGTCCGTAAGTTCACCGGCCATCTCAACGGCGCGATCTACGGTTCGACCGTGAAGCGTCGTGACGGGCGGACCGACCTCGCGAACCTCTTCCTCATCGGTACCGACCAGGGCTTTCTCGGAGTCACCGGGGCAATGTTATCTGGCATTTCCATGGCCAATCTGCACGGTCTAAAGGCGTAACCCCGCCCCATGAGTACCCCGGATTTCTCGGCCCAACAACGTCCTCTCTGGAAGGATTTGCTTCAGCCGGCCGTGATTGTCGGAGCGCTCGGGTACTTCGTTGATATCTACGACCTCACGCTGTTCATGACGATCCGCAAGGATAGCCTGACAAGCCTCGGCCTTGGGCACCTCATCAGCGGCGCCGCTTGGTATCAGGATCTCCTATCTTGGCAGATGGCCGGCATGCTGCTCGGCGGTATCCTCTTTGGCATTCTCGGCGACCGGATGGGACGTCTGACGACCCTCTTCGGCTCCATCCTGCTCTATTCTGTCGCAAATATCGCCAACGGTTTCGTACACAGCTTCGAAGCTTATGCCACCTGGCGCTTCATCGCCGGGCTTGGTCTCGCAGGCGAGCTGGGCGGTTGCATCGCGCTCGTCTCGGAGACGCTCTCCAAGGAGCGTCGCGGTTACGGGACCGCGCTCGTGGCTACCGTCGGCGTCTTCGGCGCCGTCGTTGCGGGTTACATGGCCGACCATGTCAGTGATATCGGACGCTTCGTCGGCGGCTTCTTTGGCACGTCCGTCGAAGGCTGGCGCATGAGCTACTTCATCGGCGGAGGTCTCGGCCTGATGCTGCTCGCCCTGCGTGTCGGCGTACGTGAGTCCGGCATGTATCACCAGGCCCGCGACCATGCGGACGAGGGTTCGGTCCCCCGTGGCAACTTCTTTGCGCTCTTCTCGAACCGCGACCGTTTCCTGCGTTACCTCCGCTGCATCCTCATCGGCCTCCCGACCTGGTTCATGATCGGCATCCTCGTTCAGCGCGCCTCGACCGTCTTCGCTCCCGCCAACGGTATCACCGGCGAGCCCATCAAGGACAACTGGTCCGTCGCCGCCTTCTATCTCGGGCTCACGTTCGGAGACCTCGCCAGCGGCGTCGGCAGCCAGCTGCTACGTTCCCGCAAGAAGGTCGTCCTCGGCTTTCTCCTGTTCAGCTTGGCCTGCGTCGGATTCTACCTCTTCGGTTCGAATGGCTGGAGTTCCGATGCCTACTACCGCCTCATCTTCCTGATGGGCTTCGGCATGGGTTATTGGGCGCTCTTCGTCACAATCGCCGCCGAGCAGTTCGGCACGAACCTGCGCGCCACGGTCGCGACCACCGTGCCCAACTTCGCCCGAGGTTCGCTGGTGCCCCTGACGTTCCTGTTCACCTACCTCGCTATGCCGCTGGCGCAGGCTCGCGTCGCCCCGCCCATCGCCGGTGCGATCCTCGGTGTCATCTGCTTCGGTGCCGCCTTCGTGGCCTTGGCGACGATGGAAGAGACCTTCGGCAAGGATCTGGATTACCAGGAGAAGAAGTAAGGCTTACTTCTTCGCCGGAGCGGGCTCGTCGGACACGCAGCGGAAGCCAGCGTGGTTCGTCGATGTCAGCATATCCAGGCCTTGGCGTGCCGTGGCGCTATAGCGGAAGCAGTAGCCTTCGTCGCATAGCCAGGAGCCGCCACGGATCACGTGCTGGCCGAAGCCAGTGCCCTCGGGGTCGTGGCCGACAGCGGGACCGGGCGGGCGGTCCTTGGGCGAGACTTTGTAATACTCCACGCCGTACCAGTCTTCGCACATCTCCCAGACATTGCCGGCCATGTCGTAGAGCCCATAGCCGTTGGGGGGGAAGGATTTCACCGGCGCGACGGCCGTGAAGCCATCTTCGCCACTGTCACGCTCGGGGAACTTCCCTTGCCAATGGTTACACATGATCTTTCCGCCGGGACGTTCTTGGTCGCCCCAGACATAGGGCTTGTCTTTGAGGCCGCCGCGCGCGGCGAATTCCCATTCGGCTTCGGTCGGTAGGCGCTTGCCCGCCCACTTGGCGTAGGCCTGGGCGTCCTTGTAGGTCAGGCATAGCACGGGATGATTCATCCGCTCCTTGAGGGAGGAGGCCGGCCCCTCTGGGTGCCGCCAGTTGGCGCCGGCGGTGAAGTTCCACCAAGGCAGGTTGCCGACACCGCATTGGAAAGGATTAACGCCCGAGACTTTCTTGAAAAGCAGTGATCCGCCTTTGAGAAATTCTGGGGGTGCCTTGGGGAAGTCGCGCGGGTCGAGGTCTTTCTCGGCGTCGGTGATGTAGTGAGCCGCGTCTACGAAAGCCTGGAACTGCGCATTGGTGACCTCAGTGACATCCATCCAGAAACCTTTCACCTCGACGGCATGGCCGGGAGCCTCTTCGGGGTGCTTATCGTCGACCTTGTCGGTCCCCATCGTGAATCCTCCGCCGGGAATCCAGACCATCCCGGCGGTGGGTGTCGGTGTCGTTTTAAGGCTTAATGCCAGGAGGACGAATGGAATGACCATCAGGACCCCGGCCGCGATGACGATCCACTGTTTGGCCTGGGCGGCTTTCTGCTGGCTCACGCTATTATCCATGGGGAGGTCTTCTTTGTTACCCGGCCGGCGGCGAAGGGCGAACCTTTTGCGGGTCGGGACTGGATATCGCCTCGCCCCGCAAGGAGTTTTTCCCTTAACCAGAGGCAGCATGAGCTCGTCCCAAGAAGAAGTCCTCCAGATTTTCCGCGATTCCAAGGCTCTCCTCACGGGCCACTTCCTCCTGCGCTCCGGCCTGCATAGCGGCCATTTCTTCCAGTGTGCGCAGGTCTGCCAGCATATGGATAAGGTCACTCGCCTCATCGAGCTACTGCGCCCGAAGCTCGCCGCCCATCCTTGCGACACCGTGCTCGCGCCCGCGATGGGAGGACTTGTCGTCGGCCAGGAAATCGCCCGGCAGCTCGGCGTCCGTTTCGTCTTCGTGGAGAAAGAGAACGACAAGCTCGTGCTCCGCCGCAATTTCACATTCCGTCCCAGCGAGCGCGTCATTGTCGCCGAAGACGTCGTCACCCGCGGCGGTCGTGCCCAGGAGTGCCTCGATATCCTGAAGGCGAACGGCGCCACCGCGGTTGCGGTCGTTTCGTTGGTTGATCGTTCCGCCGGGCAGACCAAGTTCAGCGTCCCCTTTGTGTCGTTGCTCGAGCTGAACTTCCCGACCTACGCTGCCGATGCCGTCCCAGCGGAGTTGGCGAAGCTTCCAGCGACCAAGCCTGGTTCTTGAGGCTGGGGTGGGGCAGGATGCCGCCTCGCTACATTTTCAGGCTTAAAACCCGCTATAAAGGCCTTCGGGGCGCCTTGTGCCTTGCACACAGGCGGTCCGTTCCCTACGCCAAACCACTCACTTTCCATGGATCGCAAGAACTTCTTCTTAGGTATGGCCTGCATCGTCGGCGCCTTCGCCCTTTTCTTCCTGACTAAGCCCGCTCCGAAGCCCGCTGGTGCCGCCGCACCCACCGCCCAGGTTTCGGCCACTCCGGTCGCTCCGACCGCGATTAGCCCCAAGGCCGCGACCTCCCTCGCGCCTTCTTCGCAGTCGGCCAAGCCCATCGCCCGTGCGGACGCCAAGAGTTTCGTCATCGAGAACGAGCACATCAAGGTCACGCTCACCAGTCGCGGTGGCGCCATCTCGAAAATCGAGCTGAAGAAGGAATTCGCCGACGTCTCCAAGAAGGCCATCGTCACCTTCAATGCGGGCAACGACGAGTCAGCCCTCGCCCTTGCGATCAAGAGTCCTACTAGCGGTAAATTGGAAGCCGTCCTTTCCGAATTTGTTGCCCAGCCCGGTGCCGCGGTCAATGCGATCACCTTGGTCGGTTCCTTTGACGGAGCTCGTGTCGAACGCACCTACTCTTTTGTCGCCCCTAAGGCCGGCGAGACGGCTGAAGCCTACTCCCTCCGCTTCGCCACGAAGGTCATTCCCGTCGCTGGCAAGCCAGCTCCTTCGATCTGGGTCTCGACCGGTTCCTGGCAGCCTACCCAAGGTGACTCCGCTAATCAGTTCCTCTCGGTGCTCGCCTATGATGGCGATGACCTGACGCGCGTCGGCCTCGACGTCTTCACCGACTCCAGCGGATTCTTCGGCCTCGGTGGGCATAAGGCTCAGGTCGAACACCCGGTCGCTTCAGTTGCCAAGCCTCTCCTCTGGGTCGGCTCCGGCAATCAATTCTTCGCCGCCATCCTGCACCCTGCCGACGCTGCTGCTCGTGGCCCGCGCACCGAAGTCGTCGTGCTTCCCGTGCCGCTGGAAGCCGGCCAGCGTGGCCTGCAGGCCTTCGCCTCGTGGGAGACCGTCCCGGCTGCCGACCTTTCCCGTACGCTTGAGGGCGACTTCTTCGTCGGCCCCAAGGAATACGCCCGTGTCGCCGCTTTGCCGGACGGCCAGGTCGCTGTGCTCCAGTTCTCGAAACTCCTCGGCTTCATTTCCTTCGGCGCGATCTGCAAGCTGCTTCTCGCTATCCTCGGCGGCGTCCATTGGCTGCTCGAGTGGAGCGGCGCCTGGTCTTGGGGCTGGGCCATCGTACTCCTGACCTGCCTCATTAAGCTCGTCACCTGGCCGCTGACCTCCGTCCAGATGAAGGCCGCGAAGAAGATGCAGAAGTTCGCGAAGCCGATGCAGGACATCCGCGAGAAGCATAAGGATAACCCGGAGAAGATGCAGAAGGAGCTCATGAAGCTCTACACGGAGAACAAGATTAACCCGTTCGCCGGCTGCCTTCCGATTCTCATCCAGATGCCGATCTTCTTCGGTCTCTACACCGCCTTCCAGACCACCGTCGAACTCCGCCTGCACTCATTCCTCTGGATCCATGACCTCTCAGCTCCGGACACGATTTTCCACCTTGGCGGCTTCCCGGTGAATCTACTTCCGGTTCTCATGGGCCTCTCCATGTGGCAGTCGATGCGCATGACCCCGAACCCCTCGGCGGATAGCTCCCAGAAGACGATTTTCCTGATGATGACGCTGCTCTTCCCGGTTATCTGCTACCCGATGCCGGCTGCGCTCACGCTGTACATGACGATTCAGAACCTATTGACCATCCTGCAGACCTGGCTTACCAAGGATGAACCCGACGTCGAGGTGATCCCGCCTGCGGCGAAGAAGGTCAAAGGCTGATTTTCCAACCCAACCCCCATCATGTCTGGTCATAGCAAATGGCACACGACGAAGCGGCATAAGGCCGTCATTGACGCCAAGCGCGGCAAGATCTTCTCGGTGCTTGCCAAGGAAATCTCTCTCGCGGCGCGTGCCGGCGGCGGCAGCCCTGAATCCAACGTGCGTCTGCGCACGCTGATGGACAAGGCCCGTGCCTCCAATATGCCATCGGACAATATTAAGCGCGCGGTCCAGAAGGGCACTGGCGAGATTCCGGGCGTCATCTACGAAGAGATCGTCTACGAAGGCTACGCTCCGGGCGGCGTCGGCCTCATCGTCGAAGTCACTACCGATAATAAGAACCGCGCCGCGGCCGAAGTCCGTCAGGCCTTCAACGATAACGGCGGCAACATGGCCCAGACGGGTGCCGTGTCCCACAGCTTCCTGAAGAAGGGCCAGTTCCTCATCGGCGCCTCCCAGATCGGCGAGGACGCCCTTATGGAGCTCGTGCTCGAGGCCGGTGCCGACGATGTCGTTAACAATGGCGACCATTTCGAGGTGCTTTCCCCCATCTCGGCCTTCGACTCTATCTCCAAGGCCTTACAGGAGAAGTCCATCAAGCCTGAGTCGGCCGAGCTGGCCTACATCTCCAGCATCCCGGTGCCTGTCGGCGACGCCGCCGTGGCCAAGCAGGTGTTGGAGCTCATCGACGCCCTTGAGGCCTTGGACGACGTGAAGGCGGTCCACGGCAACCAAGAGATCGACGAGAAGCTGATGCAGTAAGTCTGGCGATTTTCGCCCACGCTTTACGGCTTCACTGTCCGGTCAGTAAGGGTAGTGTGGCCTCGTGTCCGCTCCTCGTCGCCAGTCCGGTAGTACTTCTTCAGGGGTCCGGACGGCGGCGCGCGCCGTCATCCTGCGTGGCGGCGATATCCTCGCGGTGCGGATTCGCACTGAGGAGGGTGAGTTCCTCGTGTTGCCCGGCGGCGGGCAGAATCACGGAGAGACGCTGCGCGACACCGTACGTCGAGAAGTTTTGGAAGAGCTCGGGTTGACGGTTGTGCCCCAAGGCCTGCTGTATCTCCGCGAATACGTCGGCAAGAACCACGCCATGCATCGAATTCACGGCCACTTCCATCAAGTCGAAGCGGTCTTTCATTGTCGGTGCGAAGACCTTTCGCCCATCGGGGAGGGCCGGGAACGTGATCGTCGCCAGGTCGGCTTTGAATGGCTGCCGCTGGCCAGACTGGCGGATTACCCCCTTTCTCCCAAGGGCTTGGGAGAGGTCATCGCCAAGGCCTTACAGGACGGTTCGGCCACCTATCTCGGCGACGTGCATTGAAGGCTTGCCAGAGGGCGGCCGCCTCCCTTTGTTCACTTTCCTCTTTATTGGGGTTATAGCTCAGTTGGTTAGAGCGCCTGATTGACATTCAGGAGGTCGATGGTTCAAGTCCATCTAACCCCACCACTTCGAAGCCCCGGCCTGGCAACCCCAGTCCGGGGCTCTTGTTTGAAGGGTTTTACGCAGGGCAGGGCGACGCGACGGAACACCTTTTTTCTCGCTCATCCACCCCCCTTGTCCCTAGCCCTATGGGACTTCATTTTCCATCATGAGCAGCACCCAAATCGTTGATATCAAAGCCCGCGAAATCCTCGACTCCCGCGGCAACCCCACCATCGAAGTCGATGTCGTCCTCGCCTCCGGCGTCCGCGGTCGCGCGGCTGTCCCATCTGGCGCCTCGACCGGCACCTATGAAGCCCACGAACTCCGCGACAGCGACGTGAGCCCGAAGTCCTTCGCCAAGGGTATCGACCCGAAGAAGCGCTACAACGGTAAGGGCGTCCTCAAGGCCGTCGAGAACGTCAACGAAGACATCGCCTCCCTTCTCGTCGGTCACGACGCGCAGGACCAGATCGGCATCGACACTGCGATGATCGGCCTCGATGGAACTAAGAATAAGAGCAAGCTTGGCGCCAACGCCATCCTCGGCGTCTCGATGGCCGCCGCCCACGCCTCCGCGGCCGCCCTCGGCCAGCCTCTCTACCGCTACATCGGCGGCCCGAACGCCAAGGTCCTCCCAATCCCGCTTATGAACATCATGAACGGTGGTGCGCACTCCGATGCCCCGGTCGACATCCAGGAATTCATGATCGTCCCGAAGGGCGCCAAGTCCTTCAGCGAAGCCCTCCGCATGGGCACGGAAATTTTCCACGCCCTCAAGAAGGTGCTGAAGGCCCAGGGTCTCTCCACCTCCGTCGGTGACGAAGGCGGTTTCGCCCCGAAGGTTGCTTCCAATGAAGCCGCCCTCGAAGCCATCGCCGCGGCCGTCAAGGCTTCCGGTTACAAGCTCGGTAAGGAAGTCTTCCTCGCCCTCGACGTCGCCGCTTCCGAGTTCTTCGACGAGAAGACCGGCAAGTACACCTTCCACAAGTCCGACAAGTCCCAGCGTAACTCCGATCAGATGATTAAGTTCTACCAGGACCTGCAGAAGCGCTACCCAATCGTCTCGATCGAGGACGGCTTCTCCGAGGCTGACTGGACCGGTTGGAAGAAGGCCACCGACGCTATGGGTGCCAACACCCAGCTCGTCGGAGACGATCTCTTCGTCACCAACACCGAGTTCCTCTCCCGCGGCATCAAGACGAAGACCGCTAACTCGATCCTCGTGAAGGTGAACCAGATCGGTTCCCTCACCGAGACCTTCGACGCCGTCTCCATGGCGCAGCGCGCCGGTTACTCTGCCATCATCTCCCACCGTTCGGGCGAGACGGAAGACGCCACCATCGCGGACATCGCCGTCGGCCTCAATGCCGGCCAGATCAAGACCGGCTCCCTCTGCCGCTCCGACCGCGTCGCCAAGTATAACCAGCTCCTCCGCATCGAGCAGGAACTTGGTAGCCGTGCGCAGTACGCCGGCAACACCTGCACCTGGGGCGAATAATCCCTGGTCGTAGGCAAAAACGAAGGGCCGCCCGATGGGCGGCCCTTTTTGTTGTCCGAGGTAGCGGAGCTTACTTCGACTCGAGTCCGACGGAATTGACCGCGATGACCTCGTACTTCGCACCGAGCTTGGCACCCTTGTCGACGAAGCGCATCTGCGCCAGCGGGAGTAGCGGCGTGTCGCCGTAGGTCATACCTTGGAAGAGCGGACGGCCGAAAGGGCTTTTCAGGTTCTCGGGGATGCGTCCGACGACCTGGCCATCTTTCTTGACGAGGAACTGACGGAGGCCGCTCTCGAAGTCGGCGTGCGCGCCCCAGGTGATCTCGACCCCTTCGACGATGGCTTTAGCCGCGATATTAAAGGGAGCAGGCGGGGGCGTGGTGTCGTTCGTGGCGCCAGTCTTCACGTATTCCGCCCAGGCCTTAGCGAAGGCCGCGTTAGGCAGCCAGTTGGACGTGGCGAGCTCGCCGGAGTATTCGCTGGCGGGCTTGGCTTCGGTGCCGAGCAGGGGAGACAGCCATGCCTTCGACTGGTCGATCTTGCGGAGCTGGTGGCCGGCCTCCGGCAGGCGGAGTTCAAGGCAGGCATCAAAGAAGGCGATGGCGGCGTAGCGCTGGTCGCCGGTCTGGTGCGAGGTGAGCGGGTCCGGGGCTAAGCCAATCGGGGCACCCTTGGCCCGGTAGGCCTTGAACATCGCGAGGCTTCCCGTCCAGGCTCCATTGAAGCGTTTATCGCCGTTCTCTTTGGCGCCAGGGTTGGCCATCATCGGGATCTCATAGGCCGCAGGCGGTAGTACCACTTCGGGAATCTGTCGTTCAAGTTTTGGGTCCTCGGGCTTCTGCCAGGCGGAGTAGGCGGTGCCGGAGCGGAACCAGATCGCGACGATGCGGTCAGGGTACTTCGCCTGCAAGATGCTCGACCAGAAGCCGCCGCCGCTATGACCCCAGAGGCACCAAGGCGCGGACGCGATTTCCGGATGGCCGGTCTGCTTGGCGAGGTCGGCGAGGGCTTGCAGATAAGCCTTGTCCGAGCCGTTGCGCGGGTCGCACCACATGCGGCAATTCGCTTTCTCGGGTTCGCCGATCACTGGGCCCAGCAGGGCGCAGTCCCATTTGCGGGCCAGTGCTTGCCAGTGCAGGTCGTCGGCGACGGTCACGGCGCCTTTGTTGGATCCGGTGCCGCAGCCGTGCTGGTGCACGATGACTCCGCGCACGTGCTTCACGCCTTCGGGCAGCCACAGATTATAGGTGGCGGGGAAGATGAGTTCACCGGGCTTATCCGAGGCCGGATAGCTCACGGAATGCTTGGCCCCGCCGCCGTAGGATTCGGCGGACGGAGTAGCGCAGCCGGTCAGCAGGGCGACGAGCGAGAGGGAGAGCAGGGCGACGAGGTTTCGCATGGGGTACCTTATGGACAGCCAGAAACGACTTTGGTTCAAGCCAGCGTTGGCTTGTGCCGCTGTCTGGTGCGGCTTAGGTTCCGCACATGGGTATCCGCGAGGACTTTCTGGCCAAGCTGGATGCGATGAAGGCCAAGGGTGAGGCGGACGCCGCCATCCTGAGTGCGGGTCGGCCGGCGAATGTGCTCTCCGATGCGGAGCTCATGAAGGGGCATCCCAAGGTCTCCGTGGAAACCGGCTTCCAGGCAACGGCCTATGAGACGCGGCTCGGCGGCTGCTTCGGCTGGTTCTGGCTGGTCTTCACCTGCGTCCATTGCGTAGCGCTCTGCTACGGGATGTTCCAAGGCTCCGTGAAGGTGAACGGGCGGATGGTCACCCAGCCGGAATGGTGGCACTTCGCCTTGCTCGCGTTGTTCTACGTCCCCTTCTTCCTCGTGGGTTTCGCTTTCACCATCGCCCGTTATCGCGTCGAGCTGACGGACGACCTCCTCACCGTCCGCTGGCGTATCCTCCCCTATGTCGGCTGGACTTGGCGCCTACCGGTCGGCGATGAAGTCAAGGTGTCGCTGGCCTATCGCGGTTCGAGCGAGAATGATAAGCCCGCGGTGGCGATCGTGGTGGCCTCTCAGGGCAAGGACATCGACTTCGGCGCTTTCCTGGCAGATGACGTGAAGGAGTTCCTTGCCGGTGCTATCCGCTACTATTACGGCGTCGATGAAGGCACGGCCGCTCCTTTCATCGCCAGCGAGTGACGCTCAGCGGCCTGCCTGGTCGATCGCGCGGAAGCGGATGACCTTGTCGCCGGCAGGCTCGTAAAGCACGCCGATACGGCCGTCCGCCAGCGCCGCCATCGAGCTGTACGCAAACGGTCCCGGGAAAGCTTCGCGCGAAGCAGCCCAGGTGTGCCCCCCGTCTGTAGAGACCCGCAGGGTGCCGTTTTTACGGCCCTTACCGGCGGGGTTCAGGAAGTAAATGCGGGTGACTGGGCCTTGGTCGATGCGCAGCAGGGACCCTTGGCAGGTTGGGTCGGGCAACGCGGCGTCGTCCACGGCCTTGCTCCAAGTCGCGCCTCCGTCCTTTGACCAGGCGACCTTGCGCGTGGCTTCGCCTTTCCAGCGCCGCGAGTTGAGGTAGAGCGTGCCGTCTCGATCTTCGACCACCTGGACTTCGTTGAGCTGGATACCGCCTTCCTGCGGGACGTTTGCGCCGCGCTGCCAAGAGCGTCCGCCATCGTCGCTGTAGGCGACCCAGTTCACGAAGTTCTTCTTCTTATCCTGGGAGTTGAACGGGATGATGAGGCGACCTGCGAGCAGAGGGTGCTTCATCTTGATGCCTACGCCAGGCCCCGAGGCCGTGGTCACCGCTTCCGCCGGCTTGAGGTCTTTCGTTAGGTCGGCCGGCCGGGACCACGTCTTACCTTCGTCATCCGAGGTGATGACGCGAATCCTGGTGCCGTCTGGAGCGTCCCCGGCGGGTAGCCCTCCGAACTCATGGCTACCTGCGGGGAAGGTCTGGAAGAAGAGGAAGATCCGCCCGATTAATTCGTCCTCAACCAGCGTCGGATTATTACAGCTGTCTTTACCTTGGTCATAGGCGACGCTCGGCTTAGACCAGGTCGCGCCCTCGTCCTTCGAGAGGGAGACCACCAAATCATTCCCAGCTTGGTCGGCTGACTTGTCGCGTCCTTCGGCAGCGGCAATCAGCGTACCGTTCTTGGTGCGCAGTAGGGCGGGGATGCGGACCGACGAATGAGTCAGGTTTTTCTTAGCCTCGAAGACGGTGACATCGGCGCCGTCGGCCGCCCAGGTGGACGAGGCGAAGAGGCAGAGCAGGAGTAGGGTTCGCATGGTCAATCTTTGTTGGTAAAGAAATCGGCCCACTTTGGTTCGCCCAGCTGGCGGGCCCACTCTTCCTTGGCAGTGTTTACGCCAAGTGAATAGGTGGGTCCGGGCAATGGGATCAGGAGGGACATATGCTAAGGCAGGATGATTTTTAGGTCCTGCCTGCCAGCCTGCCAGCCCAAGATTTACTCAGGGCGCAGCAACCAGCCTTCGGCGGAGCGGACGAACGGACGGAGCTCTCCGTTGGTCAGGGCGTAGCCGCCAGACCACTTGGTGCAACCCGTGGACAGGACGTTGGCTGAGCCTTCCTCGGCTTCCTTCCAGGTATCCGTCGACTTATCGTAGGAGAGGACTGACTTCGCGTAGCCCGGGTGCTTGGCCGCTTCGACCTTACCGGCCAATTTGCCGTCATCGCCCCCGAGCACGAGGATCTCGTTCTCGAAGACCGGGCAAGGCGAAGGGGCGCCAGCGACCGGGTGAGGCATCGCGGAGAGGCGTCGCCATTCCTTGCCAAGGGTGAAGGCATGGCAGTCGGACAGGAATTCCCGTTCGACGCCCTTGGCTCCGGGGCTCAGCGCGACGCCGCCGAAGAGGAAGAACGTATCCTTCGTGCCGGCGGATTGGGCGAGCATGCGGCCAGAGCCGGCGCAGAGCGGAAGTTCTTTCCAGCCCGCGTTGAGGTTGGCGAGGTCGATGGCGAAGGCGCTGGAAGAGGCGGCGGTCGCGTCAGGGCGCTCGGTGCCGCCAGCGACGATGACCTTGCTGCCGACGAGTGCGCCGGTCGCGTAGGCAAGCGGGCGGGGGAGGAAGGGGAAGGGGCGGACCTTGAGTTCGCCTTCCTCGACGGAGAGCGTGTAGCAGTCGGCGTAGTGGCGATGCGAGTCCGCGCCGCCGATCATCAAGAGGCCTTGGCGGATCGAGACGCTGACACCGTAGCCACAAGGGCGGGGCAACTTTCCGAGGCTGGCCCATTTCTTGGAGCGCGTGCTGGCCAAGGAGAAGACCTCGTCATGCCAGACCTTGACGCCGCCATCCCAGGCCGGCTTATCTGGGAAGTTGGAGCCGCCGCCGCAAAGCAGCAGGTCTCCGGAGGTGCCCACGAAGGCGCCGCCGAAGCCGGGGGCATTGGGAGTTTCAGGAAGTCGGGACCAGCGCATGAGATTGCACCTAAGGAAGACAGGCCGCACTGGGGTGTCCAGAGATTAGGGGGCCGCAGGGCGAATGTCGTCGCACGGCCCCGCCAATCCGCGCTTTTCAGACGAATGCGGAGTCTTTTCGGGGATCTGATCCTTGGCGGCCGACCGGAGGATTTGTTTGACAGAGACGCCCTCACCTTGCCTTGATTGGACTCCTTTCGCACTGCCTGGTAGCTCAGCGGTAGAGCAGGTGACTGTTAATCACTTGGTCGTAGGTTCGATCCCTACCCAGGCAGCCAGAAAGGACTCTTTCCTCACCCCGGTCATCCGGGGCAGGTCCGTAAACCTTCTCCTTGACCATCCAAGGGGTTGCGGGAGGATGCAT